>JAQXXN010000001.1 GCA_029226085.1 Thermoflexaceae bacterium
ACCATGAAAGAAAAACTTTATGCCATTCCTGTAAATGATGCTTTCTCAAGCGGCTGTGAATGTCCCATCTGCCAGATGTATAAAACACTGGAAGATAATGCCATTGAATATACCATGGGGCCAAGCTACATGGAAGATGACACCAGAATGCAGACTGATAAAAAAGGATTCTGCCAGAAACACATGAACATGATTTATGCATCCGGCAACAAACTGGGGATTTCCCTCATATTAAAGACCCATTTTGACCGTATCCTGAAAGATACTGCCCCTCTTTCAGAAAAATCCACTGAAAAGAAAGGGTTGTTTAAGAAAAACACAGGCAAGGAAGATTCTGAAATTCCTATTGTCTCCTATCTTAACAGACTAAATTCCTCCTGCTTTGTTTGTGACCGGATTAATAATGTATTTACGCGATACATTGATACCATTTTCTATCTTTGGAAATCCGATGAACAGTTTCGTGAGCGATACAAAAACTCCCTTGGTTTTTGCAATGAACATTTCATGATTCTCATACAAAAAGCCCCGGAACATTTAAGGGGCTCTGAACTGGACGAATTCACATCCTTAACCAGGCAGCTTTACCTTTCCAACATGGAACGGGTCCGTGATGACCTTGCCTGGTTTATTGAAAAATTTGATTACCGCAACGCAGATGCTCCCTGGAAAAATTCCAGGGATTCCATCCCGCGTGCCATGATAAAATTAAACGGAATCATTCCGGATGATAAGTAAATTCACTGGTTGTACTTAAAACCAGACCGTCTTCCCCATGCTGTACGACCGTTACCACATCCCCATCCTCAAGTCTTACGTTTTCCACGACAAGAGTATGGGGATTAATACATTCTGTCTCATACTCTTTTCCATTAATTAACACAAAACTGTATTTATTAAAATTCGTACCTTCCACACAGATTCGTTCATTATAATTATACGCTTTATTTATTTTGATTTCCCTAATTCCCATCTGCAATCTGACTGGTGTATAAATCTCCTGATAATCATATACCTTCTTATCCCCATAAAGAACATCATACTCCAGCATGGTCAGTTTTTCCAGGTATTGTTCCGAATCCTTATACTTCTGATGGTAACGGTTTATGACTCCCGTTTCGATTCCAAGGTGCTCCAGTACATAAGACGACAACTGAAAAGCTTCTAAATCACAATCCTCAAATCCATAATCATAATTACTCCAGATGACATACTGGCTTTTGTAAATATCTTCAGATTCCAGATTCTCGCTGCTAAAGGAAAAACCCGGCAGATGATCCCCATAAAATACAAGAATCATCCTTTCTTTCCGCCTTGACAGTTCCAGAATTAATTCTCCGAGAAAGTCATCCATTTCCTTAATCTGATCCAGATAATACTCAAAACCTGTCCGTTCATCTTCATTAAGGAAATTTTCCACCTTAATATCATATTTCATCGGATTATCCTTGGTGAATTCTTCCAATTCTTCTTCGGACTTTGGATAATCCCCATGTCCCTGTACGGAGATTGCATAGATAAAATCCTGCTTTTCGGTAGAATCCAGAATTTTTGTGATATACTTTGTCAGTTCCTCATCCTTTGCCCAACCTGTCGGATTTGTTTTACATTCATCCATGTATTCTATGGATGTAAAGGTATTAAATCCCAGATTGGCAAACACATGATAACGGTTATAAAAGGAACCGTCATTATTATGAAGTCCATGGGAGGTATACCCCTCTGCCTGCAGATTGTAACAGATGGTTTCACATGCCTGATTCTTAAGCACAGTTTTGTATGGATACTCACCCGTTCCAAAATCGTCCAGATTCATTCCTGTAATCACTTCAAACTCCGTATTTGCAGTACCTGCACCAAAGGAAGGGACATAAAGATACCCGGATGGATATTTTTCATAAAGACGTGTAAAATTCGGCACCGGATTCTCCGAATATTCTGCATCCTTTACAAGCTGCGGATTCATGAACGATTCCAGCTGAAGGAATATGATGTTCGGATAGATAACCTCTTTCGAAACCTCTTCCTCCACCGTCTGTGGTTCGGTTACCGCTTCATGAATATCCTGAAAGTTCTCCGCTTCATAATCATCCGGCTCATCAATTCCGTTATCAAAAATACTGTTCGTAAAACAGTAAGCAAATCCATAATCCTGAAATGCCGTAGTAATATTTCCGAAATGCGGTTCCAGCATCTGGGTCTTAAATCCAATCCACAACACACCGTACAAAACACACCACAAAATCCCGATGCTTCCTGCCGTCTTCACATAATTGATTTTTTCGGGCGATACCGTGCTCTTTCTCCAGTAATAGAAAATCCCTACAACTGCAGCAACAAATCCTGCAATCATCAGAATAATCCCAAACAGGTTTATATAGGAATGCAGAATCTTAATCGCATCACTAATCAGCATGAAATCATTGGCGGTAAAAGGCGTCTTCCGGAAAAAAAGCAGTATAAAATCCACAATTCCTGCAAGAATCCACAAAAAGCTTATGAAGCCAAATGCAAACCGTCTTCTGCGAAACAGCCATGCAGCACTTAAAGTAAGCGCCACAATCAGGGTATTCAGCACAAAAATATAAGGTGCCGTGACCATATGCACAACACCTTTAATAAGTCCACGCCGACTTAAGCACTCTACAATCAAATTAATACATACAGCCCAGATACCGGTAAATACAATTTTATTCTTTGTAACCCTAGAGTTCCATATTTTCATTATTTCCCTTTACTCTTTTCCTGGTTCAATAATACTTCCTTTAACTCCCTTGCTCTTTCCTTCAGTCTGGAATTCACATTTCTGGAGTTAAATATTGTCGCTACATATCTTTTGCTGTTTTCATAATCCCCACATCTTCTTGCCAGTTCTGCCAGAAGATACGTCAGTGTATTAATATCCATACCGCAAATCGGAGGAACTTCCTTGGAATAGCTAAACTTAAATCCCTCATAGGCTGATTTTAAACAGGTATTTTCTCCGTCTATACATTCCTGCCGCAGCTTTGCCAGCTTATCATCTTCCGGAAGTCCGGAAAGCATGCTCCGGTACAGCCATGCCATCTTAAGGCAGATATACGCTCTTTCGCTGCTTTTTCCCTTCATGGCAATAACATTGGCAAGAGCAAGCTTATGTCTGTCTATGGCATCCTGAAATGTATATATTCCGGTGGAATTAGTCATTCCTCTAAAGCCTGCGGAAATGTTCTCCCGAATCAGTTTTACCTGTCCCGGCGTGATATGACCGAAAGCCTTACTCGTTGCCGCATAGCCGCAATGAAGACATACGATGACATCATACTTAAGAGGTTCAAATCCGGCATAGACAGGTTTTAAATCCGTATCCGTACCCACAAGCTTTGCCTTTCCGGTACGGACTGCCTTGGTCTTAAATTCCCTGCCACAGACCGGACAGCATATGGTCTTTTCAAAGACATATTCTTCTTCGTTTACCACCGGTGCCCCGGAATTTTCTTCCTCTTTTACTTCTTCTTTTTTAAGTTCTTCCTCATTTTCGTAAATACTGCTAAAATCATTTGGATTCAATCCCAGCTTGTCTAAACCTGCAAGTAAATTATCCATCTTTCCTCCCATTGTTCATAATAAGTAAGTCAAATATGTTAATCGGAAAAGAATTCTGCTTAATTAATTTTAAACGAACTCTTTAGTGATACGATTCTGTTAAATACCAGATGTTCCTTCGTGGAATCCTTGGTATCAATACAGAAAAATCCATTTCTCACAAACTGGAAGCTGTCGCCAGGAACAGCATCTTCAAAGCTTGGTTCCACATAACAGGATTTTAATACTGTAAGGGAATTCGGATTCAGGTTAAGAGAACCGTCTTCATTGTAAACGCCCTTCTCCTCATCCACAATATTCTCA
>JAQXXN010000002.1 GCA_029226085.1 Thermoflexaceae bacterium
ACGCTATCAACGGTGGTGTTGATGAGTGTACAGGTGTACAGGTTGGTCCTAAGTACAGACCGGTTGTAGGTGACTACCTTGACTATGATGATGTAATGGCTAAGTACACAGACATGATGGAATGGCTTGCAGGTGCTTACGTTAATACTCTTAATGTAATTCACTACATGCATGACAAGTACTGCTATGAGAGATCACAGATGGCTCTTCATGACAGAGACGTTAAGAGATACTTTGCAACAGGTATCGCTGGTCTTTCCGTAGTAGCTGACTCCTTATCTGCTATTAAGTATGCTAAGGTTAAGGTTAAGAGATCTGATGTAGAAATTACAAAGAAGATTAAGAACCCACAGACGGCTAAGTCTGAAATCAAGGTTATTGGTGTTGCCAAGGATGTAATTACAGGATTCGAAGTTGAAGGCGACTTCCCTAAGTATGGTAACAATGATGACAGAGTTGATGAGATTGCAGTTGAAATCGTTAAGAAGTTCATGGCAATGATCAGAAAGCATCACACATACAGAGAAGGTGTTCCAACAACATCTATCTTAACAATTACATCTAACGTAACTTATGGTAAGAATACAGGTTCTACTCCAGATGGTAGAATTGCTGGACAGCCATTTGCTCCAGGTGCTAACCCAATGCATGGACGTGACAAGAATGGTGCCATCGCTTCCCTTTCATCTGTTGCTAAGCTTCCATTTAATGAAGCACAGGATGGTATCTCCAATACCTTCACAATCATTCCTAACGCCCTTGGTAAGGATGATTTAGTAGTAGGTGACTTAAGCGACGTCCTTAATAAGTAATTTTCACCAAAGAGAATAATATCTTTGTGATGAATAGGAGCATATATATTATGGAAGACAAGAAAATCGATGACATTGTAAATATGCTTGATAACTTTACCGCTAACGGCGGCGGTCATATGAATGTTGACGTTAACGGAAAAGACGCAGACAGCAAAACTGTCGAAACCACAAACAGCAACTGCTGTAACAAAAATATGGCATGTATGGTTCCTACCCTTCATGTCGGTATCGACGAGTAAAATTATTTTTAGTAGTTTGAGTAAAACAGTTTAATTATTATATTTTATGGAGGTAATGATAAAATGGCAGAAATAAGTGCAAATCAGGTTGATAACTTAGTTTCCATGTTAGATGGTTACGCTGTTAAAGGCGGACATCACCTTAATGTTAACGTATTAAACAGAGATACATTATTAGATGCCCAGGAGCATCCTGAGAAGTATCCTCAGTTAACAATCAGAGTTTCCGGTTACGCTGTAAACTTCATTAAGTTAACAAAGGAACAGCAGAATGATGTTATTTCCCGTACATTCCATCAGGCAATGTAATTTTCGGATAAAATAACCATACAATTATCATAACCCCAAGGGCAATCTTTAAATAATGTTCCTTGGGGTTATTTTTCAATCAGGCTTATACCTGATAATCATCAGATTGAGAGGTAATAATCATGAATGGACGTATTCATTCCATTGAGACTTGTGGAACCGTTGACGGTCCTGGCGTAAGATTTGTAATCTTTGTGCAGGGTTGTCCCATGAGATGTCTTTATTGCCATAATCCGGACACATGGCCAATGAATGGCGGCAAGGAAATGACATGTGACGAACTGCTCACGCAGTATAAAAATAATTCTGAATTTTATACTACCGGGGGTATTACCGTAACCGGAGGCGAACCGCTTATGCAGATTGATTTTCTGCTTGAGCTATTTACCAAGGCAAAAGCCATGGGCGTTCATACCTGTATTGATACATCCGGAATCGCATATAAACCAGGCAATACCGCTTATAACGAGAAACTGGACGAGGTTCTTAAGGTTACCGACCTTGTCATGCTGGATATTAAGCACATTGACCCCGAGCAGCATAAGATATTATGTTCTCAGCCAAATGACGGTATTCTGGCATTTGCAAAGCTCCTGGAGGAGAAAAACATCGAAGTCTGGATTCGTCATGTGGTGGTTCCGGGATATACCTTTAACGAAGAATATCTGCACCGTCTGGGATTGTTTATCGGTACACTTAAAAATGTAACTGCACTGGATGTGCTCCCATATCATACCATGGGCGAAGTAAAATATCAGCAGCTTGGTATTGACTATCCGCTAAAAGGAGTTCCTCCTCTTGACAAGTCCGATGCCATCAAGGCAAGGAATATTATTCTTGAAGCCATGAAAGAGGTTCGCAAAAATACAAATGAATAATGAAATAAAAGGTTGTATTCGCCTTCACTTTAGAATATAATGTATATATGGATTGATAAATATGTATCAATTTTTATTACTTTATTTAGGAGGATTTATATTATGGCATACGTAATTAGTGATGAATGTATTAACTGTGGTGCCTGTGCTGCAGCATGTCCGGTAGAGGCAATTTCCGAAAAAGATGGCAAGATGGTGATTGATCCTGAAAAGTGCATAGAATGCGGCTCTTGTGCTGCTACATGCCCTGTTGGAGCACCACAGAATTAATTTATATTGCATAATATGAAAAGCAGGATTTTCACGATGAAAATCCTGCTTTTATTTCTCTCAATTGATATTGCTAATCAATTTCCCGTTCGGCTCTCCTACGCTCAAGATTACCAAACTTTGTATATTTGGGAATCCATGCAAGACGCACAGTTCCGATTGGGCCGTTTCTCTGCTTTGCAATGATGATTTCTGAAATATCCCGCTTTTCAGCTTCCAGGTCACGATTATAATAATCTTCCCTGTAAATAAACATTACAACATCCGCATCCTGCTCTATGGCACCTGATTCTCGTAAGTCCGACATGATAGGACGTTTGTCATCTCTTTTTTCTACCGCACGACTTAACTGTGACAATGCAATTACCGGAACATTTAATTCTCTGGCAAGAGATTTTAATGCCCTGGAAATATCGGATATTTCCTGCTGTCTTGAATCTGTCTTACCGTTTCCACTCATCAGCTGAAGGTAATCGATAATAATCAGTCCAAGATTTTGTTCTAATTTGTATTTTCTACATTTCGAGCGCAGCTCTCCTATGGAAATTCCCGGTGTATCATCTATGATAAGGGAAGAACGTCCAATCACTTCCGCCCCTTCTACCAGCTTTCCCCATTCATTATCGGAAATATCACCTGACCTGATATTCTGTGCTTCCACACCCGACTCCAGGGACAAAAGACGGTTTACAAGCTGTACCTTACTCATTTCCAGGCTGAAAATCGCAGTGGTGATATGCTTTGCCACTGCAACATGCTGTGCTATATTCAGTACAAAGGCAGTCTTACCCATGGAAGGACGTGCCGCAATCAGTATCAAATCCGATGGCTGTAACCCGGATAACTTATAATCCAAATCTGTAAATCCCGTTGGAATTCCTGTGATGTTGCCTTTATTTTGGTATGCTTTTGAGATTCCCTTCAATGCGTCCAATGCAACAGATTTAATCGGCACATATTCACTGGAACCTCCGCGCTGTACCAGATTAAAAATTTTCTTCTCCGTCTCTGCCAGAATATCGTCCACACTATCCTTTGCCAGATAACAGGATTTACTGATCTCGTCATTTGCGGCAATAATCCTTCTCAATACTGCCTTATCCCTGACAATTTCCGCATAATGCCTGATATTGGCTGACGTAGGTACCGACATGACGATATCCTTTATTACGTTCAGTCCGCCTACTGCCTCAGGAACACCCTTTTCACTTAATTTTTCCTGCAAGGTAACAACATCCACCGGATTTCCTTCATTCACCAGTTCAATCATTGCCTCGAACATGACTCCGTACTGGTTATAATAAAAATCATCTGCCGTAAGCATTTCCGATGCTACGGTAATTGCATCAATATCCAGTATCATGGAGCCGATTACCGATTTCTCTGCTTCTATGTTATTGGGTGCACTCTTTATGATTTCTTCATCCATAATTCTACCTATATCTCATTTACAACTACTTTAAGCTTCGCATGCACATCACGGTGCAGTCTTATGGTTACGATATGCGTACCCGGAGTTTTAATCGGTTCATCAAGAACGATTTTTTTCTTATCCAGTTCCAGTTTCAGCTGTTTTTTTGCTTCTTCCGCAATTTCCTTGCTGGATATGGAACCAAATGTTCTTCCGCCTTCTCCAGTCTTAATCTGTACTTTCACAGTCATTTCCTCTATTTTCGCTGCAAGTTCTTTTGCCGCTTCCAGCTGCTCCTTGGCAATTCTTTCTTCATTGGCCTTCTGCAGCTTTAAATCATTCAGATTCTTATTATTGGCTTCAATCCCCAGCTTCTTTGGAAGTATGAAATTACGTGCATATCCTTCATTAACCTTAACTATCTGACCTTTTTTCCCAAGTGATTTGACATCTTCCAGTAAAATAACTTCCATTTACAAGTCTCCTTCCTCAATCATGGTATCCAGGGTTTTCTTCACTATCTCAACAGCCTCTTCCACCGTTGTATCCTTAAGCTGTGCGCCGGAAATGCTCATATGGCCGCCTCCGCCCAGCTTCTCCATAATAACCTGTACATTTACTTCATCAATGGATCTGGCACTGATATAAATTTTGCCTGCATAATCCGTAAATACAAAAGATGCTTTAATTCCATTTATATCCAGCATTTCGTTGGCAGCCTGTGCCGCCACGATTGTCGGACTGGCAAGTCCCTCCGATGGTGATACTGCAAAGGCAAAACATCCCTTATATACTTCCATGTTACTAATGGTTGCCGCCTTCGCCTTATATTCTTCCATATCGCTCCTTAAGAATTTACGTACACGCACTATATCTGCGCCGTTACGTCGAAGGAATGCCGATGCCTCAAAGGTTCTTACGCCTGCTTTATTATTAAAATTATTGGTATCAATAATTACACCTGCATACATTGCTTCCGCTTCTGCTGCCTTAAGCTTCACGCCATTATCAATATACTGAAGCAGTTCTGCCACCATTTCGCTTGCTGAGGATGCATTTGGCTCCACATAGGAAAGAATTGCTCCCTCAATGGTCTCATCCGACTGCCTGTGATGGTCAATGACAACCAGTGTCCTGCACAGATTCAACAGGTTCTCACATTCGGTATAACTTGGCTTATTCACATCCACCGTAACAACAACAGATGAACTGTCTACCATTCCCTCTGCCGTACTGCCATTAATGAACACACCTTCATACTCCTGTAATGTCATTAACCTGTCCATAACGGGCTTTACCGATGTTGTAATATCATTAATTACGATATATGCTTTCTTCCCAAGATGCGTAACCGCCCTGAAGATACCCACGGATGCACCTAGTGAATCCATGTCGCCCAGTTTGTGTCCCATAATAAAGACTTTTTCCTTGTTATTCAGGATTTCCCGAAGGGCATGTGCCTTAATTCTTGCTTTGACTCTGGTGTTCTTTTCCATCTGCTGACTCTTGCCGCCAAAATAAATAACCTTATCGTTATCTTTTACGACAACCTGGTCACCGCCCCGTCCTAATGCAAGATCCATTGCAGACTTGGCAAGTTCAAAGCTTTTAAGATACTCATCATTGGTCTTAGTGCCAATTCCAATGCTGATGGTAAATGCCTTATCCTCACCTACCTCAACCTTTTTAATGTCACCCAGGAGGCTAAATTTATCACTCTTCATGCTGTCCAGCGCCTTATAGGTAAATAATGCAATATATTTATCTTTTTCCAGCTTCTTTACAATACCGCCACGTGAACAAATATATTTATTAATCTTACTCTCCACCAGTCCCGGCGTTACAACAAGATTACCTTCATCGGAGCTGTCAACAATTTCATCATAATTATCAATATAAATCAATGCGGATACCATCTGCTGTTCTGCAAGGGTTCTTGCCATATCATTCAGTTCTGTGGTATCAAACATGTACATTGCAATGATTCCACTGCTATTTTCTTCATCCAGCAGATCCAGTCCGCCGGAAATATCCTCAAGACTTACCCTTTTTAATTCTATCCGGTAATCCCGCTCATTAAAAGATAAATAAATCTCCTTGATTTCCTCTTCATCCGGAAGATTTTCCTTACGAATGGATTCAAAAATCGCCATGATGGACTTTTTCTGTTCTTTTTCTTTACCAAGGATTTCTTTCATGCGGTAATTAATCCAGATAATTCTTCCGTTATCATCAATCAGTCCGTACGGAACGGATAATTCTTTTAACAATCCTTTTTGTACCTGAGAATAATTTGCTGCAAAATCAATCATGGAAGCCATGATGTCATTATGCTTATACATAAAAAGCAACATGGCAATCACAAAGTATATCACGTCAAAAACTGTCATTAACAGACCTGCTTTAATACTTATGACATACATTGGTATTGTCATCACCAGAAACAGCATTCCAATATATACAGGCCAGGTAAGATAAGACTTTAACTGACCGGATAATTTAAAATCTGGTTTTTTCGTAAATCCCATGACATACTCCTTTCACATATCTCTTCTATTATATCACAAAGAAAAGAAGATGTAAAATTTAAATGCCCTCACGGCTTCTCATATCCGGTAATCACAATATCCTCCAGAATTGGCATTCTCTCATCAAATTTGAATCCTGATTCTTCTTCTATCCACCAGTAATACCGGATTGTATCTATCTCTTCCAGCTCCGTAAAGCATTCCCCGTCCATTACACCATATGTTTTATCTTCTTCACCATTGCGAACCGTTACGGCATGAATAACTCCATTTCCGGTAAATTCAACCGTTTCACCGGTAACACCGAATTTTTCATCCATGAGCTTCATTCTCTCAGCCAGATAAAACTTAATATACCGCACATTAGCATCCAATGTTTTATAGAATTTACTATTTCCCGTCCAGATAGCACTGTCCATGTCATAAGAATCCTGAATCTGTTCTGCATAATCATCCACACCTTTTTTCAACATGTGAAGAATATATGGTCTTACCGTATCTATATAGAATTCCCTGCAATATGTGATAAATTCTTCATTCTCCATGAGATAAGAAATCCATGTAAGCATTTCTTCCTGACGCATTTCAGACATTTCCTTATCATACGGAAAAAAGGAATGGTCAAAAATTCCAAATACCCTGTCATAGTCCCATACCGGTCCTGCATACAATTTATCATCACCTGTTTTCTTATAAAAGTAAACACTGGTAACACCCATATCGCAGTTTCCCATGAAAGTATCCACAAAATACTGTACCGCCAGTGAATGAATATCCACATAATCAAACAGTGTACTATCCTTAGTTCTCATAAGATTTTCCACATTCTGTACAACGCCACTGATATACTCTGCCTGCTCCACAGACGCATATTTCGGCTCTTTAATGGTAAAATAATTTCCATCTTCTGATTGAAAACCACTCACTTCCGTGCTATAGTAATTTGCCACATCTCGTTCCACAATATATGTTCCGCTGATATTCTCCGGATTTTTTGAAACCATAACACCCTTTAACTGTTCCAGGCCTGCCCTTTCCAGTTCCTTAAGTCCCGGATTCAACAGTTCCGTCTCATCCTGCAAATTATATGCATTTTCATCAACTTCATCAATGTCAATGCTTTCACAGACCAGATAATTTCCCACATAACTGCCATTCAGATACAAATCTACCCATTTACTATCAAGCCATGTAGACATGCCAAAATCCTTTGCCATATCTTGTGCCATGACATTGGCAAGCTTCGAACTCTCAAAAGCATTAGCCAGCAATGTCCATTTTTTTGCCTCCCCCATTCCCATGAGTGCTGTTTTCTTCGCAAATTTAATATTATATGGTCTCTTTAAACTGTCATACCACGTTGTATTGCCTCTTCCACGAATATATTCCAGTTCCCCGCTGCTGACAATAGCTCCATCAGCATTATATACCACCAGTGTTCCTGCTTCTTCATTTCCTTTATCTTCCCATACATAATCCATGGAACCGCTCTTTGTATCTATGAACATGGTATCCATGTTCTCTGACTTTACAATGCAGAAAGGAAACTCCGCTGTATTTCCGCCACTTGTTACCTGACACCAGTAAATATGATTGTATTGGAACTTCCATTTATTTCCAATCTTTTCGCCATCAATGCATATGCTCTCAATAGTATCGTCAATATACATAACCTCTGCCTCAAAAAAGGATGGCAGACATAAATAGACTCCATTTCCATTAAATACGGCATGAATGGAAACATCTTTCTGCACTGCCGACAGATACACATCGTTACAAAACGCATCTTTATAAAGTATTATACCTTTTTCTTTATTACTCACTTTCCATAAGATGAATCCTGACACAAAAATAACAGCAATAATTCCTATAAATCCTGCTATCTTTTTCACTTTTACCATATATTCCCACTCCTTTATGTTATATCCTCTTCAAATACCTTCATCTCCTTCTTATCATCATAACCGAATTTCTTTTTTCATCAAGAAAAAAAGGATGCCGGTTCTCCGACATCCTCTTACGTCCTAAATTAATCCAATGTATATGGAAGAAGGGAAATGTGACGTGCTCTCTTGATTGCAACGGTAAGTGCTCTCTGATGCTTTGCACAGTTTCCTGTAATTCTTCTAGGAAGAATCTTACCTCTCTCAGATACATATCTCTTTAATTTATTAACATCCTTGTAATCAATAACATTGCTGCTATCGCTACAGAATACACAAACTTTCTTTCTTCTGCGGATTGGTCTTCTCTTCATTGCGCCATCCATCTTTTCAGCCTTCTGTGCTGGATTTGACATGATAACTACCTCCTTGATAGATTTAGTTAAATGGTAAACCTTCGTCTTCCACGCCATCCGGAATATTCATAAATCCATCCCCTGCAGCTGCGCTTGGCATTGGTCTGCTTGGTGAAGAATAATTACTATTCTCGCTTGACGCCTTGCTTTCAGCAAATTCAAGTTCTTCTACCATTACTTCTGTTGTATACACTCTCTGACCATCCTTGTTGGTATAGCTTCCTGTCTGGATTCTGCCTGTTACCAGCATCTTGGTTCCCTGGTGTAAATATTTTTCAGCAAATTCTGCCTGTCTGTCAAAAGCTACGCAGGTAATAAAATCTGCTGTCTGATCGTTGTTTCCATTATCACTGTTACGACGTCTTCTGTCCACAGCTAATGTAAATCTTGCGATTGCCATTGATCGTTCGCCCTGTGAATAACGAATTTCCGGATCTCTGGTTAATCTTCCCATTAAAATAACTTTGTTCATAATCTCTACCTCTTTTCTTGATTAAAGAGTCCTTGTAAGCAAAGTTTCGTAAAATGTATCATTAAGCTTCTTCTTTAACAATTAAGTATCTGATAACATTTTCCATGATACGAACGCTCTTTTCAAGTTCGTTAGGGCAGTTTGCATCAGATTCAAACTTAATAAAGTAGTAGAAGCCTTCTTTCATTTTCTGAATGTCGTAAGCTAACTTCTTCTTACCCCATTCATCTACGTTAGTGATTGTACCACCGAAACGGGTAATGTATTCTTTTACCTGCTCAATTGTAGCTACTCTA
>JAQXXN010000003.1 GCA_029226085.1 Thermoflexaceae bacterium
ATCAAATTCATATAATGCAACAATATCCGTAAAATTTGTGCCTTCCTCATATGTTCTTGTCATTGGATTGTAGAATATATCTTTGTATCCATCGATTAAGGAGTAGTAGCCAATATCATGCAGCTTTCCCTCAGCATATGACAAATCAGAAATATTAAGTTGTTTTTTCAGAGTCAGAACATTTAACTGATCAGAGTATGTAATAAAAGGTTTGATTGCTTTCTTTGGCATATTTCTCTCCATATATTTTGTACAAAAAAAGGAAGACCCGCAGGTCTTCCTTCCGGTCGCAGGCATCGCAAGTTTCTGCAACCTGATCACTAACAGATATGATACCATTATTATCTGCCAAATGCAAGCAGTATTTTGGCTAAATCTGCAATAACAGTATATGCAGTTTTAAAAGGTTTATGATAAATCATTATGTGAAATCTAATTCTTTATATAAAAAGTGAGAAACTGGTTGAGAATTAGTTGGAACGGATATATTATTTTGTTGGGACAATGAAAAACAGACAAAGAGAAAAGGAATTTTCGAAATAAGCAATCTATGGTACAATAAATTGTATGAATAGTCATCCTTTGTTGAAGGAGTTGATTGAATGATAAATGGATGTAAAGATTGTTTAGCATATTTAATACGATGCGGTAACATAGAAGCAGATACTTGTCGAAAGTGTGGTCAGGTCACTTTGCGCTGGAAGCAGAATTCGTTTGGAACCTTTAATATGGAGTGTTCTAATTGTGGTGCAATAGTAGGAGTAGACTTAAATACCCCTTGTGAATTAGATGCAACATTCCAACAAAAAATTAAGATTGTGATAGAGCCGCATACGCAATTACCAGATAATGAAGCTGTTATTAATCTGGGGAAACTTCTTCGGTTGAATTCGCATGCGATGCGTAAAAAACTAAGTGAAGGGGATGTTATTGAAGTAGAACATTCAGAACTCAACATTGTGACAAATCTTATGAAGGAAAAAGGTATTGTGTTTTCAGTTGAACAGGAAGAAGATATGAAAGAAAAATATCCTTTTTATAAAGAATGTAAATATCCCTATTCTTCAATGAGGGGATATTGGGGTGTATAAAGATTACTGGATTGGGAAGAAAAGAGGCAATGAAATATTTGGAGAAAAATCTATCTGAATACTCTTCAAAATTTAAGGACGAAAGTGAGATTATTTCGGAAGTATTTACAGATGTATATAATTCAAAAAAGCCGGGAGAGTTCTCATTGAAATTCATGAAAGAATGTGTTAAGCTGATTAAAGAAGGAGGTACATAGACATGATGACAGCCAATAAAGAGATTTTTATGTGGAATGAAAATGATTCATGGTGGGATTATGACAAAAATGGAAATGTTGTCTTAACTCCCGATGCACCACCTGGAGCAGTAAAAAGTTTTGAGTTATATTGTGAGAAAATGTATGATAAAAATACCACTCGTAAGGAATAAAATACGAGTGGTATTTTTACTTGAACGACCCGCCCCAAATGGTGTATCATTCAACTTCAACATAGTAGGGAGAACAATTACCTGAAAATGTAATGAAACTATTAAATAAGTATGTTTTAGTGAGGAAAAAGTAATGGTTGTGTTTTCACAGTGTTTGGATTGCAAAAATTTTATAGGCAAAGATAAAGAAGGAAAATACATATGCAAAGCATATCCGGAGGGAATTGCAGAAGATATATTCTGGAACCGGGTAAGCCATAAAGAAAATATTGATGGTGATAAAGGTTTTAAATACGAGGAAATAAATTAGTAAAAGCATTTTGCAGTAAATTACCCGGAGATGAGGATTTTATTGAGGGAACTTATCAATGAAGTAAATCATATTGGGACGAATATTAAACAGATTGTATATAATAATAATTCCGGTTTATATTCAGAGACGGATAAAGAACTGCTAGTGGCATATATGAGAAAGCTGAATGTAGAAGTGAATAAGGTTTACGAAGTGATAAGTGAAAGAAAGTTCGAAAATATGTAAGTGAAATTTTTTTGAATCGAAAATATTGCCTTTTCTGTAGCGAGGCTATATCATCAAGAAAAAAATAATCGGAATTATTTTTGATGAGATGCAGAAGCGACTAAGGAAGGAGGGAAGCTTTTAATAAGAAATTTGAACGCTGCTGCACATAATATATGTAATCGAGTATATATTATAAGAGGACAGCAGGTTATGCTTGATTATGATTTGGCTGAGATTTATGGATATGAAGTGAAGCGTCTGAATGAGCAGGTAAAACGTAATATCGCAAGGTTGCCGGAAGATTTTATGTTTCAACTGACAAAGGATGAGATTTCGGAAGATTTTTTAAAGTCACAAATTACGACTTTGAATGAAAATGGAAACTTGAAGTCGCAATTTGCGACTTCAAGTTGGGGCGGAAAAAGAAAACTTCCATATGCATTCACGGAGCAAGGTATTTATATGCTTGCTACCGTTCTCAGAGGTGAGCTTGAAGAACAGCAAAGTATTTTCATTATGCGTGCGTTTCGTGAGATGCGTCACTATATAAAACAAAATCAGCAGTTTGTTACACAGTCAGAGATGCATCTTGTAAGTGCGAGAGTATCAGAAATTTCTGTACAAATGTCAAATATGGCTGATAGACAGAAGAAAACAGAACAAGATATAAAAGTTCGAAGCTGATGCAGCATACATAGATATATATCAGCATGCAAAAAAGAGCATTTATGTAGTGGATGATTATGTAAATACAAAGACTTTACAGCTTTTATCGCAGAAGCAAGCCGGTGTGGAAGTTGTTTTGTTTACAGAAAATGGTCATGGAAAAAGAGGTTTTTTGACAACGGCGGTAGTAAACGATTTTATACAAGAATATCCACCACTCAGAATTAAACCGAACGCAGATTGTCATGACAGATTGATTGTTTTGGATTATGGCTTGCCTACAGAACAAGCATATCATTGTGGTGCTTCTAGTAAGGACGCAGGAAAGAAGCTATGTGCCATAAATGTAATAATAGAAACAAGTATGATTCATCCGGTAATAGATAAGTTGCTATTAGTTCCGGATAAACAGATATAGTCATTCTTGTGTGCAATGTCCGTAGAGAGGCAAGGGTAATGCCCGAATCCAAATATCTCATTAGCGGGAAGGCAGTCAGAGCAAAACAAATTTCGGAGAAGGGTAAAGTTTGTTAATTCATATAAGCGGAGAATGGTATTGTGAATTCATTAAAAAAACAGAGTATACAAGGCTTAGAAAATATTTACATAGAGATGGTTATATACGAATTGCACCGGAGGTCTCTATGCGGATAGTGCAAAACAGAAAAGCAATATAATAATATTTATATGGTATCGGGAGAGTGTGATTATTAAGTAAAAGTCATTGGCATAAACAGTCATATTATGCTATAATGTGGCTTAAAACTAGATATTTTTCTATATTTAGGCGTGTAACGAAGATTAATGCTAAATATAGTGGCTGAATGACCCACCCAAAATGGTGCATCGTTCAACACAAATGGGAGGGTATTTTTAACAAATGGAGGATTACATATGTTTAACTGGGGAGGATTTATCATTAAGCTTCTGATTAGTATTGCAGTAGCATTCGGAACTGGTCAGAACCAGGAAATCGCTGTGAGAATTTTGATGGCCGTATTTATATACAGCGTTATTTCTGCCTGGTGGTACTGCTGTAAAATGTCAGGAAATTACTTGGTCGGTACCATAGCCTTTATTGCGGCAGTTTTCTTTTCCAGCTGGGGAATCACAGCGGGACCTAATATGGTAATTAAAGTAATTGCCTATATTGTGGTAATTGCCATTACGATAGGCGGAGTCATTGCAGATATATGGGGAATAATCCAGGCAATCCGGTATCGCTGATATAATTGCACCGCAATTTCCTATCAAACAAAAAGCGAGGGTGTCACCAAAGTTATCATAACTTTGGAGAATACCCTCGTATAGTTTTTTTCTATAACCTATTATAGAATACCGGAATTAGACTACACAAATATGAAATGGTATTATCATATATGTATATATACAAAACATACTAACTCAGTAGGAAATGATGGAGGCAGAAATGGCAAGAAATTATTTGTTTAAGATATATAATGCTGATAACTATGTAGAGTTTGCAGAGGAGACGGCAAAATGGATTGATGCTACGAAGATACAGACTACAAGCGGAATAAGATGGGAACAAAGTCCAGATTCAGATGAAGATTTTTCGGATTATCCTATGCTTACAGAAAAAGCGTTATACGGAGGTTCGGCAGGCGTTGGATTGTTTTACCTAAGACTGTATCAGGTTACAGGAAAGGCAGAATATTTAGAATCAGCTCGAAAAGCTGCAGAGCATATTATTGCAACAGATGAGGGTATTGACTTTTATGAGAGAACACTAAATGACAATAAAGAGGCAGATAAGCTTGTGCATGTTAAAAATATGCCGGGCTGGAAAATAGGATATTATAACGGACCAACGGGGCATGCATATTTACATTTGAAGTTATACGAGTTGACGAAGGAAGAAAAATATAAAAACTATGCAATAAAAGTTGCGGATGATTTGTTAGCTACAGCAAAAAAAACAGAGGATGGAATCTACTGGAGTGAACAAAATGACTTGTGCGGAGATGGAGGATTTATTACATATCTAATATCTGTTTGGAAGATTACGAAGGATGAAAAATATCTGGATGCTGCAAAGGGAATTGGAAACTATCTTCTAACGAAGGCAGCATCTGCACCAAATGGCGGTAAATATTGGAACGTAGTGGACCTTACAATTATAGATTTTCCTAAGGATGTATTTTGGGTAAATATGGCTCACGGAACATCGGGAATCGGCTGGTTATTTACTATTTTATATAACGCTACAAAAGATGAAAGATATCTTGAGGCAGCAATAGATGCAGCCAAATATATTGAGGGAATTGCAGTTGGAGATGACGACGCAGTTTTAGTTCCTTATCTGGATAGCTTAGAGCGGGGACCATCTACTGAATTTTATTATTTAAGTTGGTGTCATGGACCAGCTGGAACAGCAATTTTGTTTGATTCCTTGTATAGAATAACAAGAGAAAATGAATACCTTGAATGGGTTAAGAGATTAGCTCGTGGAATTATAAAGGCAGGAGCGCCGGAAAACTTTTCGAGAGGCTATTGGCCAAGTCAGGCATTGTGCTGTGGGACACCTGGTATATTAGAACATTTCGTAGAAGTATATAAGTTAACGAAAGAAGACGAATTCCTTCAATATGCAAAAAGAACAGCAAGATTTATAATAGGGCAGTCATTTGTAAATGATGATGAAAATGACATTTATAAGCAGAAAAAAGCAAGGCGCTGGTATGGAAACTGGTGGAGAACAATACCACAGAACGTACATAGCTATACAGGACTTTATGTTGGAAGCGCAGGTAATGCGTGGAGCTTGTTATCACTTGCAGCGGTAGAGAAGGAACAGAAATTAATTGAAACAATAGAGTATAATCACTTTGAATAATCAGGGAGGAATCTTATTATGGCAGAGAGAAAAGTATATAAATCAATAGCAGAGCTCGTTGGTGAAACACCACTTGTAGAATTAACAAATTATGAGAAGGCAAATGGCTTAGAGGCTAAGGTGCTTGCAAAATTGGAATATTTTAATCCATCTGGTTCAGTAAAGGATAGAGCAGCATACAGAATGATTAAGGAGGCTGAGGATAGAGGCGAGATTAAACCGGGAGATACTATTATAGATTTTAGTAGCGGTAATACAGGAATTGCACTTGCTGCTTATGCAAATGCACTTGGTTATAAATTTGCAGTTGTTCTTCAGCCGGGTGTATCTGCAGAAAGAACACAAATATTAAAGGCATATGGCGCAATTTTCTTGGAATTTAAAGATATTCCAGGTGTTTTAGAGTTGGTTGCTGAAAGAGGTCTTGAATTCGACGCTTTTTATGAACTTATTCAAAAGTATGCAGATGAACATGGATATTATTACATTAATCAGGGACGTAATCCCGAAAATCCAAATGCGCATATTGCTACAACTGGTCCGGAAATTTGGGAAGCGACAGGTGGCAAGGTTGATTACCTGGTAGCTCTCGTTGGTACAGGTGGATCAATTATCGGTATAGGAAAGTATCTAAAAGAAAAGAATCCTAATATTAAGATTATCGGCGCGCAGCCTGACAAAGAGTCATTAAAGGATTCAAGATATCCGGAAAGAAATACTTTAGATGGTGTGCTTACCTTTGATGGTGTGCCGGAAGAAAGAAAAATCAGATATTTTGAAGAATATGATTTTGTATATGACGAATGTATTGATGTGAATGCTGATTTAGCATATGAAACAGGACGGGAACTTGTTAAGTCGGATGGTATTTTTCTTGGACAATCAGCTTCAGCGGCTGTAAATGTTGCGACGCAGATAGCAAAAAGACCAGAAGCAAAGGGAAAGAATATTGTTGCAATTTGTGCGGATAATGCTTTTAAGTATTTATCTACAAATATATATAAAGAACAATAAAATGTAAGCATATTTATTAATTTGGATATAGAATATAGAAGAAAAGTAGAAGCTCGGTATGTGATTACCGGGCTTCTGCTTTTTATATGTTATCAAATAAGAGCCAGATTATCAGGAAAAACAGTTGATGTGAATGCACATATTATGCTATACTATAAAAATAGTGATAAATATAAATTGTTATATTTAGGGATGTAACAAAGATTTAATAATAAATGTAGTGGTTGAACGACCCAACCAAAATGGTGCATCGTTCAACGCAGAACTTCCGGTTAGGAAAGGATATGCCTTTAACGGAGATTACGCTTTATGCCAGATGGGAAAAATAGATAAAACAAGGAGTAGAGGAAAAACATGAAAACAAAAACCAAAAGAAGAATTGCAAAGCTGCTAAGCTTTCTGATGATGTTCTCCCTGATTATGGGGGTATTTCAGGCGGAGGTAAATGCAGACCAAGAAATCATACCCGGAAACCTTACATTTACTTTTGATGATACCAGTTCAACTTATGGTGAAGTTCAGTGGAAAGATTCTGAAAATGAGTGGCATACACAGGAAAAGGATGGGACAGTGGACGCTACAGCTGTAAAAGTTGTATATGCCAACGGAGGCACATTAGCAAGTCAGACGGAACTTAGAGTAGGCGGTGAGGCTACTCTTAGTACGAATAAGACCGCACTTGAATCTACGGATGGACTTACGCTTGATTCAAATACGAGCTATGCCTTTGAACATATTCAGTTTGTAGCTGGAATGAATGGTGACGGTGGGCAAAATCCACCGGCTTTAACAAACCCAAAAACAATTACAGTTAACATTACAGCAGGAACAGAATATTTAGATACATTTGGAACAAACCTTAAGGTGGATGATACAGAGGTTGCAGATGGCAGTGTTACAGTTGAACAGGCAGAAACTCATGTCATTAGTGTGTTACCACAATTTGGATACTCGATTAGTGCTAAAATCAATGGAAATATAGTAAGTGGGACACTGAATGACGGGTGGTATTCTTACACAGTAAATGAAGCGGATACATACAATATTGAATTGACCAACGCAGGCAATAGTGTTTGTACCGTTGCATGGGCATATGGAGATACATATGGAGAAGATGGTAAGGTAACAAACGGAAGCGTTAAGATAATCTCTGCCGTGCTCCCGGATGGAAGAAATGGCATTGGAGAAATCAATATACAGGACGAAAACGAGGGGCATGTAGTGATTGAGCCGGGGAGTCTTGTAACAGTAGAGATTAAACCGGACTATGGTTATCAGTTTTTGGAAGGTAGTTTGAATGGTGAGACCATCACAGCCGGAACCGAGGTTAGCACCTTTACATTCATAATGCCAAGCACAAATTTACATTTAAGTGCTTTATTTACAAAGACAGATGATGTGATTAATGCGGAAAGTACACAGGTTTCAAACGGCAGCATTGCAAATGGTGAAAAAGTTGTGGACTCCGGTAACCTGAAGCTGGAAATCAAAGATTTGACAGCAGAGCAGATTGCGGCAGTGGATACTCCAATGAAAGAAAAAGCAGGTGCAGATGAAATCCAGCTTTACTTAGATATGGATTTATATAATTTTGTAAATAAAGGAACCGCAGCAGATGCATGGAATGATAAAATGACCGATTTAGACGGGAACTTGACCGTTACTCTGAATTTGTCAGATGAATTAAAAGGTAAAGACGGAACCTTCTATGTCATTCGTGAACATGACGAGGCAGATGGAACAAAATCCTATACGAAGATTGCCGCTACTTATGATAAAGCAACCGGAACCATTTCCTTTGCAACAAATAAGTTTTCAACCTATGCGTTAGTACTGGGAAAGGGAAAAGACGTTAATACGACAGACCCCGCTTCAAATGCATTAAAAGCCAACCTGGCAGAGGATGCAAAACTGGCAGATAAGGTGCTTACACCTCAAGAACAGGCATCAGGCGGAACAGTCAGCTTAACGGTACAGGATATTACAAAGACTGTTAGTGCTGCAGATAAAACTTTAGTAGAATCAAAGCTTGGTGGGGCAGCCTTAGGAATGTATCTTGACTTTGGCTTAACCAAAGTAGTATCAGGACGGGCAACACCGATTACGGAAACAATTAGTCCGGTAACGATTCGCCTGACTCTTCCGACAAGTTTGATTAATACCGATACAACTAAGGTAAGAACCTATCAGATGATTCGTGTACATGACTTTGGCGCAGGCCCGGTAGCGGAAAC
>JAQXXN010000004.1 GCA_029226085.1 Thermoflexaceae bacterium
ATGTCCGGCGAGCCAAGCTGTGCCATGATTCCACCGTCCACAAACTGAACCATGGAATGAATGACACTCTGTGGATGTACCACAACACACACATCTGAAAGCTTTACATCAAAAAGCCATCTTGCCTCCATGACTTCCAGTCCCTTATTCACCATGGTCGCCGAATCTATGGTAATTTTTCTTCCCATTGCCCAGTTAGGATGCTTTAGGGCATCCTCCACCTGAATATTCTTCATTTCCTCAATGGTTCTTCCACGGAACGGTCCTCCGGATGCCGTAAGAAGTATTTTTTCAATCTGTGAATGCTTTTCTCCGTTCAGTGACTGAAAAATGGCAGAATGCTCACTGTCAACCGGCAGTATCCTTACATTATATTCCTTAGCAAGCGGCATTATAATATGACCCGCAGTAACCAAAGTCTCCTTATTAGCAAGTGCAATATTCTTTCCTGCCCTGATTGCCGCAACGGTTGGACGGATTCCCAGCATTCCCACAATTGCCGTAACAACGATTTCCGCTTCCGGCACAGTCGCAGCCTCAATCAGGCCATCCATTCCGTATGTAATTTTCACATCCAAATCATTTATCAGAAGCTTTAATTTTCCTGCCAGTTCTTCCGTTTCCACACATACAAGCTTCGGTGAAAATTCCCGTACCTGTTCTGCAAGAAGTGTTATATTTTTTCCGGCAGTTAATGCAGTCACCTCTAAATCATTATTTTTCCTTACAACATCCAGTGTCTGTGTACCGATGGATCCGGTTGAGCCTAAGATTGATATTTTTTTCATATTATGTGTGCCTCAATATCCTAATATTCATTACAAATTACATTTTAAAAAGCATTTCCACTACCCAGTATATTACCGGTGCGGTAAAAATCATGCTGTCGAAACGGTCCAGTATCCCTCCATGACCCGGAATCAGCTTTCCGTAATCTTTCACGTCATGATTCCGTTTAATTGCCGATGCCGCAAGATCCCCAAAAATAGACAGGATTGCACCAAGTGAACAGGCAATTGCGCATGCCACTGGCGGATTTACAATAGTTTCCATCTGGTTTTTGAAAATAAACCCATATAGTGCAGCAATAAGCGCCGTTCCTGCAATTCCTCCCACAGCACCTTCATATGTTTTTTTCGGACTTAATTTCGGTGTCATTTTATGCTTTCCAATCAGTATCCCAACCAGGTAAGCACATGTATCATTAATCCACGAGCATATAAATACAAGCCAGATAAGAATCAGCCCATCCTCCATGGCACGAATCCTGAAAACATAAGAAAGCATAACGCCAATATAAACAAACCCAAAATATGCTGCCATAATCTGATTGGTATCGTATCGTGGAAATCCGATTACATACACCGCCATCAGAAGTATCAGCCCACAAATTAGAATCACGTGTGCAAAGTCTTCCTGTCCAAAATACAAAAACAAATCAAATAAAACCGCAAGAACATATCCGAGTATTCCTGGTGTTTTTTTATGTATTCCATAAATGCGGTATAATTCCATCATTCCAATCAGGGAAATTGTCATAAACAGCGCCGTAAAAACCGCTGGACCTGCAAAAATCCCGCCAATCATCATAATTACCAGAACCACACTGCTTAAGAATCGTGTTTTAAACATATGTTATTCCTCCTTACGTCCTCCAAACCTTCTTTCCCTGGAATTATATTTTTTTACTGCCTTAATAAGTTCATCCTTATTAAAATCCGGCCATAAAACCTCCGGGAAATAAAATTCCGTATATGCCAGCTGCCACGGAAGGAAATTAGAAAGACGCTGTTCTCCACTGGTACGAATCAAAAGATCCGGATCCGGTATTCCCCTGGTATCCAGATAATCCGAAATCAGCTGTTCCGTAATGGCATCCGGTGAAAGACTTCCGTTTTGAATATCCGCTCCGATTTTTTTCATGGCACGTAATAATTCATCCCTTCCGCCATAATTTAATGCAATTACAAACGTAAGACCTGTATTATCCTTTGTAACCTCTTCAAGATGCTGAATTGTTTCCACAATATCATCACTTAAGCCACTTTTATCTCCAATCACAATAACACGCATGTTATTGGAATTTGCCCTTTTAATACAGTCCTTCAGATAATTCCTTAAAAGAAGCATTAATGCCCCCACTTCTTCTGAAGACCGTTTCCAGTTCTCCGTTGAGAAAGCATATACCGTAAGATATTTAATTCCTATATTATATGCATCCTCACAGATTTGTTCCACCACCTTGCTTCCGGCAGAATGTCCCATATTTCGCGGTACAAGATGTGCTTTTGCCCATCTGCCGTTGCCATCCATGATAATTGCCACATGCTCCGGGATGCGCAGTCCTAATTCTTCATTATAATTGTCCATGACCTTTCACATGCCTCCATAAAAAGGGCTGTCACAAACCTGCGACAGCCAAGATTCTGATTAAACGGTAAGAATTTCCTTTGATTTTTCTTCTACTGCCTTATCAATCAAATCAATATATTTGTCAGTTAATTTCTGAATGTCACTTTCCAGATTCTTATACTCATCATCCGAAATCTCACTTGCCTTATTCTGTTTCTTGAATGCATCATTGGCATCACGTCTTGTATTTCGAACAGATACCTTTGCATTCTCACCTTTTTTCTTGATATCCTTTACCAGATCTTTACGTCTTTCTTCCGTAAGTTCTGGAAATACCAGGCGGATTGTCTTGCCGTCATTGCTTGGTGTAAGTCCAAGGTCAGATGTCAGAATTACCTTTTCAATATCTTTAATCAGACTGGACTCCCACGGCTGAATCTGAATTATTCTTGCTTCCGGAACAGAAATATTAGCAACCTGCTGAAGAGGTGTCAGTGTTCCGTAATAATCCACCCTTAATTTATCAAGGATATGTGGATTTGCTCTTCCTGCACGGATTGTTCCAAACTCCTCTTTCATTGTATCCAGTACTTTACTCATCTTATCTTCGTAAATTTTTAATTCGCTCATGATAACCTCCAAAACCTTTATTATACGGTAACTTCCGTACCGGCAAATTCACTTGTCAATGCATCTACAATGCTGTTCTTTTTATTTAATCCAAAGATGAGAAGCGGCATTTTATTTTCCATGCACATTACGGATGCTGTCATGTCAATGACACCCAGCTTCTTTGCAACCACTTCCTCAATGGAAATCTTATCATATTTTCTGGCATTCGGATTAACCTTCGGATCACTGTCATATACTCCATCAACTGCCTTTGCAAGAAGAATTGCATCGGCATCCAGTTCGATGGCACGAAGCGCAACACCAGTATCTGTTGAAAAATAAGGATGTCCTGTTCCGCCTGCAAAAAATACAACCATTCCTTTTGAAAAATACTTATTGGCACGGTCCTTTGAGAATAATTTGGTAAAACTTCCGCATTCAAACGGTGTAAGAATGTTCGTCATGATACCATTGCTACGGAAAATTTCCGAAACATAGATGCAGTTCATGATGGTTGCCAGCATTCCTATCTGATCTGCCTTGGTACGGTCAATATTTTCACTGGAACGTCCTCTCCAGTAATTTCCCCCGCCTATGACAATTCCGATTTCCATCCCTTTATCAAGAAGGGTCTTTACCTGCTTTGCAATATCATCAATAATCTCGTCATTATAACCCCTGTTTTCTCCTGCCAGTGCTTCTCCGCTTAGCTTTAAGATCACTCTCTTATATCTTGTATATTCTGCCATGACTAACTCTCCTTAAAAAATGCTGTCGGACTAACATCCGCATAACACTGTGAGCAGCGTCCTTCTATGGCCGCACCAATATTAATCTGTACGGATTTGGACTTAATGTCTCCCATTACAATAGCAGAAGAATCCACCACAACCGGTCCCTTTACATCAATATCACCTTTTACCGCACCGGCTATTACCGCACTGGTACCGGTGACATTTCCTATAATGATGGAGCCCTGTCCTATTTTTACAGAACCACCGCTTACAATATTCCCGTTAATATGTGCGTTATTGGCAAATAACTCACCTGTTTCGGAATTTCCATAAATTGTACCACTGACAACCATTTTGCCCTTGCATTGAATGTTGCCTTCAACTGTACCAAAAATATTTATGGATCCTTCCGCTTCCAAATCTCCCTTAACCGTAAGTCCTTTGGTAATAATAGCTGTTTCATCACTTAAATCCGCCGTATCAAAAACAGACTCTTCTTTTTTCATATCAGCCTGCAATTCATTTGTGACCTCATTTTGTATGTCTTCCTTAATTTTTTCCACTTTTTCTTCCTCCAGATGCGGAATCGCCATTTGCTTTGATTGTTCCGTTTTTAAATCTTTCCTGCTGTTATCCGGCAAAATACTGTCTTTTCTGACAACATCTGACAGAACCGGCTCTTCCGGTGCTTCATCCTGCACGATAACTGCCTCTGATTCTTCCTTCGTCAGAATGTCGGCCTCCGGCTCTTCCTTCTGTAAGACATCTGCTTCCAGCTCTTTCTTAAGCTGAGTATCTGCCTCCGGTTCTGCCTTCGGCAAAATCTCGTCCTCCTTCATCTCATTCTGTAATTCGTCTTCTTTCACAGAATGAGATTCCTCAACATTTTCCACTGACAATTCAGCAGTAGTTTCATCCGTCTTCTCCTGATTTCCCGGAATCACTTTAAACACATCCTGATTAGAAAAATTGCCATCCAGAGTGTTTACCATAACATCATCATCTGCTTCACTATAATCCGCATTATAACTTTCTCCATAACTTTGATTATAATTTTCATTATAATAACCATCAAATACAGCATTATTATTTTCCGGATACACGGTCTGTCCGCTCTGTTCATCCACAGGAGCATCCATGTATGCATTCTCTGTAGAATTGGTATTCATAGTGTCGCTCAACTCACTGGAATACGACTTTACAAGATCTGCAATGTCAATATCCAGTGTGTTTACATACTCGTCTGATGCATAATCATCAACAACAACGCCCAGGTCTTCCTTTTCCTGTGCATAATCTTCTTCTGTCTCTATATAATCATCCTCATCCAGATATTCTTTACTATCTTCACCATGGTCTTTCATCAAGGTGTCGTCTGTGGATGTTTCTTCTTCCTGAAGCATCTCTTCATCCGAAACAAGCTCCGTTACCGCTTGTGATATTTCTTTTTTTAATTCATCAAAAAAACCCATCTGACACCTCCTATTGTTTTTTCGTATGCTGAACCGGATAGGAATCTTCCGTCAGTGGAAGGAGACATACATCATCCATTTCCAGGAATTTCTCAATAATAATCGGAAGAGAAGCAACGGTTGCATCTTTATTAC
>JAQXXN010000005.1 GCA_029226085.1 Thermoflexaceae bacterium
TTACCGGCATCGTACGATCGGCCGTGTATATCAGGATCCGGCGAAGGGGACCTGCCCGTCCATGACTATTCTGGAAAACATGGCCATGGCGGATAACAAAGGAAAATCCTACAATCTTGGCAGAGGCGTAAACAAATCCCGCATTTCCTATTATAAGGAACTGCTGCAGCCTCTGAACCTGGGGCTTGAGGACAAACTGCATACAAAAGTCGGCTTACTCTCCGGAGGACAGCGTCAGGCACTGGCTCTTTTGATGGCTACTATGACACCCATTGATTTTCTGATCCTCGATGAACATACAGCAGCGCTGGATCCGAAAACAGCTGAAATCATTATGGAACTGACCGATCAGGTGGTTAGGGCAAAGGGTGTGACGACCATCATGGTAACCCACAACCTGCGTTATGCGGTTGAATACGGCACCCGCCTCCTGATGATGCATGAGGGAAATGTTATTCTGGACAAAACAGGTGCAGAAAAAGAAAATCTGACCACGGACTCACTGATGAAGATTTTCAATGAAATCAGTGTGGAGTGCGGAAACTGAAAATATATGAAAAAGTACACCTTCGCTGTATGAGCGGAGGTGTATCTTTATGCCATAGAACTACGAAAAAACCATGAAAATAAAGGACTTTTTGTAAAAAAACTGTTGACAGTCAAGGAAGCGTATAATATAATATCTCAATGTGACGTAGTGCGTAGATGTCTCAGCCATAGCCCCGGTACGGACATTTTACCATAGAGAACAAGCAGCAGTTAAACATTGATTTAGGAGGTCGAATCCATGAAGACTTTTATGGCTAATCCAGATAAGATTGAAAGAAAATGGTATGTAGTGGATGCTGAAGGACAGACACTTGGTCGTCTTGCATCTGAAGTAGCTAAGATATTAAGAGGAAAGAACAAACCCGAGTTTACTCCTCATGTTGATACAGGCGATTATGTAATCGTTGTAAACGCAGCAAAAGTTCAGGTAACCGGTAAGAAATTAAGCCAGAAGGTTTATTATCATCACTCAGACTATGTAGGCGGTATGAAAGAAACTACATTAGATGAAATGTTAGCAAAGAAACCGGAAAAAGTAATCGAGCTCGCTGTTAAAGGCATGCTTCCGAAAGGACCTTTAGGAAGAGCAATGATTAAAAAACTTCATGTATATGCTGGCGCAGAGCACGAACAGGCAGCTCAGAAGCCGGAAGTATTAACATTTTAATGGGGAGGTAAGGACAATTGGCTAGCGCAAAATATTACGGAACAGGAAGAAGAAAAAAATCTGTAGCAAGAGTATATCTTACACCTGGAACTGGTAAAATTACAATCAATAAAAGAGATATTGATGAATATCTGTGTCTTGATACATTAAAAGTAATCGTTCGTCAGCCGCTGGTAGCTACCGAGACAGCTGATAAATTTGACGTTTTAGTTAATGTAAAAGGCGGTGGATTCACTGGACAGGCTGGTGCAATCCGTCATGGTATCGCAAGAGCTCTTCTGAAAGCAGATGAAGATTTCAGACCGGTTCTGAAAAAAGCAGGTTACCTGACACGTGACCCGAGAATGAAAGAGCGTAAGAAATATGGTCTCAAAGCAGCCCGTCGCGCTCCGCAGTTCTCCAAGAGATAATTCGAGGGCAAATTACAGAGATACAAAATCCCGGAAATGCTTATATTTCCGGGATTTTTTTCTGCCCATACGATGTTTAAAAACACCTCAAAAACTAACGGTTAGTAACAGGATAGTAACACGGAAGATTGAAAAAAAGAGGTGTCTTCCGTAAGACTATTCTTTATGGGTTTTTGTAATGATTTTTCGTACATCCTGCATCTTATCAACATGGATAATACGGGAACCAGTAACATCATTGATATATCCTTTTTTTAATCGAATGAAATATCCATCAGTTTTGGAGCAGTGAAAGTCTTTGATCATGCAGCGATATTTCTCTGCAATTTGCCATTTATCAAGTATTCGCTGATCCTCCTCACTGAATCCAGACATTTTCTCTTTAAGTTTGGACGAACCGGAACGAACATCTTCCTGGACAAGGAGACGGATATATTCTGTAACAGACATTTCCATTTGACTGCACAATTCTTTCAGTAGCTCTTTTTGGCCTTTTGGTAGAACGAGTTCCAGTCGATCATAATTTGAGTCTCTGTGATGATTTTTATAATTTGTTCTATTCATATTATCTCCTATATTTTATTGATTGCTTCAAGTTTGATAGGCAGCTCCAAGTGCGTATAGACAGTTTCTGTAACACCCTGGCCTTTATGGACAACAATCTTTTTGATCACACGTTCATCTACACCAGCCTCGGTCAGAAGTGAGATACAGGAATGCCGGGTGTCGTGTGGCCGATGCTTGAAAGACAGAGATTTCATTAAAGGAGTCCAGTAGGAATCATAATAATTTCTGTAAAGGAAATGTTCATTATTTGGTGTACAAATCAGGTATTCACAATCCTGCTTGATCCAGTATTCAAAGAAGGGAACAATCTTCTCGGCAATAGGAACTTCTCTGATACCAGATGATGTTTTTGATTCCCGGACAAAAAACCATCTTTCGTTTAGATGGACATCTTCTTTCTTCAGATCCAGCAATTCTCCGATCCTGAGACCTGTATAAATCAGAATCAGAATAACACTCATGTAAATATTGGAGTCTTTGGCATCCCAGAGCATCTGAACTTCTTTTTTCCGGAATGGCTCCCGGTTATAGGAGTTTGGATTGCCAGGCTTGCTGATATCGATATACCGGATCATATCTCTTTTATCCTGTGGTACAATTTCATGCATGACAGCATAATCCCACATCAGTCCAAACAGAATTTTCAGGTTTTTTAGTGTAGGGGTATTTTTACCGGATTCATCTACCACTTTCTGCAGATGATCCAGCTTGATATCCACAAATCGGAATTTGTGGAGGTAAATACTATAATGACAAGGGATGAGTGGAACAATATCATGAATCGAGTAAAACATTTACGTAAACAAGTTATTTCTCAATTTGCAGGGATAAGTATAGATATGGACTATATGCTGTGTATCCCATCTATTCATGCGGAGTATCAAGAGAAAGAAATTGTTATAGATTTTGACGGTCATATCCGACAGAAAAGCGATACGTTTCCACAAGACAAAGAAGAAATGCTTATAAAATGGGTAAAACTACATGAAAAAGAAATTATTGAAAATCACTATCGAGTGAATCATACTCATGAATTGCTGACGATTGAGCCATTAGATATATAACTTCAAGCAAAATTTTAAATTTCAGTTTGTCGAGAGATCAAAAAATACATATAAAACATAGCCGAGAGTTTTTCTTAAGAAGATCTCCCGGCTTTTTCATAGCCACTAAAAAAAGACAGGAACAGGTCTTTTACAGACTTGTTCCTGTCACTATGTTTGCAGTATTATTGTTTACGAAGATGCGCATCCCTACGGAGCGTTTCTTTCAGTGCCTGCGCCATATCCTTGACCATGCGGGCTTCAGAAATTTTTCTAAGAATATTGTAACCACGGAGAGAGCATATTATAATAATCTATAACCGTGTTCTACGGATACAGTTTAGAATTATGGAAAAAGGGCGCTTTCTATGACTTCTTGCACGTTCGCAGGGCATCGGGAAGTGTATCAGCCCATGATGGATACGAAAATAGAGAAAGCAATCCGGGAACTTTTACAGACCGACAGCGAGTTTATCTTCTACACCGGAGGAATGGGCGAATTTGACGGCAAATGTGCTTCCGCAGTTCGCTTGGCAAAACGGAAGTATCCTCACTTGAAGATTCGCCTTGCACTGGTTCTTCCGTATATGTCCCATAGGTTGAATACCGAAAAGGCATACTACGAATACTACTATGATGAAATCATTATTCCAGAGGAGTTGTGCGGCGTTCACTACAAAGCCGCAATTCAAAAACGGAACCGCTGGATGGTGGACAGAGCCGATTGCCTGATTGCCTATCTGTTCCGGGATTTTGGCGGTGCCTATATATTTTGATTTGCCCTCCCGTCTGGAGGATTCCTTTCCGGAGATCGACAGTGATATTGTAACTGACCTGCGGAAAACCAGTGAGGAATACGATGAGATTCAACAGCAAATTTCTGACTTGAAAAAGCGGTTCCCGTGTATTATGAAAGTGATGGAGGACAAAGGCGAGATTTACCTCACTGCA
>JAQXXN010000006.1 GCA_029226085.1 Thermoflexaceae bacterium
CAGAACCACTGTCTCCACATGCACCGTATGCCCAAACTGATCCACCGCCTGCACCTTCTTAACCTCATACCCATTCTCCGCCAGATACTTCAAATCCCTTGCCAGCGTGGCGCTGTCACAGCTTACATATACAACCCTTTGTGGCTGCATCTCCACAATGGTGTGAAGCAGAATCTCATCACAGCCTTTACGTGGCGGATCAACCACAATAACATCTGCCGTAGGTTTCACACCCGTATTCTTATATTCCCGTTCATAAAATTCCGGAAGGATTTCTTCCGCTTTTCCCACGAAAAATTCTGCATTCTCAATTCCGTTTATTTTCGCATTATCCCTTGCATTTTCAATGGCCTGTGGAATAATTTCCACACCGTAAACCTTTTTGCATTTTTTCGCAAGGAATAAAGAAATAGTACCGATACCACAGTATAAATCCCAGACAGTTTCATTGCCGGTCAGGTCTGCATATTCCAACGCCGTCTGATACAGCTTTTCCGTCTGAACCGGATTCACCTGAAAAAAGGACAATGGAGATATCCTGTAACATACATCCCCGATGTAATCCTCAATATAAGTTTTTCCCCATAAGAGACGGACTTCCTCACCCATGATTACATTTGTCTTATCTTTATTGATACAAATTGTAATGGATGTCATTCCATCCATGGAGCAAAGCTTTTCCACAAGCTTTTCCGAATATTTCAAACAATCTGCATTAATTACGACACATACCATGAGCTGACCGGTCTTAAACCCTTTTCGAATCAGGATGTGACGTACAACACCGGTATTGCTCTGCTCATCATAAGGAGAGATATTATTTTCTTCCATAAATGCACGTATCTGCGAGAGAATCTTTTCATTTACCGGATCGCCAAGATAACATTCCTTTGTCTCAATAATCGAATGCGTCCTTCCGGCATAAAATCCCATGACAATTCTTCCGTCTTTACCTCTTCCCACCGGGAACTGTGCTTTATTACGATAATGCCATGGTTCCTCCATGCCGATAATCGGAGCCATTTCGTAGGTTCCCGGCAGAATTCCGCCCAGTCGTTTTAGATTACCACAAACCATCTTTTCCTTAAACCGAAGCTGGCTTTCATATGACATTTCCTGAATCTGGCAACCGCCACACTGCCTTGCAATAGGGCATCTCGCAGATACCCTGTCCTTTGACGGGGTAACCAGTGAAACAAGCCTGCCGTAACCAAAGTTTTTCTTTGCCTTAATCACCTTAACCCGGGCAACATCTCCCACAACCGTGTCCTTAACAAATAAGGTATAGCCATTATATTTGCCTATACCTTCACCGTTTGTACTGATATCTTCTATTGTAACCGTAACAACATCATTTTTTTCAATCTGCTTTTCCATCTATATACTCTCAACAACCACTTTCCTGCTTTATTCTGGCTACATTATCCTTTTTCTTATTTACTGCTCTTGCGGATGTTACTCTCAAGCAGCCTGTTATAACCCAGCCAGTCATCACTGTCACTTCCGTTAAAGATTTCCGTCACCTGCTCAATCTTGGCATCCAGATTATCTGCCATGCTAAGCACCAGTGCCTCGATTAACGCCGGCTTCTTTGGCGAGCCAAATTCAAACTCTCCATGGTGTGCAACAATGCAGTGCTTAATCTCTGATGCCAGCTTAACCGGAAAATCCGGAATATTCCTTAACTTTTCATCAACCATCTCTACTCCCATGACAATATGACCAAGAAGCTGACCTTCATCCGTATAGTCATTTAACGGAAAGGCGGATAACTCCTTTGTCTTTCCAATATCATGAAGCAGTGCCGATAATACCAGCAAATCCTTATTCAGGATTGGGTAGAAATCTGCCAGTGTACTGCATAATTTTGCAACGGACAGTGTATGTTCCAGAAGTCCCCCTACAAAGCCATGATGAATGGATTTTGCTGCCGAACCGGACTTAAATTTCCTGATAAACTCTGCATCCTCTACAAAGAAACTTTCTGCAAGTTTCTTTATGTATGGGTTCTGGAATGCCTTTATGTAGGCCATCAATTCCTCACACATTTCATTGATGTCACGGGAAGAAACCGGCAGATAGTCCTTCGGGTCATATTCCCCCTCTTCACACTTTCTTGCACGTTCAATGCTTAACTGCAGCGTACCGTTAAAAGTACTTAATCTTCCTGTAACTTCCACATAATCCATCGCCTCAAATTCATTGATTCCAAAAGAACCCGGATCCCAGATTTTGCCATCCAATGAACCTGTCTTATCCTGAAGGATAACATTTTCATATTCCTTCCCTGTCTTTGTCATCGCCGTGGATTTCTGCTTGCACAAATAAACTGCCGTAATTCTGTCGCCATCTCTTAAGCTGTCAATATATCTCATAATCCCTCCAATTATTTCTCATCAAGTGTAATCACAAATTTAATCGGAACATAGCCGTCCTTACCGCGTCTGTTCACAATTATCGTAAGCTCCGTACCCGGTTCAAATTCACACATGGCACGTTCCAGATTGTATACATTTGCAATGGTTCTTCCGCCGATTTCCGTAATAATGTCACCATTCAGAATACCGGAATAATATACCGGTGAGTACGCTTCCATTGATGATACATAAACGCCTTCCGGCATGCCGTATTCCTCTGCAAGCTCTTCCGTTACATCCTGTCCGATTACACCCAGATAACCAATTCCCTTTCTGTTGGTCATGTTCTGAATTCGTATTTTTATGTCTGAAATCCCATAGGCAACAATATTACCGGCAGAATAACTGCTGCTGATATTTCCAATAAGCAGGCCTTCTTCGTTAAAGAGAAAACCTCTGCATTCTTTTGCCCCATTCATGTTCGTATAGATAAGCCCGTGTCTGGAATCTGCTTCATAAGCTACTTCCTTGGTACTTACCGCCAGACCAAAATCAACTGCTGACTTGATTCCATGGATATTTCCCATTGCAATAACCAGTTCTCCCTGCTTAAGCATATAAGAATTTCCCATCTGGACAATCTTAATACCCGCACTGGTCTCTGATGATATATCGGAATGTTCAACCGCTATCACTGCCACACTAAGAAGCTTATCCGCCATAACCAGTGATGCCTTTGCTTTTTCTCCATCCATAAATGTTACTTCAACGGCATCCACATCTTTAATTGCATAATCCGTAAGAATCAGATATTCCACTTCATTATCCGCAATAATGATTCCCGGAAAATCAATCTTATTCTGTACCGCTGAAAATAACGGGTCCTCATTCTTATGAATTGCCGTCACTGTTGTCATGCACGGTGAAAGCTCCGAAACAATATCTGCCACAACATCATAAACCGTTTCTACTTTCTCTTTATTCGTTTCCTCTGTCGCAGATACGGTTTCCGTATTGGTTTTATCAACTGTTTCTTCCTGATTTTGCAGGACGCCGGAAGGAATCCCTCCCGGATATTCTTCCATAGGAAAAGTCACTTCATGCCGAACTTCCTCAGGAGCATCTTCCTTCTGATCAGCAAGACGAACTACAACAATAAAGGCCATGGCAGCCATCACCCCGGCAAAAACCGCCAGAACGGCAATTTTGGCCAGATTAATCAGTTTCTTGTATTTCGTCCATGGTCTTATCTTTATTTTCTCAGTATAAAGATTATACTTGTCCTCATTCTCCGTCATATATACACCTCACATAATGATGTGATTATAAAACTTAAATATGAACATTCTATTACTAACTTGTAAATTATACACTATAAATACTCTTTTACACAATACCAAGGTTTCCACATTTAATTCTTGTTTTAGCTTTATAAATAATGTAAAATTAGGATGTATTATTTTAGGAAGGAATTTATCATGAACAAAAAGTCTCTAAAAATATTAGAGTTTAATAAAATCACGGACCGGCTGGAAACCTATGCGTCCTCTGACGAAGGCAGGGAATTATGCCAAAACCTTGTTCCCATGACCGATTTATCTGAAATTAACGATGCATTGGAACAGACCAATGATGCCTTAAGCAGAATATATGCCCGGGGAAGTCTGTCCTTTTCCGGCACCAGAAACATCGGTCCATCCATAAAACGTCTGGAAGTAGGCAGTACCTTATCCATAACGGAACTTCTTGCAATCAGTTCTACCCTGGATGTGGTCTCCCGTGTAAAATCCTATTCCCGGGCAGATGATGACAATACCGAGGGAACTGATTCCTTAAGCCCCCTTTTCGATATGCTGGAACCGCTTTTCCCACTGAACTCGGAAATCAAACGATGTATCATTTCCGAAGAAGAAATCAGTGATGAAGCCAGCAGCACCTTAAAGAACATCCGCCGCCAGATTAAGAATACCAATGACCGGATTCATACAGAGCTTACTTCCATCATCAGTTCTCAATCCATGCGGACCTATCTTCAGGAAGGCGTCATTACAACAAGAAACGGCCGTTATTGTGTTCCCGTAAAGGCTGAATACAAATCCCAGGTACAGGGCATGGTTCACGACCAGTCTTCAACCGGTTCCACATTTTTCATTGAGCCCATGTCCATTGTACGCCTTAACAATGAGTTGAAAGAACTGTATTTAAAGGAAAAAGAAGAAATTGAAGTAATTCTTGCAGCCTTAAGCGAGCTTGCTTCCCAGAATGCTTCCCAGCTGATGACGGATTTAAAGACTCTGACACGTCTTGATTTTATATTTGCCAAGGGTTCCTATGCCAAAGCACTGAACTGCTCCAGACCGGTCATGAATACAGACGGATACATTAACATAAAAAAGGGACGGCATCCGCTGATTGATGCAAAGAAAATTGTTCCCATTGATGTATCCCTCGGAGGAGAATTTGATACCCTGATTATTACAGGCCCGAATACCGGTGGTAAAACCGTCACCTTAAAAACCGTTGGGCTTTTAACCATCATGGGGCAGGCAGGATTAAATATCCCGGCATTTGAGAATTCACAGCTATCCGTTTTTGAAGAAATTTTTGCGGATATCGGTGATGAACAAAGCATTGAACAGAGTCTCAGCACTTTTTCCTCACATATGACCAATATTGTTAATATCCTGAATCATGCAGACAACAGATCCCTGGTTCTTTTTGATGAATTATGTGCCGGAACCGACCCGACAGAGGGTGCTGCCCTTGCCATTGCCATTATTGACGAGCTTCACAAGAAGAAAATCCGCACCATGGCAACCACCCATTACAGTGAAATCAAGCTGTTTGCTTTATCCGAACCGGGTGTTGCCAATGCCTGCTGTGAATTTGACGTAGAGACATTAAGTCCGACCTACCGCTTATTAATCGGTATTCCGGGAAAAAGTAATGCATTTGCCATTTCCGGAAAACTTGGTCTGAAAAAAGAAATTATCGATGCTGCTGCCTGCCGTATCGGTTCTGATGATAAGGCATTCGAGGATTTAATCTCCGATTTGGAAGCCAGCCGTGTAACCATCGAAAAAGAACGTGAAGAAATACAGGCATACAAAAGAGAAATCGAAGACCTGAAGAACCGGCTGAAGGAAAAAAATGACCGGATTGAGGAACGCCGTGATAAAATCATAAAAGACGCCAATGAAAAAGCTGCCGCCATCTTAAGAGAGGCCAAGGAATATGCCGATGAAGCAATCCGCACATTTAACAGGCACGGCATTACCGCAAAGGAAATGGAAGAACAACGCAATAAAATCCGGGAAAAGAAAGAAAAGTCCGAAGCACGCCTTGCCTTAAAAAACACACAGAAATCTTCCAAAAAACATGCCGCATCTGATTTTACCATCGGAACCCGCGTAAAAGTGCTGTCACTGAACCTTGAAGGCACCGTCAGCACCCTTCCCAATGCCAAAGGAGATTTATTTGTGCAGATGGGAATTCTTCGTTCACAGGTCAACATAAAGGATTTAGACATTATTGAGGAATCCTCTTCTGACATTTCCTCAAATCCAAAGACCGGTGCAGGAAAAATCAAAATAACCAAGACCATGTCCATTTCACCGGAAATCAATCTCATTGGTTTAACGGTGGATGAAGCGATGTCCGAGCTTGATAAATATCTGGATGATGCTTATTTATCCAAAATTCCTCAGGTACGCATCGTACACGGCAAGGGAACGGGCGCATTAAGAAATGCAGTTCACAGCAAACTCAAACGCACTTCTTATGTCAAAAATTTCCGGCTGGGAGTTTTTGGCGAGGGAGAAAGCGGTGTAACAATTGTAGAATTCAAATAGGAGGTAAAAGACATGGCAGCCAAACAGAAAATTTTAATCGTAGATGATGATAACAACATTGCAGAATTAATCTCCCTTTATCTCACAAAGGAATGTTTTGATACAGAAATTGTAAATGACGGAGAAAGCGCATTGACTGAAGCTATCGTGTTCCAGCCAAATCTGATTCTTTTAGACCTTATGCTTCCGGGCATGGACGGCTATCAGGTATGCCGTGAAATCCGCAAGGATTCCAATGTCCCGATTATCATGCTTTCGGCAAAAGGCGAAACCTTTGACAAGGTATTGGGACTTGAACTTGGAGCAGATGATTATATCATCAAACCATTTGATTCCAAGGAACTTGTAGCAAGGGTCAAGGCAGTTCTTCGCCGTTACCAGCCGGTTGTTGCCGCAAATGAGGATAAATCAAACTATGTGGAATATCCTGACCTTACCATAAACCTTTCCAATTATTCGGTAGTTTATAAGGGGAAGAATATCGACATGCCTCCGAAGGAACTGGAACTTTTGTTTTTCCTTGCTTCCTCTCCTAACCAGGTATTTACCCGGGAACAGCTTCTGGATCACATCTGGGGATATGAATACATGGGGGATACCCGTACGGTTGATGTACACGTCAAACGTGTCCGCGAAAAGATTCACGACCATGAGACGTGGAATCTGTCAACGGGCTGGGGAATCGGTTACAAATTTGAAGTCCGAAAATAATCTGTCAGGAGTGAAATAAGATGCGCAGTACCATTTTAAACAAATTCATATTTACATATGTTATTATCATGACTCTTGGCTTTTTCGGTGTTGCCATCATTTCCTACCGCATGGACTATAACAAGACCATTTCCCTGGCGGCAGATGACATGTATAATCAGGCTGTTACCATTGCAGACGGCTATGCTTCCCATTATTATTCCGGAACATCTGCCATTGATAATCTGAATATGGAATTGTCCACGCTTGCCGCATATAATGACACGGTAATCATGCTGCTCAACAACAAAGGAGAAATCATTCTTGATACTTACCAGACTGTGGACCCTGCCAATCCCATTCCGATTGATGATTTTGACCCTGCACGTACCGGAAACAAGAAATACCTGATTAGTAATTTTCACGACTATTTCGAGGAAGACTATGTGACTGTAATGGCTCCGGTATCCTTTAACCTGGCCATCCGCGGATATGTATTAATCCACAAATCCGTCTCTTCCATAAAGAATGACCTTACACCAATTTTTAACACCAATTACTTTACCCTTGTAATGTGCATGGTTCTGTCTTCCATCTTTATCTTTATGGTATATATGGAAGTTCACAAGCCAATTAATGAAATAACACATGCCGTAAAGGAATTCGGACATGGTAATCTGAAATATCAGTTAAAAGAATACAATGATGATGAAATCGGCCGTCTGGCTGCTTCCTTAAATTACATGTCAGGGCAGCTAAACGAACTGGAAGAATCCCAGAAGAAATTCATCGCAAACGTATCCCATGATTTCCGTTCTCCTCTTACATCCATCAAGGGGTATCTGGAGGCCATCCTGGACGGAACAATTCCCCATGAGATGCAGGATAAATATCTTAATATCGTTATTTTCGAAACAGAACGGCTCAGTAAATTAACCAATAATCTTCTGACCTTAAATAACATTGATTCCAAAAAGAACCGGCTCAACATGGAACCGTTTGACATTAATCTGGTCATAAAAAGAATCATTGAGACTTTTGAAGGTACATGTAAAAGCAAAGAAATCAAATTTGACCTGACCTTTTCTGATAAATCCATTATTGTCAATGCCGATTTGGAAAAAATCAGTCAGGTGCTCTATAATCTGGTTGATAATGCCATCAAGTTCAGCCACCATAACTCGACTATTTATATTCAGGTAAACGAGCGTGGTGAAAAAGTTTTTATCTCTGTAAAGGATACCGGTATCGGCATTCCAAAGGAGTCCATCAGTAAAATATGGGAACGCTTCTTCAAGACCGACCTGTCCCGTGGTAAGGACAAAAAAGGAACAGGCCTTGGCCTGTCCATTGTAAAAGAAATCATTAATGCCCATCAGGAAAATATTGATGTCATAAGTACCGAAGGTGTCGGTACGGAATTTACCTTTTCCCTTACCAAATATGTGGAAAAATAATCTTACTTCCACTCGTATCTGGTAAGGTGTCCCTGAAGGTTCATATCCTCAAAATTATTCTGACGCAGTGCTTCATATAATACAATTGCCACAGAATTGGAAAGATTCAGTGAACGGATATCACCCACCATGGGAATCCGCACACACCTTTCCTGATTTTCCAGAAGAATATTCTCCGGAATTCCTGCGCTTTCCTTTCCGAACATAATATAGCAGTCCGGCTCATAATTTACATGGGTATACGCTTTGAGTGCCTTCGTCGTTGCCATGTATACCTTCGCACCCGGATTTTTCTCCAAAAAATCCTCATAGTTATCATAAACCATAACATCCAGCTTGTCCCAATAATCCAGCCCCGCTCTTTTTAACATCTTGTCATTAATCTGAAAACCTAACGGCTCAATTAAATGAAGCCTCGTATTGGTGGCAACACACGTTCTCCCTATATTTCCCGTATTCGCCGGCATTTCCGGCTCTAGCAAAACAATATTCAGCATATTACTCCTGTTTTAACGCAATATCCAGTTCTACATATTTTCCATCTGCATAAGCAAGCGGAATACAGATATTTCTGGCATATGATGTTGTGATTGACATTGTTCCCCTGCAAAGAGAAGGCGGCGTAATATCTATTCCAATTCCCTTCGTAGAAAGAATCGTTGCCGCATTGCCAAGAATCATGTTACCCAGCTCACTGATTGCACTCATTGAAAGCTCATTCATTTCTGATATGGGCATCATAATCATCTTTGATGCAATATCACATGCAACAGGAAGAGAAAACGCAATAAGAACCTGCCCTCTCATCTCCCCTGTAACACCAATCATGGTTATAACGGAATCCTCATCAAACTCCGTTGTCTTAACATATGGTTTTCCAATCTTAACATCCAGCTGGCACATATCATGCAAAATGCTGGTTGCCGCCATCAAAAATGGATTAATGAATTCTACGTTCATCTCTGCCATGTGTTATCCTCCTTAATTTACCGTTTCTAATCTCTTAACAAAAGCAGCCAGTCTCTCTATTGCTATCTTTAAATTATCAATGGAGTATGCGTATGAAATCCTCAGAAATCCTTCTCCACAATCTCCAAAAGCCGTTCCCGGAACAACCGCAACCTTTTCCTCATTCAACAGGCGGGTTGCAAATTCATCAGAAGTCATTCCGAACTTCTTGATACTCGGAAATACATAAAATGCCCCATACGGCTCAAAGCAATCAAGCCCCATTTCCTTAAAAGCATTCAAAAGAAATCTTCTTCTCTGGTTGTAAGCCTCAACCATTTTCTCTACTTCTTCATCGCAGTTCTTCAATGCTTCCACGGCAGCAAACTGACTGTTTGTCGGCGCACACATGATGGCAAACTGATGAATCTTAACCATCTGCTTAATAATTGCTTCCGGTCCAGCAGCATATCCAAGTCTCCATCCGGTCATTGCAAATGCCTTGGAAAACCCGTTAATAACAATGGTACGCTCTGCCATTCCCGGTATGCTTGCAATGGAAACATGCTTTCCCTGATAAGTCAGCTCCGAATAAATTTCATCAGAAATTACGAAAATATCTTTTTCAATAATAACCTTTGCAATTTCCTCCAGATCCTCTCTATCCATTATAGCACCAGTTGGGTTATTTGGAAACGGCAAAATCAAAACCTTTGTCTTATCCGTTATGGCATCCCTTAATTCCCCGGCAGTCAGCCGGAACTGATTTTCTTCCTTCAGATTAATAATAACCGGCTTTGCATCCGCCAGTATGGCACATGGCAGATATGAAACATAACTTGGCTGCGGAATAATTACTTCTTCGCCCGGATTAATCATTGCTCTTAACCCGATATCGATAGCTTCACTTCCTCCAACCGTAACCAGAATCTGGTTCATATGATAATTCAAGTCATATTTTCTTTTAAGATATGTACAGATTTCTTCCCTTAATTCCTTAAGCCCGGCGTTGGACGTATAGAACGTACGACCCTTTTCCAGCGAATAAATACCCTCTTCCCGTATTCTCCATGGAGTATCAAAGTCCGGTTCGCCCACGCCCAGGGAAATGGCATCCTTCATTTCATTTACAATATCAAAAAACTTCCGGATACCCGATGGCTGAATCGCCACTACCTTATCTGACAATGGATTTCTCATGGCGTCACCAGTATCCTTTCGTCCTTATTTTCTGCCTCCAGCGCAGTGCCGTATACCTTGTATTTTTTCAGCACGAAATGTGTGGAAGTGCTGATGACTTCGTCAATGGTTGCAAGCTTGGAGGAAACAAAAAGTGCAACCGATTTCATACTCTTTCCTTCGATAATTACCGTAAAATCAAATCCGCCCGACATCAGATAAAGAGAAGATACTTCACTGTAATTATAAATTCTTTCCGCAATACTATCAAATCCGTGGCCTCTCTGCGGAGTAACCTTCACCTCAATGAGTGCGGTCACCTTTTCTTCCGTTGTCTTATCCCAGTTAATAATGGTATTATAACCACAGATAATATGCTCTTTCTCCATTTGTGCAATTTCATTGGCAAGTTCTGCCTCATTCATGTCAAGCATCACCGCCAGGTCCTTCAAATCAATCCGCCCGTTCTGCTCAAGCATTGCTAAAATCTTCTCTCTCATATGAAAACCTCTCTATTCATTATTAAAAATTTTCCACAATTCATCACGCCCCGGTACATCCAGATAACGGATTTCATCTTCATTAACTAAAATTTTATCATTATTATCCGTTACTTCTCCTATGACACTGACCGGTATTTCCTCTTCCCTAAGTGCCAAAAGAACATCGCTTCCATCGGGTATGGTCATAAGCAGGCTCCCTCCGGATAGAAGCTGGTAGGGATTTAAATCAAACAGTTCACATGCCTCTATGATTTCCTGCCGGACCGGAATCTTTTTAAAATCCACTTTTATTCCCGTATGTCCGTTTGCGGCAAGTTCCCACAGCCCATTAAGGATTCCTCCGTTGGAAAGATTATGCAGATATGTGGCTCCATTTTCTGCCGCAATCTGTGCCTCTTCCAATATTGAAAGCCATCTTCCTCCATTGAAAAGAACCTCTGTAAGCTGAGCCGGAAATCTTAAAGAAAGTTGCTCCTTTTTATAGTTTGACAGTAAATATGCGCCTTCCATTCCAATCCATTTGGTAACCGCAATTTTCTGTCCCGGTTCAATCCTGCCGGAAATATCATATTTCTTTTTTCCAAAACCTGTATATGTAACAACCGGTTTCAATACCGCACCGGATATTTCCGTGTGTCCTCCGGCAATCTGAACCTTAAGACTGCTGCACACTACATCTGACCGGCGCATGATATCCTTAAGGAGCCTTTCATCAAAATCCTGGGGCAATGTAATATTCACAAGGACTCCCTCCATGCATCCACCCATGCATGCAATGTCATTGAGCACTCTGACAATCCCTGTTTCTGCCCAGAAACCATCACCAAGTGTCACTGTGGCAGTCGAAACCGCCATCATGCCGTCACACTTTATGACTGCCGCATCCCTGCCTACTCCGGCGCCGCTTAAAACAGCCGGATTCTTTGCATGGATTTCTTTCAGCACAGATCTTTTTAACACAGATTCGGAAATTTTTCCTGAACGCATATTTGACAACAACCTCTCAAATTAGTATAGTAACCTTATCAAATCAAAGCACTCAGTACAATCGGCAGCACCATGCAGAGAACCAGAATCAGTATTATAATTGTTGACATCATTTTCTTTGTTTTTTTGCTGTTAAAGTTTATCATTATATACATACCTCCATTAATGAAATGAAAAGAAAGGATAAAATATGAAACTACTCTTCCCATTTGTCTTATTTTTCAGTCTGATATTTACAATGCTTCTTAAAAAAAGCTCTATATCTTTCTCCCAGCAGGCAGAAGCCCTTCTTGAAAAGGAGCGTACTGCCAACTCAACCCGTAAGAAAGATATCAGTAATTTAGATTATATCACAATTCCTTATGAAAAGTTACCTTTTCTTGAGAAACCTTCTGAAAGAGTTAAATCCTATGAGCAGGATATCCTTTACCTAAAGGGTCAAAAGATTCTGAATCTTAACGGTATCAGTAATACCGAACTAAAACTTACATACGGTGCAGCCAATCTGCCGAACCTTATGCAGTATGATGAAAACTACATACGCCTTGTAGCCATCCTTGGAAAATGGGCTCAGGCACTCATGGATGAAAATTATGTGACCGAAGCACAGACCGTTCTCGAAGCAGCCGTGGAGGCAGGATGTGACTCCAGCTCAATTTACTTAAACCTTGCTTCCATCTATCAGTCAACGGACATTAATAAAATGCCATATCTGATTGAAAAAATAAATGCTTCTTCTTCACCGATGAAAAAGACCATCCTGGAAAAAATAAATGCGCTTTCATGCTCAGCCGATTCTTCCGTAGACAGATAAAATACGGTCTATTATTCTGGAAGCTTCATTCTTGGTCAGACTCTCCGGCTCTGTTTCAAGCACAATTCCGTGTGCAGCTGTCAGAGCCTTTAAATATTTTAACTGTGCCGGCGTAACCGGAGATTTTTTCTTTATTCCAAATTCCAGTTTCATCGGTTTTTCAAAACCTTCATCATCCGGATTTATTTCATGTAACTTTTCATATAACAGTCTGGCAGAATGTGCATCATCAAACGCCCTGTGGCTGCTTCCCGGATCAATCTGAAGATACCGGCACAAAAATTCCAGTTTTTTGCTCTCTGCCTCCGGAAGGATTCTTCTTGCCAGTTTTAATGTATCTATCCCATTTTTCTCAAAATCCCTGTTCATGGATACTGCCACACATTTTAAAAAACTGTAATCAAACAATATATTGTGTCCCAAAAGAGGTAACTCCTCCATGAATCCTGACAGTTCATCAAAAATATCCTCAATGACCGGTGCATTCTTCACCATGGCATCATCAATTCCCGTTATGCCTGTAATTCTATCAGAAATATGCATTCTCGGATTAATAAAGGAACAAAATGTTCCGGCTTCTTTCCCGTCAATCACTTTCAATGCACCAATTTCTATAATCCGGTCATTTCCCGGGCTGATTCCTGTTGTTTCCAAATCAATTGCAATAAATGAATTAATCATAAGAATTATCCTGTACCATTACTATTGTTCTGCTTTTCTGCACAGATGATTCAGAAAGCATTTTTCACACTGGGGATTCCGTGCCGTACAGATACTCCTTCCATGTGTGATAATCTGTATGTTCCATAAAATCCAGTGATCCTTCGGAAGCTTTTTCATGAGATCATATTCTATCTTTACCGGATCTTCTTCTTTCGTAAGTCCAAGCTTTCTTGAAATTCTCTTTACATGGGTATCCACCACAATACTCGGCTCATGAAATATGTTTCCCCGGATGACGTTTGCCGTCTTTCTTCCCACGCCGGGCAGATTGGTAAGTGCATCAATGTCATTTGGAACCTCTCCGTTATATTTCTCCACCAGCTCCCTTGCACATGCAATGATATTTTTCGCCTTATTATGGTAAAACCCGGTGGAATGAATATCCTGTTCCAGTTCTTTTAACGATGCGCCGGCAAAATCTTCAAGACTTTTATACTTTACAAACAAATCCTTTGTAACCATGTTGACCCTTGCATCCGTACACTGTGCACTCAGCATGGTAGCAATCAGAAGCTGCCATGCATTATCATGATTCAGATAACATTTGTAGTCCGTTGAATAATGCTCATCCAGTAAAGCCAGAATTTCTTTTGTTCTTTTTGTTACTGCCATACATATTCCTCCACTGCTGCCATTTTACTTACCGGATGCCTGTTTTCATAATCAAAAACAATGAGACAGTCCCTCCGGCAGATTTCCTTATCCTTCATTAATTTTAATATATCCAGGTGAAATGGTTCAACATGAAAAATCTTACTTTTCATTGTTTTTGACAATTTCCGGTAACTATCTCTTGTGAGTTCCTTGTAAATTTCCCCATCACAGGCAAAATCCGGTCTTGTTTTCAGATTTTCCCGCAGATATAAATCAAAAACCAGCAGCTGTTCAAAAACCTCCATGTCAAGCCTTCCTAAGCTACGGATAAAATCCAGTAAAATGCTGTATCTTGTAATACGTGTATGCTTCATGTCAAACAGACCGTGTTCCTTATAATATGCTGCCAGACAGTCATACATGTCAAACGCACTGTCAAAATACTGCTCCAGAAATTCAAAAGTATAGGAAAACAGTCCGCTGTTGTAATATACCTCTGTCATTTCTTCTACTGCCTTAAGGCGGATAATGTCATCAAAATCCATCCAGTTTGTTTTTAAGACCTCATAGGGTGCCTTGTCCGCGTATATCAGTCCGTACTCCTCTGCCTTGTCATGCATCTTGGCTCCTTTTAGCACCTTAAGAAACCCCAGCTGTAACTCCTGCGGTCTTAATTCATAAACCTCGTTAAAAGAATGTATGAATGATTTTATGTCTTCTTTGGGAAGTCCTGCAATTAAATCCAGATGGATATGGATATTTCCCGGTTTACGGAGTGTCCTTACCACTTCCTTTACCCGTTCTAAATCCATCGTTCTGTCAATTTCCCGGATGGTATCCGGATTCGTTGACTGGACTCCTATTTCCAATTGTATGAGTCCGGGCCGCATCTGATTCATTAATGCGATTTCTTCATCCGTGATAATATCCGCTGCCACCTCAAAGTGAAAATTCGTGATTCCATTATCATGCTCCAGCAGAAATTGTAAAATTTCCATGGTTCTGTCCACACGGATATTAAAAGTTCTGTCAATAAATTTAACCTGTAAGACATTATGCGCCAGAAAGAATCCAAGCTCCTTCTTTACCAGTTCCATGCTACGGAAACGTACTGTTTTGTCAATGGATGACATACAATAGCTGCACCGGAAAGGACATCCCCTGCTGCTTTCGTAATAAATAATCCGGTGGGCAAACCGCTCCGGTTCCTCATACAGAAACTTTAGTTCATCCATTGGCACAAGGCTGCCCGGTTTTGTCATTACAATCCGTTCATTCTCCCGGTACATCAGTCCTTCAATATCCTTAAGACAGATATCTCCATAACTGTAAAAACGCATAAGCTTTGTAAAAACGGTCTCGCCTTCCCCAATCATGACTCCCTTTAAATAAGAATTATCTTGCAGGATAACCGGACCGTCATAGGACACCTCCGGTCCTCCAAACCAGATGTCTGTCCGTGGCAACACCTTCTTAAGCTGTCCTGCCACATCCTTTACATATTCAATATTCCACACATAACAGGAAAAAAACAGCACATCCGGCTTTCTTTCGTATAAATCCCTGACCACCGCATCCATCTGATTATTGATTGTATATTCTGCAAGTTCCATAAAATCCCCATATTGAGATGCATGTTTCATCAGGCTGTATACTGCAGGATTGGTATGTATATATTTTGCATTTATCGCAGTCAATAATGCTTTCATAAAATTCCTTTCCCATCCCGGAAGATAAAACCGGGCGGGACTGCTCCCACCCGGTTAAAATCCTATCTGTCATCAAGGGATAATTCAATTATCTTACCCACAAAGTTAAGATATGCCTTGTCAGTTTCCGACCACTTCCGCGCAGAAGAAGACTCCTTATAATATGCTATATAGCCCGGATTTCTCTCATTCTGCATTTTATAAATAAGTGCTGCCGTAATGTTTCGCATACTCATATACTCATACGCTTCTTTATAGATACCTTCAATATTCACCACACTGTCCACAACAGCAATACCGTTTTCATTAAATAGCTTCTGAAAATCATCCTCATAAACATAACTGATGGACTTTACCCTATCATCCGGCTTTGCCATCCAGTCCATGATAACCCTTTCCATGTCACCATAAAAAACATCGATATCATCCAGTTCAAATGTCTGGCCCACTTCACTTAGAGCTGTCTCATAAGGCATGACCTGCTTATGAAGAAAGAAATCCGTAAGACGAATAATCAGGCTTTCCTTATTTATCTTGCCTTCAATTTTATTCGGGTTACCAATCTCTTCATCACTCATGGCATCACCATGAATTTCAGGAGTATAGATAATATAACGATTCTTCCCCTTTTTCTTGGCACGATACAGCATCTTATCTGCAATCATAAATAAATCTTCATATCGCTTTGCATGTACCGGATACGATGCAACACCAATGGAACAGGTCAGATTCAGTCCCTCTTTCTTACCTTTATATGCCCACTCTATGTTGGAGCGTATGGTTCTTAAGATACTTCTTAGTTCCGAATGATTTTCCACTTTTTCCAGAACAATAAGCATTTCATCCCCGCCAATACGTCCTACCACCCCACGGCCTGCGACTGCCGCTTTTAAAATTTCCGCAGTGGCTGCAAGTACCTCGTCTCCAAACATATGACCAAAGGTATCGTTAATGTTCTTAAAATTATCCAGATCAATGATACATAAATGAATACTATATTCCGGTCTTGCGGCAATTGCTTTTTTGGCATAGTCTGTAATTGCCTTCTTATTCAGCACATCCGTTCCTGCGTCCTTATTGGACTCTACATTGTAGTTAATTTCTTTCTTCTTACTGTCCTGACTGATAAAAGAAATGCAGCCTATAACCTTCCGTTCCCTTGAAGAATCCCGTATGGTTTTCCCCTTAACCAGGTGCATCTCCATTTCCTGATTCACAGAAAATGCCTTGGATAAAAGCTCATACTTAAAACTTCTCGTTCCGTTCTTAAGATCATTACAGAAATTAAGAAATGTCTCCATATATTCCGGACTAATATACTCATTCTCCGTCATGTCCTGAATCCAGTCCTCCAGGCTGCTGTTTGTCAGATTGACCGTCTGATTATTACCGCCAAAGAAAACACGGAACTGATCTTCCTCAATATTATACATAAACATTAATTCATCAAGTAGTCCAAAATACTCACCATATTCTGAATTAATATTCTTGATGGCACTCATTTCCCGTTCCAGTGCCTGAATATCCTGAATATTAATACTGATTAACGGTTCTCCTCCGAATTCAATCGGCTCATATTCAAGTTCAGCAAGTATCCACCGATATTTTCCGTCTTTTCGCCGGATACGGTATGCCAGCATGTTGTGTCCCTCTTCCTTAAGTTCCTCAACAGCCGCACTTAATCGTTTTAGGTCCGATGGATGCGCACTTTTTACCAATGAAATAAATGTATCCTCACCCACATACTGATAAAAACCTTCATCTGCTTTTTTAATCTGAAGGAATCTGTCAATTGTGGCTGACCCGGTATTAAACTTCGCCATTAATTCTCCTTCTCCTGTTTCCCCAAAAACATTCTTCCGTCTGCGTATATGTAATATATCATACCATATTCTTTCGGAAATAACAAGAAATTCCAGCTATTTTCCCTTAATTTAAGCCAGATTCACGTTGTCAAACCTTTTAGGAAGAAGTTCATCCAATGTAAAAACCTTGTAATGTTCTTTGTCAATTACTGCTATCACTTCAAAATCTCCGTCACAAAATTCTGCCATTACCTGACGGCACACGCCACATGGGAAGGCATAATCATTTGGCATTTCTCCTCTTCCACCGGCAATGGCAATCCGTTTGAATTTTCTTTTCCCCTCGCTGACCGCTTTGAAGAAAGCCGTCCGTTCTGCGCATATTGTAGGAGTATAAGCTGCATTTTCTACGTTGCATCCGGTAAAAATCGCATCATCTTCTGTCTGCAATGCAGCACCCACACGATATCCGGAATATGGTGCATAGGAATTATTCCTTACCTCAAGTGCTTTTTCTATTAATTCTTCTAATAATTTTTCCATGAAATCATCTCCGTTCTTATTACGCTCTTATTATATTATATCCCAGAAATATTTACAATAAAGCTTCCTGTCGTCCGGTAAATCCTTCTTTCTCTCCCTATGAAATCTCATTGAAATGTCACTTTTAAAAAGGTATAATAAGATAAATTTAAAAACTATATCAGGAATTCGAGGTGCATTATGCTCAATAATTTTACTTTTAACCGTAAAAAGCCGGAAGAGACCGGCATTGAATCCGACTGGATCATAAATTTTCTAAACCGTCTTGAAAACTGCCATCTTCCAATGCATGGCTTTATCCTGATGAAGGATGATGCCATTGTGGCAGAGACCTATTATTCCCCATATCAGGCAGACACCCTTCACCGGATGTTTTCCATTACCAAAAGTTTTGTCTCCATCGCAATAGGTCTTCTGGAAGAAGAAGGGAGATTAAGTCTTGATGATAAGATTATCACGCACTTTCCGGAAAAACTAGACGGCACCGAAAAATCCCCTTATCTATCCGAAATGACCATTCGTGACATGCTCATGATGTCCTCCTGTCATTCCATGACCACCTACAAGGCTCCCGGATGTACAGACTGGGTCGGTTCCTTTTTTACCACCGCACCATCCCATGTACCTGGAACCACATTTTCTTATGATACTTCCGCAACTCATACATTATGTGCTCTGGTGGAAAAAATCACCGGAAAGAAAATGCTGGACTATTTAAGAGAGAAATTCCTTAATGAAATCGGATTTTCCAAAAACGCTTATGTCATGGAAGCCCCGGGCGGTGAAAGTCTGGGCGGTTCGGGTCTCATGGCAACCCCAATGGATTTACTGCGCTTCATGTACGTTATCAGCAAGGGCGGCAATTTCAACGGAAAACAGCTTCTTCCGGCAGATTATGTAAAGAAAGCAACTTCATGGCAGACCGATACCTATGCCAAGTCTGCCACCTGGGAAGAAATGCAGGGATACGGCTACCAGTTCTGGATGACTACCCACAACGGTGTTTCCTGTTACGGAATGGGCGGTCAGTACGCCTGCTATTATCCTGATAAAAATATTATTCTCATAACAACTGCTGATACCCAGGGAAGGCAGGGCGGAACACAGCTGATTTATGATGCATTTTATCAGGAAATCTACGATAAAATCGGTCAGCCTTGTTCCTGTGAATCTTCCTGTGGACTGGATAAATATCTTTCCACACGTACTCTGTTCTGTGTTGAAGGCAAATCCGCTTCCCCGATAAAAGAAAAGATTAACGATACCAGATATTTCATGGATAACAATCCAAATGGTTTTAAATGGATTTCACTATCCCTGAAAAAATATGGCGGAACCTTTGATTATGAAACGGATAAGGGTGTATTTTCCCTTCCGTTCGGAATCGGAAGTAATGAAATCGTCCAGTTTCCGTTTTATCATTACAAGGCAGCAGTAAGCGGTGCTTTTCGCCGTGATGACACATTTCTTATTAAGGCTCATCTGGTGGATGAGTGTGTGGGGAACGTATTTATCCAGCTGGTATTCAAGGATAATGACGTTACCCTTATGATGCGCAAGTTCGAGGAAACCATGTTTAATGAATTTGATGGATTTATCAGTGGACATCTTCCAAAAAATTAATATAATAATATATGATAAATTACCAATACGACAGAATGGAGTACAACATGAAAAACAAAATAATAACCTTTGGAGAAATCTTACTGCGTCTTTCTCCTGACAATAATGAGCGCTTTACACAATGTCATTCCTATGAGGCAGTATATGGCGGCGGTGAGGCAAATACCGCTGTGTCACTGGCGAATTTTGATGTTCCGTGCAGCTATGTGACAAAGCTTCCTGCACATCCGATAGGTCAGAGTGCCGTGAATGCCCTCCGCCAGTACGGTGTTGACACCAGTCTCATTGTAAGGGGTGGCGACCAGATTGGAATTTATTTTCTTGAAAAGAAAACCAGCCAGCGCCCTTCCAACGTAATTTACAACCGCCGTGGTTCTGCCATTGCAATGGCTTCGGAAGAAGACTTTGACTGGGACAAGATTTTTGACGGTGCAACATGGTTCCATTTTTCCGGAATTACCCCTGCACTCAGTGATAACATGGCAAAAATCACCTTAACAGCCTGTAAGGCCGCCAAGGCCAGAAACATTACCGTAAGCTGTGACCTGAATTACCGTGGAAAGCTCTGGTCCGGTGAAAAGGCAAATGCCGTAATGTCTGAAATCTGTAACTATGTGGATATCTGCATCGCTAACGAGGATGATGCCGTGGGAATCTTCGGAATGGATGCTTCTCAGTCATCCGAAGAAAAGAATGCTTATATCGCAAAGGAATTAATGAAGCGTTTTCCGTTCCGGATGGTTGCATCCGTGTGGCGTACCGAGACTTCCATCACCACTTTTAAACTGCAGTCCATGATTTATACCAATGACACGGCATATTACAGCAAGGAATATTACATGCATATCCTTGATTACATAGGTGCCGGTGATGCTTTCTGTGCCGGTCTGATTTACAGTCTCATTCATGACTATGACCCGCAAAAAGCCGTGGAATTTTCCAATGCCGCAAGCTGCTTAAAGCATACCGTAAGCGGTGATTTTAACCTGGTAACGGTGGATGAGGTCAACAAGCTTGCTTTTTCTGCAAGTGGCAATGAAGTTCAGAGATAACTGCTATTTGGAAATATGCGCCGTAAAGCGTAATAAAAAGGGGATGTTGCTTCACGAATTTCCGTTAAGCGACATCCCCTTTGAGTATAAACAACGTATCTTTTGGGAAAATCATTTACATAATGGCATAGGATTTTATCTTTTTCGCTTTTCCTATGCCATGTTTATTCACAAATCATTTATTAAAATGCTGATGTGGCATAGGAAAATGCATTTTTTCCAATTCCTATGCCAATATCATTCTTTGAAATACCAATGCTGGCATAGAATATTTCATTTCCATTATTCCCTATGCCGTATTTGCTCTGAACAACATTGTTTCGGCACTTTTTGCATTATTCCAATTTTCCTCAGCTACTCTATCCTGAATATTCTTTGTCTACATAATGAAAGGAGCACGTCGCTTAACAAATTTTCATTTGTTAAAGTAATATGCTCCTTTCATTCTTACTTAAGATATGCAATTGCCTCTACTTCACACAGAACATTCTTTGGCAGTGTCTTTACCGCAACACAGCTTCTTGCCGGCTTTCCGGTAAAATACTTCTCATATACCGCATTAAATGCTGCAAAATCCTCCATGTTGGCAAGAAAACATGTTGTCTTAACCGTATCTTCATAGGTGACACCGGCTGCTTCCAGAATACCGCCAAGATTCTTCATAACCTGTTCTGCCTGCTCTGTGATGTCAGAACCCACAATAGCTCCCGTATCAGGATCTGCCGGAATCTGTCCGGATGTAAGAAGGATTTTGTCCATGACGATTCCCTGTGAATATGGTCCGATTGCTTTTGGTGCATTTTCAGTTGAAATCTTCTTCATCATAATATATTCCTCCACGTTTTTTAACTTTCTTTTTATTCCTCTTTATGAAAATCTCAATGGGACTATTGTATCACAAAGGCAGCATTTAGACAATAAAAAACCATTATCTGAAAATCTGCAATATTTATACTAATCAATATACTTTCTTACCTGTTCTTCCATCTCTGCATCACTGATAATTGTGATTCTGCCTTCATCATACTGGGCCGTTACCCAGCTGTATATTTTTTCAACAACCGGATCATTCTTTGCAATCTCAGGTTTTCCCTGCTTTGCCAGATACCGGTTAATCCAGTATGCAACACCTGCCATTCCCGATGTATTGGTAATGGAAACCTTCGGCGGGCAGTTAAGAATGGTCTCGGTATCAAAAATATTGTAGATTTCCTGATTCTTCATCATTCCGTCTGCATGAATTCCAGCTCTCGTGAGATTGAAATTCTCACCGACAAACGGTGTCATCGGCGGAATGTCATATCCGGTTTCATTCTGGATATAATCGGCAATTTCCGTGATAACCTGTGTATTCATACCGTTGGTATGCCCTCTTAAAGAAGCATATTCAAATACCATGGCTTCAAGCGGCACATTACCGGTTCTCTCTCCAATACCAAGTAATGAACAATTGACAGCACTTGCACCGTACATCCATGCCGTTGTGGCATTCACCACTCCCTTGTAAAAATCATTATGTCCATGCCATTCAAGCATTTCCGAAGGAACATCCGCATAATGCTGAAGTCCGTAAATAATACCGGATACGCTTCGTGGAAGTGCAACACCAGGATACGGGACACCAAATCCCATGGTATCACACGCCCTGATTTTAATCGGCACTCCGCTTTCTTTTGAGATTTCCATTAACTTATTGGCAAACGGAACCACGAAACCGTAAAAATCAGCCCGCGTAATATCTTCAAAATGGCATCTTGGACGAAGACCCGCTTCAATACAATCGGATACGATTGATACATATTTATCCAGTGCCTGTTGTCTCGTCAGACCCATCTTGTGGAAAATATGATAATCCGAGCAGCTGACCAGGACACCTGTTTCCTTAACACCGATGGACTTTACAAGTTCAAAATCCTTCTTTGTTGCCCGAATCCACGTTGTAATTTCCGGAAACTGATAGCCAAGCTCCATGCACTTTTCAAGTGCCTTACGGTCTTTTTCCGAATACACAAAGAATTCCGTCTGGCGTATCATGCCTTTTTCGCCGCCAAGCTTATGTAAAAGTTCATAGATATGAACCATCTGTTCTGTGGTATATGGGGTTCTGGACTGCTGGCCATCCCGAAAGGTCGTATCCGTGATAAATATATCCTCCGGCATGTTTTCAGGCACCTTCCGGTAATTGAATGCAATCTTGGGTGTTTCCGTATATGGAAACATCTCACGGAAAAGTTCCGGATTCTCAACATCCTGTAACTGGTAAATATATGGATCCTGCTCCAGTTTATAGGTTTTATCACTTAATTTAATGTCCTGCATTTCTTTCATCCTCCCAAAACATATAACGGTAAATACAAACTTGACACCATTATATTAATTGGTATATTATTTGTAAAACAAATAATTCTGATAATTATAATCGAAAAATCGAATTATAGGAGGTTTTCATGGATATCGAATCCTTAAAAACATTTCTTGTACTCTCAGACACAAGAAACTTTACCCGTGCTGCCGGACAGTTATTTGTTGCACAATCAACTGTTACCAACCGTATTAACGAGCTGGAAAAGGAGCTTCAGATTTCTTTATTCACCAGAAACAACCGTATGGTTGAACTTACTCCGGAGGGAGAACAGTTTCTTATTTATGCCAAAAAAGTAATTGACCTTACTAACTCTTCCCTTTCAGAAATCAGCTCCCTTCAGAAATTCGATAACCGTTACCGCATCGGTTCTGCTGATTCAATATATGACGGTCATCTGGCACCATTGATTTTAAAACATCAGCAAACACACCCGAATGACTCCATAAAGATAACCATCGGTCTTTCCAGCCATCTTTTAGATTTACTGCAATCCAATATCCTAGATATTGTGTTTACTTATCTGCCTTTAAATAAATCCGATTATAAATGTGAAATATTCCGGCATGACCCAATGGCGCTTGTCACCGATTATAAGAATGAGAAATACAAAAACGGCATCACTGCCCAACAGTTATTACAGGAAAATTACCTGATGTGTAACTTCGCACTGCAGGATGTGGGACAGTTTATCCGAAATCTTTTCCCAAAATACCATCAGTTTGCCCTGGAAATTGACGACTGTTCCAAAATTATACCGTTTCTTCTCAATCAGCAAAACTATACGTTTCTTCCTGAAGACATGGCTGCGCCTTATATTGAAAGCAAAAAGCTGCGCCTTATTCCTTTAAAGGATTTTCAGACACCGATTATTAACAGTTATATCATTGGAAAAAAGCCCAAACTGGAACTTTGGAAGAAAAATTTTAAAGAATAAAAAAGCGTGACGGGGTGAGTGGCGTCCAGTGGACGCCATGCTACGAACCGACCGAGCCGGCAGGCGAGAGAGTGGTGTCCAGTGGACGTGCTACGAACCGACCGAGCCGGCAGGCGAGAACCGAACCAATGCATTTTCATTATTTTAAGGCATTGATTCAGAGGTTCGCTCAGGCCTCTTTAATGCAAAAAATGACAGCCCCTTTTGAGTGTAGAAAAGTATCCTTTGGAAAACATTTACATATTGGCATAGTATTTTATCTTTTTCTCTTTCTCTATGCCAATCTTATTCTTTGAAATGCCGATGTGGGCATAGAGAATTTCATTTCTTCCAATCTCTATGCCAATCCCATTCTTTAAAATGCCGATGTGGGCATAGAGAATTTCATTTCTTCCAATCTCTATGCCAATCCCATTCTTTAAAATGCCAATATTGGCATAGAGAATTTCATTTCTTCTATTCTCTATGCCGGATTTTGTGCTGTATTGTTTCGGCATAAATTTTTGCATATAACTAATTTCCTATGTTATACCACCTTGAATATTCTTTGTCTACATCATGAAGGGAGCATGTCGCCTCACAAATTTTCATTCGTTAAAGCGACACCCTCATTTTCTGCATTAAAAAAGCGCGAGACGGGAGTCGAACCCGCGACCTTCTCCTTGGCAAGGAGACGCTCCACCACTGAGCCACTCGCGCATATACAGTGCCCAGAACCGGAATCGAACCAGTGACACGAGGATTTTCAGTCCTCTGCTCTACCGACTGAGCTATCTGGGCATGTCTATTCATTTGTCCAGTGCAAGTCAATCACTGTCTTTGACTTGCACCGCTTGTCCATTTTATCATTCCACGAAAAATAAGTCAATCACTAAATTTTATTTTTCAGGCAAATCTGTTTTAAAAGTTACTACCGTTCCATCCCCAGTTCGTTACCGCCTCATATTTGACATAAACATGATCCTGCGGAATTCCAAGCACTTCCTCAAATATCCGGCATACTTCGCCGGTCATTTTAGAAAAAGCCGCCTTATTCTCCCCGCCAAATACTTTTACCTCAACAAATGCACAAGGTACACTGTTATCACCCCTGAAATACAGATGATATTCATCCATAAAGCCTGTCATGAGCCAGCTTTCACTCTTTCCCGGAATCGTTTCAATCGCTTTTCCCAATCTGGTCTTTAGTTCAAGTTCTTGTTCTTTGCTGATTTTTACACTTACTTTTGAATCAATAAATGGCATGCTGTGTTCTCTCCTTTTCATGAATTGCTATTATCTGAGTTGTCCTCTATCTTACGGAATATTCGGCTTAATACCTTACACTGAAGCAGAACGCTTACCGAGATTCCTCCAAAGATTACATAAATCCATGCATATGATGTAAAGTATACAAGAATCGCCGGTATCGCGCCAATCACAATCAGGGCGATGGTATATGGCAGCTTGCTGATGCTAAGCAGAATGGCATTCCGGATGGAATTGGAAATGGAATTCTCATACCTTGCCAGAAGTGGAAATAAGAACTGCATGACCATTACCACGAAAACAAGTGCCGCAACCGTAACCATAAGCCCGGCATCCCGGTAGCTTTCCGTAGAATAATATAAAAACCAGGCATCCAGACCCAGTATGGAAAGAATAATCTCCAGCACAATTCCCACAATTAGTCCCTGCTTCAGATTTTCCTTAAATGCCTTAAGATAGCCGCGTATGACATATCCTTCTTCTCCCCGTGCCATCTTAAGTGATATACTGTAAATTGATATCATTGCATCCCCTATGGTTACAATGGGAATACAGGTTATAAGAAAAACCAGATTCAGAAAAATCAGATCTCCCAGTCTGTTCATAAAGCTAAAAAAGCCATTTTCTCCGTAACTATCCATGGTGCCTCCTGACATTTTTTCACAAGATTTCTAATTCCTGCTAAATATTATAGAATACCATGGCGGATTTCTCAATGGCTTTTCGTGACGTAAATCTTAAATATTTTATAATCTATAATCCCTGATAATATTCCCGGAGAATATCACAGGACTTTTTCATCTTTTCCAGTTCTTCCGACTCAAGATTCAGCTCAATTACCCTCTCAATTCCATGACGGTTTACCACGCAGGGTACACCGGCATACACATCTTTTTGTCCATACTCCCCATTGAGTTTCGCCGAAACCGTAAGCACACTGTTTTCATTTCCGAGAATTGCCCGGGTAATTCTTGTAAGTGCAATACCGATGCCATAATAGGTTGCTCTCTTCGCATCAATTATTTTATATGCTGCGGTACGCACCTCCGTTGCAATCTTTTCCATCTCATCATAAGAAAACTCTCCCGGATATTTTTCAAAAATTTCTTTTACCGGCTTTGTGGCAAGAAGTGCCTGACTCCATGGCACAAATTCCGAATCACCGTGTTCCCCCATTACATACGCATGCATGTTTCTCGGGTCTACCTTAAAATACTTTCCCAGTTCATAGCGCAGCCTTGCCGTATCCAGTGCCGTACCGGTACCCAGCACTTTTTTTGAATCAAATCCGGATATTTCCTGCGTTATTCTTGTCATGATATCCACTGGGTTGGTCGCAATCAGAAAAATTCCGTCAAATCCGCTCTTTACTACTTCTCCCACAATGGAACGGAATACTTCCTTATTTCTCTTTAGGAGATTTAATCTGCTTTCGCCGGGTTTCTGCGCCACTCCGGCACAAATCACAACGATATCCGCATCATGGCATTCCTCATATCCTCCTGCTTTAATAAGCATGTTAGCCTGTGTAAATGCAAGACCGTGGTTTAAGTCCATTGCCTCACCTTGGGCCCGATTCATGTCAATATCCGTAAGCACCAGCTCATTACATGTATTCTGATTGAGCATGGCATATGCATAGCTCATCCCCACCATGCCTGTTCCGACAAGCACCACTTTTCTATTATCGATTCCCATACAAGACCTCCTGTCAGCATTCTTATAATCATATTTAGAATTCCCCGATATATTCCCGTTATTCATTTTCCATTAAAAAATAAAAAAGACAGCGCATAAGTCCTATAAGACCTAAGCTCTGTCTTCTTTCCATGCCGCAGACCGGAGTCGAACCGGTATGGGAGATTAGTCCCGCAGGATTTTAAGTCCTGTGCGTCTGCCTATTCCGCCACTGCGGCAGAATGGATGGAGGTGGATTCGAACCACCGAAGCGTGTCGCAACAGATTTACAGTCTGCCCCCTTTGGCCACTCGGGAATCCATCCTTAAATAACCTGACAATAATATTTTATATCATACTCTTTACCAGAAAGCAAGATGTTTTTCATGTAAGAGGGCACCCTTATCCGAAAAACTGCATAAAAGAAGGAACACCACCAGATGTCCCTCCTTCAAATGTTTACTGGCACATTTCTGCAATCAGATTCAGAATAAATCCATAATACGTGCTCTTAATATTATAACCGCTGCTTGACAAATCATCCATCAGGCTTCCATCAGAATTAGAAAGAGAGGCACTGACATTTAAGTATGTTACTCCTTCCATGGTGGAAAGCAGCTCATTCAGCTTGCTAATCTCAGTATTGGTAACACCGGTATTTTCTTTTGCTTCAAATCCTGTTGTAACCGGGAATACTGAAATGACATATATTGTCGCATTCGGAAGCCCGGCTTTTATATCATTTACAAGTTCCTGATAGGACTCAAATACCTTTTCTCCGGATTTTCCTGTATTTAAATCATTAAGACCAATCTCCAGGAAAACCTTATTGGCATTGGTTGCTGAAATGGTCGAAACGGAATTGGATGCTTTTCCGGTAGTCCAGCCTTCATTATATACCAGTCGGGAGCTCTTAAGATACCCGTAGATATCCATACCCGATACAAAAACATCTCCTACAAAAACCGCATCATCAAAGAATGCTTCATTGCTGAAATCTTCCTTTGCAGGTGTCTTTACAATCTCTGTGGCCAGTGTTGTCGGTTCCTCTGTGGTAGGCTCTTCTGTCGTTGTCTCCGGTTCCTGTGTGGTTGTCTCCTGTTGCGACATGCTTTCTGTGGTTGTCTCCGGTGTTGTTGACTCTTTCTGCTTATCACTCTTACCGCCAATGGCTTTGGTCAGACCAATGATAATGGCAATAATAATGACAAGTACAGCTATCATCAGATATACCAGCTTTTTATATTTATTCCATGTTCTTAATGACTTGCTTCTCTTAATATTTCTGTTCATTTTACTATACACCTCAATCCGTATTGACCTTACGAAGTACCACCGCAGATGTTCCGCGCAGTCCAATGTCTAACATTCCGTTTGTGAGTTCATAATAAAGCAACATGGTACTGTAATCATTCTCCGTGGTAACCATAAGCTGCTCCAGTGTGCAGTTTTCACCGGAGCCAAGTTCCCAGACAGGTATCATGACTCTTCTTTCATCCTCACTGTTATTTACAATCACTATTATAATATTATCACCATAGAAACGTCCATAGCTAATTAAATTATAATCTGTGGCAAGTTCCTTTATGGAGCCTTTCATCAGTGCCGGATTTTCCTTATGGATCCGAATCATGTCCCGGTGAAAATCAATCAAATCTTTGTCTTCTCTTCCCCATGGATATGTCCGTCGGTTATCCGGATCGGTCCAGCCGCAGACTCCGGCCTCATCCCCGTAATAGATGGTAGGCGCACCCGGCCATGTCATCTGTACAACCACGGCTTCACGGAACGTTCCCTTATTAATTCCTGTACTGGCAGCCTCAGAACCCTTTGTATCAAGCCTTCCCACCTGCCTGTTTGTTCTTGTGAGAAAGCGGGAGTGGTCATGATTGGAGAGCTCATTCATGCTGATTCCAACTGCCTGTGAGCCCATCCTCGACATCTGATGCCTCATGGCATCAAAGAAAAATCGTGGGTTGCCTAATTTCTCACCGTTAAACTCATCACTATGCTTCTCAAGTCCTGTCAAAAACCATGTCAGCGGCTCCATGAATCCATCATAATTCATGACAGTGTCCCATTCATTGCCACATAGCCAGTCATGTGCATCGCCATAATGCTCTGCAAGGATAATGGCATTCGGATTGGCACGTTTCACAGCCTTCCGGAATCGTTTCCAGAAATCATGGTTATAGTCATGCCCATGTCCCAAATCTGCTGCCACATCCAGTCTCCATCCGTCACAGTTATACGGTGGTGAAACCCACTTTGCGGCAATTCTTAAAATATATTCTTCCAGTTTTGAAGAGCCCTCATAATTCAGCTTCGGAAGGGTATCATGTCCCCACCAGCCTTCGTACTGATTATTCTTTGGCCATTGGCCGCCGGAAAAACCAAAAAATCCATGATACGGACTATCCTTCTCCCAGTATGCCCCTGCCGGATATTCCTCATTACTTGCTTTATAAATGCCTTCCTTATCCAGCCATTTATTAAAGGAACCGCAATGATTAAATACACCATCCAGAATTACTTTCATTCCATGCTTATGAATCTCTTCCACCACATGTGCAAAAAATTCATTGCTGGCTTCCAGATTCTTCTTACCGGTAACCCTGTTAATATACCTTGTGGCATGTGCATTATCCGTATCGCCCCCATGAAGAGTTTCTCCTGTATCATCAACTATCACGGCAAAATGCGGATCAATATAATCATAGTCCTGGGTATCATACTTGTGATTCGATGGCGACACAAACAACGGATTAAAATAAATTACATCCACGCCCAGATTCTTCAGATAATCCAGCTTGTCAAGCACACCCTGTAAATCTCCTCCGTAAAAGGAACGTACATCCATCTTCTTCGGATAAGCATACCAGTCCTTTACTGCTTCCACACCTTCCCCGATATATGCATATTCATTGTCCAGAACATCATTCGAAGTATCCCCGTTACAGAAACGGTCGGTAAAAATCTGGTACATTACTGCGCCCTTCGCCCAGTCCGGTGTCTTAAATCCCGGAATAATTGTATAATTGTAATAGGGATTCAATTCCTTATAGACACCGATTTTATTATAGTAGACAACTGCTTTTCCTGATGTGATTTCAAAATAATAATCTATCTTTTCTGTTCCCACATTAAAACAGGCTTCATAATAATCAAATATAATGTCCGAATAAGCCCTTTTCATCAGATAGGACTCTGTATTGGTAACAAGAACAACTTTATCCACATTATACCGATACGTCCGAAATCGTATGGTTACTTCCTCATTATAATCCGGTTCTGCCGGAATTCTGTAATTTTCTGTCTCATCACTAAACAGGGCACGGCGGTTCAAAACCGGCTTCACATTCGACATATAAAAGAGTTTTTTCTGCTCATCAGAAAGTACACCCAAGTCTTTCGAGATTATCATACAATTCACCTCATTAACCTATTGCATTTATTTTACCTTCTATTCCCATATAATTCAAGAATATTTTTAAACAGTAAAAAGGACAGCTTTTCGGGGGTGCTGTCCTTTTTGGAGAAGGTATTCATTTTATTATGGGGTGTAGCAAAAAATATATAATGTATTGGGGGTTTTTACAATTATGATTATATCAATCGTTTTCAAATAAGTGTTAATAAATTTCACAAAATTTAAGCATTCTTTTTGTGCAATTTAACCATTGAAATTACAGATTCACATACAATCTTAAATACTTAAGTAAAACGCCTTTCTACATTAAGATAATAATCCTGTCTGCTTCTCAAATAAAGCTTCAAACTCTTCCCTGCCTATTTTTTCTTTTTCAACCAGTAATGCTGCACACTTATGAAGCACTTCCAGATTATCCACAATCATCCTTCTGGCTTTTGTATAACAGTCATCAATAATTTTCTTTACTTCCTCATCAATGATACCTGCTATATTCTCGCCATACTGCCTTGTCTGTGCCAGATCTCTTCCAAGAAAAACTTCATCACTGTTGGTTTCATAATTCACAAGACCAAGCCGTTCCGAAAAACCGTACTTGGTAACCATTGCCCTTGCAGTTTCCGTTGACTGCTTAATATCCTGGGATGCTCCCGTTGTAATGTCATCGAAGATCAGTTCCTCGGCAATTCGTCCTCCCAGACCGACAATAATATTCTGAAGCATCTTTCCCTTGGAATTAAACATTTCATCTTTTTCCGGCAGAGGCATGGTATATCCTGCCGCACCATTTCCCGTTGGTATGATGGAAATCGTATGAATCGGTCCCACATCCGGAAGAAGATGGAACAGTATTGCATGGCCTGCTTCATGATATGCCGTAATTTTCTTTTCTTTGTCGGAAATAACACGGCTTCTCTTTTCTGCACCGATTCCAACCTTAATAAAGGATGCATTGATATCTTCCTGTGTAATAAACGGCTTTCCTTTTTTTGCCGCAAGAATCGCCGCCTCATTCAGAAGATTTTCCAAATCCGCTCCTGTAAAGCCTGCCGTTGTCTGTGCCACATTCTGAAGATTTACATCCGATGACATCGGTTTATTCTTTGCGTGAACTTCAAGGATTTCTTTACGTCCCTGTACATCCGGTCTCCCCACGCTTATTTTCCTGTCAAAACGTCCCGGTCTTAAAATTGCCGGATCCAGAATATCAATACGGTTCGTTGCCGCAATGACAATAATTCCTTCATTTATTCCAAAACCGTCCATTTCCACCAGAAGCTGGTTTAATGTCTGTTCCCGTTCATCATGACCGCCGCCCATACCGGTTCCTCTTCGTCTGGCAACTGCATCGATTTCATCAATAAATACAATACACGTAGCATTTCTTTTGGCATCTTCAAAAAGATCCCTAACCCTGGAAGCACCCACACCAACAAACATTTCCACAAAATCTGAACCGGATATGCTAAAAAATGGTACACCTGCTTCACCTGCAATGGCTTTTGCAAGAAGTGTCTTACCGGTTCCCGGAGGCCCCGTCAGAATAACGCCCTTTGGAATCCTTGCTCCAAGATCTGTATACTTCTTCGGTTCTTTCAGAAAATCCACAATTTCTTCCAGATCCTCTTTTTCTTCTTTCAGACCTGCAACATTGGAGAAACGGATTCTTCTGGCAGATTCATCCATCATTCGGGCACGGCTTTTACCAAAATTCATCATTTTGGCATTACCTCCGCCACCAGCCTGACGTGACATGAAATTAATAAGGATAACTACCATGACAACCGTAAAGCCAATAGGAAGAATCGTTGTAATCAGAATGCTTTCTCTTTCCACATCCTTTATGATATATGATACTTTATTTTCATTTAACAGGGCGGTCACTTCATTGACGTCCGTTACATATAACTTTTCTTCTATTCCGGTTCTTTTTTTAATATTAATAACACCGGTAGGAATTTCTGCATTCTGGCGAATCTCCACTTCACTGATATTTCCATTCTGGACATCCCCCACAAAGGCAAGATACGTGTAACCGTCAAAAGATGTACTTCCGGAACGGTTAACATACCATAAAAGCATAAGAACGAGAATCAGCATGTAGAAAATACCGAATCCCTTCATGATATTCTTTTTCATCCGCTGCTCCTCCTATAATCTCACAATTCCAATATACGGAAGATTTCTATATTTCTGGTCATAATCCAGGCCATATCCCACTACAAATTCATCCGGGATTGTAAAACCATTATAATCAATATCCACTTGTACAACCCGTCTGTCCGGCTTATCCAAAAGCGTACATAATTTAAGGCTTGCCGGTTTCCGCTCCTTAAGCAGCTCCAAAAGATTACTGAGCGTTCTTCCGGAATCTATGATATCCCCCACAACAAGCACATCTTTCCCCTCGATTGACTCATCCAGATCCTTTTTCATGATAACATTCCCACTGGATTTTGTTGCACTTCCATAACTTGATACGCACATAAAATCCATGCTTACCGGCACGGTTATCCTCTTCGCAAGTTCTGTCATAAAGAATACTCCACCCTTTAATACACATATCATGTGTACGGATTTTCCTTCATAATCCTTACTAATCTGTCTGCCTAATTCAATAATTCTTGCTTCTACTTCTTCTTCCGTATACATCACATCGATGGGATGTTCTGTTTTATATTCCATTACGCTTCCTCCGTATCGTTGCTTTTAATATCCTTTTGGTGGTACCGTCTGCCTTGTATGCCGCACTAATCCGGTATCCCACAATCCACAGTACGTGACTGTCCTCTGCCAGAAGCCAGATTTTATCTCTTAACCGTCTCGGTATCTTTTCATCTATAAAATAAGATTTTAACAGCTTTCTGTTTCCGGAACCATCCAGTATGATGTAATCACCCGGCATCCTTTTTCTGACTTTTACATTGCCTTTTATTTTATCATAATCAAAGACTTTCGTATAGTCATTTGTTATTATTTCCCAATTTCCTTCGTAATCCAGTACTTCGAATTCAAAATCCCCTTCTTTTAGTGACACAAAAGGATTCTCTTCCTGTTCCTGTACATTCCGGTCTTTCTTCCTTAAAATAATACTATCATAATCCCTGACTGCCACAATGCCATATGGAAGATCCGTTTGCCTTGAAACGGGTTTTGTTAATAATTCTTCCACACTGCTTATATGCTTTCTTGTAATATTCTTTAAGGTACCTGAAAGCTCCCTTATTGAAAGCATGATGACTTCTCTTCGGATAACAGACGGCTCAGATAACAGCATATTTCCATCCAGGATAATTTGCCCTGTTTCCGTATTCTCATTCCTGCGGCATTCATTCAATACATCCTCCGCCTTTTTCCTGATATACTCATAACTTTCCCGCATATCCTGTGAAAAATCATTAAGATTCGATACCACATCCCGCTGCACTGCTTCCCTGACAAGCGGAATAATATCATTTCTAATTTTATTTCTGGTATATTCATTGGAAAAATTGGTACTGTCCGTACAAAAAGTCATGTTGCGCACGGAAAGATAATCCTCAATTTCCTTTCTTGAAACGCAAAGAAGCGGACGGATTACCTTATCCCTGACCGGTCGCATGCCTCCTGCACCTTTCAGCGAACTTCCCCGAAAAATATTATAAAGCACCGTCTCCGCCTGATCATCCGCATGATGGGCAACCGCTATTTTATCCACACCTTCAATCGAATAAAACGCTTCATACCTTGCCCTTCTTCCGGCTTCCTCCAGTGACTCCCCGCTTTCTTTGGATAGCTTTGGTATGTCCCTGTGAATGCATCGTAACGGAACCTGAAGTTTTCTGCAAAGATTTTTCACATATTCTTCATCACGGTTTGCTTCCTCTCCACGTATCATATGGTTTACATGTACTGCCTCCAGTGAAAAAGAAAGCATTTTAGACAACCTGTTTAGAATATCAAGAAGACAGACTGAATCAGCACCGCCTGATACACCGGCAACAACCCGGTCACCAGGCAGAATCATCTGATTTTCCCTGATAAATTCCTCCACCTTCTTAAGCATTCTTAACACCTCACCGTTTTATCTAAACTATACGTTACTTTTCATTCAAAATCAAGACCGTTCAAACAGGCCTGTTACAATCACTGTCATGTCATCCTTTGGAAGATTGTCCTCCCAGTCCGGTGAAAGTGCCATTACCGTATCCAGGATTTCCTCTGCCATTCTCTCAGGATTTTTGGAACTAACTCCTGATAGAATCCCCAAAAACGCCTCTTCTTTATCCAGCTCGGGAATTGCTTCCAATACACCGTCACTCACCATGATAATATAATCATCTGCATACAGTTTTTTAACTGTATAATCAAAATCTACCTTATTCAAAACTCCCATAGGAAGCGTTTCCGACTGAATAATTTCGATCCATCCGTCTCTCTTTATATAAGTCGCAACAGCTCCCAGTTTAATGAAATTAGCAATTCCGAGAAACGTATCCAGCACGCACATATCCATTGTAACCGGAGTCCCTGCCACATCATTAACTGCCATTGCCGTATTAATCATCTCTATGGCCGCTGCCTCACAAAATCCTGCCCTGACGGCCTCTTCCATCAGTTCAATCACAAGATTGCTTTCTGCATTTGCCTCATATCCGGAACCCATTCCATCCGCAAGCCCAATCACAATTTTTCCACGTGAAATTTCATTGATGGAAAACGTATCTCCGGATATGGTATTCCCTGCCTTGTTCCTCTTTGCAATACCGTGCATTGCATTAAATCTTCCACATTCCAGAAAAACATACTCATTAAAATTCCCATTTAACATAATCCGGTTATTATCCGTGGAATCAAACAGGGAATGAAGTGCTTCCGACAGAATTCCTGCGATTTCCCTTGTTGTGGGGCATTTTTTCTTAACAGCTCTTAAGTACATTCGTATTTCCCGGCGTCCGTCACCCCGTTCAATCACTTTAATATCCTTTACCGAAACGCCTCTCTTTTCAAATGCACTTTCCATTTCCTTTTGGTCTTCCTCCAAAAGTTCTGTCTCCCTGCTGTATGCGCCGGTATATTCCAGTATAAGTCGTGCAACTTCCTTAAGCTGAATAATTACAGAATCTGCTGCCGGATTATATTCCTGCCGCCTTGCCGCAAGCATTTCATAAGTATCGGCAATTCTTTTTAGTACCTGGGCCGCATTTTCAAGATGCTCGCCGGTATATGCAAGATTATATTTTTCCACAAAAGCCACACCCCTTCCAACTGTTTTCCACTAACTTCACAATTATATCCCGTTCCATGAGTGAAATTTGTCAAATTCAGGCTGTGGATAAAAGAATTTTTCGACAAAAACATTTCTGATATAAAAAAGACCTTGAAAACTCAAGGTCTTACAGTAGCGAGAAAGGGATTCGAACCCCCGACACCTTGGGTATGAACCAAGTGCTCTAGCCAACTGAGCTATCTCGCCATTATATACCAATGCGCACCGGCGCGCACTCGCAAATGCAATTATATCTCGCAGGCAATATTTTGTCAATTATAAAATCACTTTTTGTTTGATTTTTTAATTACCACCTCATCCGGATAGACAAGTCCGAATTTTTCCTTGGCAATTTCTTCAATATATTGTTTTGTCTGAATGTATTTCTTTCTCTCTTCCAGTTCCTGTGTCCTCGCCTCCTCCTCAGCAATCAGCTGAGTCAGTTCCTCCTCCCTTGCATCATAACTGTCAATCTTTTCCTGCAGGGAAAGTCCGCGAATCCATGTTACAACCGCAATCGTAATTACGACCGCAAATATGGCAATATAACCGGCCATGTTAAAGACTCTTTTTTTCTTACGCCTTTTTGCCATAAAAACACCTTCCTTAAAATCATTCACTATTACGGCTTATTTTAAATGATTTTTTTATCTTTTTCAATGCCTTTTTCAGCAGTTTTACTGGAAAAAACAGTAATAATGATATGTACTTTACCAGAAAGGGGCTGACGGTCAGATGATACATGTAAGCCCCCAGTATCTCTCCAAAAACTGCAAACCACCTGATGTTCCCGGCATCCTCAACAAAACAGACCACAAATGTAACCAGGCTGACTGCCATCCAGAATAATATATCCTCCACCGATATCCAGAATACCCCATGTGGTATGATTCTTCTGAAAATCCGGATGGCATCATAACAAACCGCAAGAAAAATTCCCGTGGTTATGACCACTGCCATATACTGAAGTTCCCACGTAACCAGTTCTCCCATTATTTAAACATCCTCGTGATAAAGCCTTCTGTCTTCTTTGCATAGCTTGAAATTTCCGTGTAAGTCATGCTTTCAATCTGCCCGGTCAGGTCAACCTCTCCCTTTTCCACGGACAATCTTGTCACCTTCAGGTCTTGTCCCTTAATGGTAAGCATCCCCATGGTTGTTTCCAGCAGGATTTCTTTTAAGTCAAAGGAAATCACATCCGCTACTCCTGTTATGCTTCCCTTTTTCCGGTTATCCAGTAATATCTTATGGCTTCCGATTCCTGTTTTCACGCTTGCGGTTCTCTGTCCCTGATTCTTTTCTTCCAAAATAAAAACCTCCCTGCAATTCCAATCATCCGGTACACTATCCGGATATTAAAATATATTAGGAGGTTTCAAAAATATTCTATAAATATACAAACATATCCTTGGCTTCGTCTTTTTTAGTAGTTTCTTTTACATCCGTAACACGGACCTGAACTGCCTTTGTGCCAAATTGTATCTCTATTGTATCATCTGTCTTAATTTCCTGTGATGCCTTGGCAACTTTCCCATTTACCAGAACCCTTCCCGCATCACATGCCTCATTGGCAATTGTTCTTCTCTTAATAAGACGTGATACCTTTAAATATTTATCCAGTCTCATTTTTTATTCATTCACCTGATCCTTTAATGCCTTACCGGCCTTAAACTTTGGTACGGTACAAGCCGAAATTGTCATTTTTTCACCTGTCAGTGGATTTTTCCCTTCTCTTGCTGCTCTTTTGGATGTCTCAAATGTTCCAAAGCCTACAATCTGCACTTTTTCGCCATTCTGAAGCTGTTCTGCCACAACATCCACAAATGCTCTTAATGCAGCTTCGCTGTCTTTTTTCGTTAATTCTGTCTTCTCCGAAATTGCTGTCACTAACTCTGTCTTATTCACGTCTGCTTCCTCCCATAAACTATTACTGCTAACCTTCCATATCCTTTATAAAGGTTTCGATTGCATTTGTCAAGGAATTTTCCGCCTCCAGAAGCTTTTGCGTTTCTTTCATCAGCCTGTCCTGTGCTTTTGTATGACCATATAACTTTTCTGCCTTTTTCATAACCTTCATTGCCCTTCTTTCCGGCGGAAGAGAATGCGGAATTCTTGCAAGCTCGCCTTTTGCAGCCTGCGGTCTTCCTTCTTTTTCTTTTTTCTTGATTTCATCCCATCTGCTTAAACCCTCATTCGGAGTTTTTGCTGTTTCTTCACCGCCAAACACGTGTGGATGTCTTCTCACAAGCTTTTTTGCCAGTTCATCCACAACATCATCGAAGGTAAATTCCTCCTTCTCCTCTGCAATAGCCGAATGAAGAAGAACCTGAAGCATGACATCCCCCAATTCTTCCCTTAAATTGGGAATATCGTGGTTATTGACTGCCTCAATTACTTCAAACGCCTCTTCAATCATGCAGTTTTCCATGCTTTCATGCGTCTGTGCACGGTCCCATGGACATCCGTCCGGTGCACGCAGCTGCCATACTATCCTCTTTAAATCTTCAAAATCATATCTGTCCTTTACAAATGTTTTTCGTTTTGTCTCATCCACTGCATTTTCCTCTTTCCAGTTTTATGTTTTTTCTTATTTTATCACGATTCCATCTGTCTTCCAAGAAAACCTGCTGCCGAATCAGCTAATTTTGCCTCCGTATCACCAAGTTTGGTACGGTTCTCCTTGGTAATAATTACCACCGAACCAATGGCATCTCCCTCACAGATAATCGGACTGATTACCTGGGAATGATATTCCTCCAGTTCTCCATTTACAATCGGTATAAACTTCTTATCATCCTTAACCGCCACGATACTGGAACGATTATCAATGGCGTCCTCAAGCTGCTTGCTGATTGGCTTTGCAATCAGATCTTTTTTAGGTGCACCGGATACCGCAATAATCTGATCCCTGTCTGTAATACACACGGTATGTCCCGTTGTCTGTGACAAAGAATCGGCATACTGTCTTGCAAAGATACCCAGTTCGCCGATTGGTGAATATTTCTTCAGAATGATTTCTCCCTCACGGTCCGTAAAGATTTCAAGCGGGTCCCCTTCCCGAATCCGGAGGGTACGTCTTATTTCCTTAGGCACAACCACGCGCCCTAAATCGTCAATTCTACGCACAATGCCTGTTGCTTTCATACAAAAAATTCCTCCATCTACATTTTCTACTATACGATAGTAGTATCTGTAAATGAAGGAATTTTATACCTCATTTTAAAAGTAAAAAATGCAAAAATATAGAAACCGATTATACATATCCCATGCAGCGCAGAACATACAGCCAGAATGTCAGTGTAACGGAGCAGAAGAATGTTGTGGAGACAACAATACTGGATGTAAGAATTCCCTTATGCCCCATATTCTTAGCCATTACATAACAGCTTGCCGTAGTTGGCGCACCAAGCATGATAAGCACGGCTACCAGTTTTTCCGTTGTAAAACCAAGATAAATGGCTGCAGGAAGAAATACTGCTGGCAGAATGACCAGCTTTATAAGTGTTGCCACAATCGTTGGTTTTATTTCCTTTAATGCCTTACGTCCCTCAAATCCTGCTCCCAGTCCAAAGAGTGCAAGCGGTGATGCCAGCACGGCAAAATTATTCACTGTTTTGCTGACAATCACAGGCATCCTGATTCTAAGGAGTGATACCAATAGTCCCAGAAGTATGCCCAGAATAATCGGATTCGTAAGAACTCCCAGAATGGATTTCTTAATGGCTTCTTTGGCATCAGTACCTTTTTCTTCTGAGGTAAACGTAAGAATAATAACTGCTGCCACATTATAAAGAGGTACCGTCCCGATAATCATTAACGGTGCCATGCCTGATGTTCCGTAAATATTTTGTATAAAAGCAATTCCAAGAACTGCCGCACTGCTCCGGTAAGATGCCTGAATCATTTCTCCCGTCTGGAATTTATCCTTATAGAAAAACTTGCATCCCATTCCTATGACCACAATGGAAATCAGGGTTGCAAAAAAACAAAACAACACGTATGTGGTATCCCATACCTGATAAAAATCCGATGTTGCAATATCCCTGAAAACAAGAACCGGCAGGGTGATTTTAAAATTTACCGCATTTAATACCTTGACAAAATGTTCATCTACCATTTTAATCTGCTTTGCCACATATCCCACAATCATGACCAGAAATATCGGTACGGTTGCATTCAGGCTAAATATCAGTTCCTCCATCATTTTCTCCCTTCAGTTCCTTAATATATTCAAGCACATCCTCATCCACCGGCACCTGATTCCCGGTATCTTTAAATGTTTCTTCCTGTTCTTCCTGTTCTTCCTCCTCTTCCGCTTCTTCATCTTCGAGGCTGAAAACTACCTGATTTCTTCCATTACTCTTGGCATGATAGAGTTTATCATCTGCTTCTTTTATAATATTATCAACGGATGCTCCTTTTCTGCCCCTTGCCACACCAAATGACATGGTAACCGAAATACTGCTGTCATTGCACTCCACCACGCTTTTTCTGATTTCATCCAGAATGTCTTCGGTTTCCTGTGCCGCCTTTGCAACTGTATAGCCTTTAAAACCAAGCAGAAACTCTTCACCGCCCCAGCGTGCCGCAAACCCTTTTCCTTTCATTCCATTTTTTAAGATATAGGCTACCCGTTTTAACACGGCATCACCAGCATCATGTCCGTATGTATCATTTACCTTTTTAAAGAAATCAATATCTCCCAGAACAAGCGCATATTTTTCATTTTCATTCTCCAGATTCTTTTGCATCTCGCGAACAGAATGATTGGCACTGCGCCTGTTTTCCAGCTGGGTCAGTGCATCCAGCTCAATCAGCTCTCTCAATGCTTTCTGCATGTCTGACGCCGATTCACACATATCCGTGATTTCATCATTCCGCTTCATGAGATGATAATCAAATTCCTTTTTAAGATTCCCATGTGCAATTTCTTTCATAAAGTCCTTCAATTTGGTTAAATCGTCTATCAGACCAGCAGCATACCTTACCGTTACGAACCCGGTAACAATCATTGCAATTACTGCAATGAGAAAGATTGGCCATATGGACTGGCGAATCATTTTATTAACTTCATCCGCTGATTTTGCCACTTCAATCATGCCAACGCATTTCCCGTCTGAATTATGCAGTGGAAGATAATAAGCAAAGAATTTGTTTTCTCCGATGACAACGCTGTCATAAAACATATTTCTTCCATTTTTCAGCACATCATTTTCAACCAGTGCGTGACAGAAGGTGCCTATCATCCTTTCTCCCTGAACTCCCTGTATGGTTGAGAGAAATCTTATGTTTCCATAAAAGATACTCACTTCCAGTCCAGTATCTTTCTTAACGGAATCGATATATTCTGACCGGTCATTTAAGATATTCTCTCCTTTTACCAGTGTCAGGACTTTTTCTCCGTACTTAACATAATCTCCCGGAAACATGATGTCCAGCATGTCATTTACCGCATATGCCATATTGGAAAGTTCACTCTCCACTTCCCTGTACATGGCTGAAGTGAATTTTTTCATGGCAAAAAAAGTTATGACGATACCCAATATCAGAATCGGTATGACCGCCACGCCCAGCAGACTTCTTTTCAGACTCTTTTTTTGATTCATACAGCTCATCCTTTCTCATGTATTTATCCACTACCGTATCTTATCCACAAGCTCCATCAAATCTTCCAGAAATTCCAGATCCCCTTCTGCTCCTGCGTAATTTTTTCTTGGAACATAGGTAAAAAACGGCTGGGTTTCCACAGTGAACTTAAGCATCCCATTATATTCTGCAACAATATCCGGAATTTTGGCAGCATCAATCTGAGCCCTTGGATACATACGGATTCGGACGCCTTTCTTTCCGCCCTTGATTTCCGTGACATAAGCCTCATGTGCTTTTGCCTTTAATAATGCAATGCTTAAGAGATTTCCTGCAGACCGCGGCATATCCCCAAAACGGTCCACCAGTTCATCCTCCATGTCCATTAATTCCTCACGGTTTTCAATGGATGCAATTTTCTTATATATATCCAGTTTCTGCACCTCATTACGGATGTAAGATGCCGGAATGAATGCATCCAGTGTAAGGTCTACCGTTGTTTCATAATCCCGGACTTCCTGCTCCCCTTTCAGGGTAAGAATCGCTTCATTTAACATCTTACAGTAAAGGTCATATCCAACTGCTTCCATGTGCCCATGCTGTCTTGCTCCCAGAACATTACCTGCGCCACGGATTTCCAAATCCTTCATTGCTATCTTAAATCCCGATCCAAGCTCCGAAAACTCTTTAATCGCCTGAAGACGCTTTTCTGCGGTTTCCTTAATCATGCGGTCTCTTTTATACAGCAGGAATGCATAGGAGGTTCTGTTGGAACGCCCGATTCGTCCACGAAGCTGATAAAGCTGTGACAGGCCAAACTTATCTGCATCATGAATAATCATCGTATTCACATTCGGTATGTCAAGACCCGTTTCAATAATGGTCGTAGAAACCAGTACATCTATTTCCCCGTTAATGAAATCATACATGACCGCTTCCAGGCTCCTCTCATCCATCTGCCCGTGTGCATAAGCCACCCTGGCATCCGGAACAAGTGCCTGTACCTTAAGTGTCATTTCATCTATGTCCTGAACACGGTTATATACATAATATACCTGTCCGCCCCTTGACAGTTCACGGTTAATGGCCTCCCTTACCATTTCATCATTAAATTCCGTTACAAAGGTCTGAATCGGAAGTCTGTCCTGCGGCGGTTCCTCCAATACACTCATGTCACGTATTCCCACCAGACTCATGTGCAGTGTTCTCGGAATCGGCGTTGCCGACAGCGTAAGCACATCCACATTGTCACGCATTTTCTTGATTTTCTCCTTGTGGCTTACCCCAAACCGCTGCTCTTCATCTACAATCAAAAGTCCCAGATTCTTAAATTCCACATCTGACGAGAGAACCCTGTGTGTTCCAATGACAATATCCACAAGTCCCTTCTTTAATCCTTCCAGCGCTCTTTTTATCTGCTTTTGCGTACGGAAACGGGAAAGCAGTTCTATCTTTACCGGAAAATCCTTCATTCTCTGCACAAATGTATCATAATGCTGTCCCGCAAGAATGGTAGTCGGACATAAGTAAACCACCTGCTTACCATCCTGAACCGCCTTAAAAGCCGCACGGATGGCAACCTCCGTCTTTCCGTAACCCACATCCCCACATATGAGACGGTCCATGATTTTGGAACTTTCCATGTCCATTTTCGTTGCTTCAATTGCGTTTAACTGATCGTCCGTTTCCTCATAAGGAAACATCTCTTCAAATTCCTTCTGCCACTGGGTATCCGCACTGAACCGATAGCCTTCCTTCATCTGACGGACGGCATATAAATTAACCAGGTCCTTTGCAATATCCGCTACCGCACCATGTACCCTGGCTTTGGTCTTTGTCCAGTCCTGGCTTCCCAGTTTGTTAAGTTTTGGAGGTTTTGCATCTGCTCCGGCATATTTCTGGATGACATCCAGCTGGGTTGCCAGAACATAAAGATTTCCATTATTACTATATTCAATCTTAATATAATCTTTTTCAATGCCCTCCACGGTCATTTTCTCAATTCCACGGTATATTCCCAATCCGTGGTCTTCATGCACAACATAATCCCCCGGTGTCAGGTCATTAAAACTTGCGATTGCCTTTCCTTCATAGTTTTTCTTTTTACGCTTTTTATTTCTCTTTGGTCCAAAGATGTCACTTTCCGCAATCAGCACAAACTTGGAATCCGGGTACTCGAAACCACTCTTTACCGAACCGTAAGTAACCATTACCTGTCCGGGCATTAACTCTTTATCAAAATCATTGGAATAAAATGCATTAATCTCGTAATCCATGAAGTCGCTGCTGATTCGTTCCGCCCTTGTCCTTGAGCTGCATGCCAGAATCACTTTGTACTGATTTTTTCTGTATCGCTTAATGTCCTCCACCAGAACCTCAAACTTATTATTATAAGAACTGATGCTTTTTACATGAATCATGAATTTTTCTGTCACCGCCAGATATTTCGGGGTATATGCCAGTGCCGACAACGCCATGCATCTTCTGGCTCCAAGCTTTGCCATGATTTCCTTCTCAGAACGGATAATGTCTGTCTGTCCCGGAAGAACATAGCCCTTCTCCAGACGGTGGCTCATACTCTCACGAAATTCTGCCTCCACCCCATCCATTTTTTCCGAAATCCGGTCCGGTTCATCCAATACAAACAAGGCATCTCTGCTAAAATACTCTGCAAAAGACACCACCGTATTCTGAAAATATTTCAGATACTTTTCTGCAAGATGGTTTCCTCCCTGTTCACGGATACTTTCAATGGCTTCCCTTGTAACTTTCCGGATTCTTCCGGCTTCCTCAAACAGCTTTTTCTGCTCAAATCCTGCTGCAAATTCTTCCAGTTCTGCCTCAATCCTTAAAATACCTTCTTCTATCTGTCCTTTTTTAAGTGGTGTCTCCGTGGCTGGGTAAATCACCACTTCTTCAACTCTTTCAATGGAACGCTGGCTGGATACATCGAAAGAACGCATGGAATCCACCTCATCACCCCAGAGTTCAATCCGGACCGGACATTCTGCCGTAAACGGAAAAATATCCATGATACCACCCCTTATGGCAAACTGTCCTGAAGACTCCACCTGTCCGCACCGTTCATATCCAAGTACCGTAAGTTTTTCCTTATATTCTTCCAAATCCACTACATCTGTTTCCCGGATTGTAATTACAAAGTTCTTCATGATTTCAAGCGGAATCAGATTGTCTGCCAGTGCATCTACGGTGGTAATCACCGTGATATTTTCCTTTTCCAGTATTTCACGCATGGCTTTTATTCTCTGTTCCACAATCAGATTGCTGTGCACATCCGCATTGTAAAATATAAAATCCTTCGCCGGATAATATACTGCATCTTTATCATAAAATCGGTAATCTTCAAGAAGGCTTTTCGCTCTTGCCTCACTGTAAGTAATAATTACCGTCTGACTACTCTTTTGTGTAAGTCCCCAGACAAAATGTGCCTTGTCCGCATCCACACATCCACTGACCATCACTGCATTTCCAGGTTCTTTTATCCCACTTAGGATTTCATTATAATCTTTTAACTGTTCTACCGGCTTAAGAAACGCCTTCACGCCAAATTCCCTCCAACGCCAATTGTCCGGGACCGCCCCGGCCCCGGATGTCTTAACTTTCTAAATTTAATTAAACTGATTCATTGCTGCCTCGGTTCCGCTTTCAAGAATACATACACACGCCTTCATTGCCCGTGTTCTTTCCTCTTCGATGACCGAAAGCTCTTCTTTTTTAAAATGTCCCAACACGTAATCTGCAAGGTCATACCCTTTCGGTTTATCCCCCACACCGCACTTAATCCTCGGAAATTCCTCACTGTTTAAATGCGCAATAATACTTTTTATTCCATTATGCCCGCCGGCACTTCCCTTTGGACGAATCCTGATTTTCCCCGGTTCCAGACTGATATCATCAAAAATCACGATAATATCCTGCGGTGTTACCTTATAGAAGTCCACAACCTCACGAATGCACTCTCCGCTTAGATTCATGTAAGTCTGCGGCTTTACCAGCACAACCTTCTCTCCTGCGATGACACCTTTTCCACAGATTCCCTTATGCTTCTTCATATCCATGGAAATATTATATTCATCTGCTATCCTGTCTATTACGGAAAAACCGATATTATGCCTTGTACCATCATATTTTTTTTCAGGATTGCCAAGTCCTGCAATAATCTTCATTTTTCTTTCCTAACCTATTATCTTACTATATGGTGCTATCTCCGAGCCTGCATCAATCACGGCATCCCTGATGTATGAAAACGGCCCGATGACACTGTCTGTTTTAACGACAGAACTGCCCAGAATAAATGTACCCGGATAAATAACCACATCATTTTCAATAACTGCCTGCGGCTCAATGTATGTTGTGTGCGGGTCAATGATTGTAACACCCTCGGTCATCCATCCGGTATTAATCCGAAGCTTCATGACCTCCTCGGCATGCGCCAGCTGTACCCTGGAATTAACCCCTTCTATTTCCGTGGCATCCTCCACAATCATGGCATCTACCTTAAGACCCTTATCCTTTATTATCATTAACGTATCCGGAAGATAATATTCGCCCTGTGCATTATCATTGGTTATTAAATCCAGTGCCTCATACAGTTCCTTTGCATCAAAAACATACATTCCGGAATTGACTTCATTACAAAGCCTTTCTTCCTCAGTTGCATCCTTGTGCTCCACGCTTTTTACAAATGTACCGTCTAAAGCCCGGATAATTCTTCCATAACCTGTAGGATTATCGATACATGCCGAGAGCACGGTTATGGCATTGCCGGAAAAACGGTGGGTTTTGACCAGACGTTCTAATGTTGCACCGGTAATTAACGGTGTGTCTCCGAAAAGAATCATGGTTTCGCCTGCTGTCCCGATAAATTCCCTGGCGCATTTTACCGCATGACCGGTTCCAAGCTGTTTATCCTGTGTCACGAAGGTCACATCCGATGTAATTTCCGACTTAACAATATCTGCGCCATGGCCTACCACAACACAGATTTCATCGGCTCCTGCCTCTTTTGCAGCAGTAATGGCATGCTCCACCATGCACTTTCCCATTACCTTATGAACAACCTTCGGAAGCTTGGATTTCATTCTCGTTCCCTGGCCTGCTGCCAGAATCACTGCCTTTAACATCTTAATATCCCTCCGGATTATTCTTCTGCCATCTCCAGGAATCCTCACACATTTCCTTCAAATCACGCTCTGCCACCCAGCCAAGCTCTTTCTTTGCCAGAGATGCATCTGCATAACAGGTTGCAATGTCACCCGGGCGTCTGTCCTTGATGACATAAGGAATCTTAACACCGGAAGCTTCCTCAAAATTCTTTACTATATCCAGTACACTGTATCCTTTTCCGGTTCCCAGATTATAAATCTTAAGACCCGGATTTTCCTTAATCTTCTCAATCGCCTTAACATGGCCCAGTGCAAGGTCAACAACATGAATATAATCTCTTACTCCGGTTCCGTCCGGTGTATCATAATCATTACCGAAGACACCCAGCTCTTTTAATTTACCCACTGCAACCTGGGTAATATATGGCATCAGATTATTCGGAATACCGTTTGGATTCTCACCGATGGTTCCGCTCTTATGTGCTCCAATAGGATTAAAATATCTAAGTAAGATAACATTCCATTCCTTATCCGCATATTGCAAATCCGTTAAAATCTGCTCCAGCATGGACTTCGTCCAGCCGTACGGATTGGTACACTGTCCCTTCGGACAATCTTCCGTAATCGGAACAAAAGCCGGATTGCCATATACCGTTGCGGATGATGAAAATACAATGTTTTTAACATTGTGCTTTCTCATGACATCCAGAAGGGTAAGTGTTCCGGAGATATTATTTGTGTAATATTCCAGAGGCTTTACCACTGATTCCCCGACAGCTTTAAGTCCGGCAAAGTGAATACAGGAATCTATGCTTTCCTTTTCAAAGACTTCATTTAACCCTTCTGCATCCTGAATATCCACCTTATAGAATTTTACCTTCTTGCCTGTAATGTTCTCAACCCTGCCGATAACCTTTTCACTGGCATTCACCAGATTATCCACCACCACAACGTCATAGCCAGCATTTTGAAGCTCCACAACCGTATGGCTGCCAATGTAGCCGGCACCGCCTGTTACAAGAATTGCCATAAGAAATACCTCCTGAAATAATTTATTTTACCTCGTATCCTTTCGACACGATAACGTCCACTACCTGATTCACATACTTTTCGCAGATTTCGTCCGTACCGGCTTCTACCATGACACGCACAAGCGGCTCCGTACCGCTTTCACGAACCAGAATTCGTCCATCACTTCCCAGTTCATCCGCCACGTTCTGTACTGCTGCCTTTACATCCGGATCATTCTGTGCCGCAGCCTTATCCGTTACACGAACATTCTTAAGAAGCTGTGGATAAATCTTCACCGGTTCTGCCAGTTCGGATAATTTCTTATCCTTGGCAAGCATTACCTCCATCATTTTCAATGCCGTAATAATTCCGTCACCGGTTGATGCATATTTGCTGAAAATAATATGACCAGACTGCTCTCCACCGATCCGGTGGCCGTTTGCCTGCATGTTCTCATATACATACTTATCTCCAACAGCCGTCTTTTCATAATCAATTCCTGCCGCATCAAACGCCTTATAAAGACCGAAATTGGACATGACCGTGGTAACAACCGTATTATTAAGAAGCTTTCCGCGTTCCTTCATATAGCATCCATAAATATACAGAATCAAATCTCCGTTTACAACATTTCCATTTTCATCCACACAGAGACACCGGTCCGCATCCCCGTCAAAGGCAAATCCCACATCCAGATCCTTTTCTTTTACCAGCTGCTGCAGGCTTTCAATATGGGTTGAACCGCAATTCGTATTGATATTGGTTCCGTTTGGCTCATTATGAATCACATATGTCTTCGCACCCAGTGCATCAAATACACTCTTGGCAATGGAAGATGCACTTCCGTTAGCACAGTCAAGGCCGACTCTCTTTCCCTTAAAGGAATATACTGCAAGAGAAATAAGATATCCCATGTAACGATTTCTTCCTGCCACATAGTCCACGGTACATCCGATATTCTCCTTTAATGCAAACGGAATCTCACCGGATACCCCGTCCAGATAATCTTCAATCTTTGCAATTACACTTTCTTCCATTTTCTCGCCACGGTCATTAATTAACTTAATACCGTTATCATAAAATGGGTTATGGCTTGCGGATATCATGATTCCACAGTCAAAGTCTTCGGTTCTCACCACATAAGAAACACTCGGTGTTGTGGTAACGTGTAACAGATAAGCGTCTGCCCCCGATGCAGTAAGACCTGCAACCAGCGAATACTCAAACATATAGCTGGATCTTCTGGTATCCTTTCCGATTACTACCTTGCATTTATGGTTCTGTCCAAAATACCATCCGATAAATCGACCAACCTTATACGCATGTTCTACCGTAAGATTTACATTGGCTTCTCCGCGGAAACCATCCGTACCAAAATATTTACCCATGATTTTACCATCCTTAATCTGCCAAGACCGGCAGTTTCATTCTCAAATTATCGTTTTATTATATCATATTACAATGCACTTTAAAAGGACTTTCAATCCAGTTTTAAAATCCACCCATAGTCATTTTCAAACTCCGTCCACATCACATCAAATTCGGATTTGTATTCTTCATATGGCCCATTATAATTTTTCTGAACAAAAATATATCGGATTCCCAAATCCTCCAAATCCTTACGGATATCATAAGACGGATAATCATCACTGTTCAGATCTTCCGGATGCCTGTCCGGATCCTGATTGGTCAGGTGATAATAATACTCCTTCAGATAACGCAATTCTTCTCCGAAATACGGCACAAACGTATCTTCCCGTTCCACAATTTCTGCCACCTTATTGTAAATGGTCTGCATGTCACGGTTTACGTTGCCGCCACCTTCAAGCATTTCCATATTCTGCTGATACACACCAAATAATTTTCCTGATACATTATCCTCCCAGAACCATTCGTCATGTTCGATGAGTACCTGTTCCTTTCCCGTAAGGAGAATTAGAAAAAGTGTCATTGCCGAAAGAAGATATATTGTAAGAACTCTTCTTTCATCGCCCTTTGTGCAGGCAGTCTTGCGGAATGCACAGCAAAAAAGAAACAGCCAGAATAAGAAATGCATCTTATAAAAGTAATAACTTCCTATACTGCCCTGAAGCACACAATACATAATCCAGCCGGAAAAAATGATGGTACACAAAGACATCCAAAGTACGACATCATTCTGCTTCTTTTTTATGCAATCAATAATGTAGAGAATCATCGGAAACATGAGAATCAGGAAATTGGAATACGGTTCACGATATATGCTTCCATCCAGTACCATTCCCTGATCTTTTGTGGCAAACTGTACAATCATTCCCTGAAAGATATATCGGTATCCCACAAAGACAACCACAATTGTCACAATACTTCCCAATAGAATCTTCAGCCATCTCTTTCTTCCCAGCATTTCCATGTCCAGTTTCCAGACTTCAGACATCTTTTTCTTTCTGCGTCCTGCCTGAATCCGTAAAACAACCAGCACTGCCAGTACCAGTATGATAATGGCTGCTGCCAAAAGAAGAAGAACCGGTAAGAATTTCCCCCAGTATCTGGCTGCCACATAGCTGATACAAAGAGCACCCGGGACCGCCATCCCCAGAATCAGAACCGCCAGTGCCTCAAATGAAACCAGCTTCTTTCTTTTATTAAAAAACAATATAAAATATATGGCTTCCCCCACAAAAACAACCGGAGCAAACTGTGTATAGGAAAGGCATATGGAAGTATTTGCAAGCATGAGAAGACCAATGCTCATCCAGTCCAGAAGCTCATCAAAATCCATCTTCTGAATAATCCATAGCAGAAAATTAATCATGAGGATTCCTGCGCCAAGGTATTCAAATCCATATAGCAGATTTAAAAGAGGGTAGCCAAGGAAATACATTAATGTAAATCCGTATCCTGCAATCAGGGAATATTTTCCGTTAATGAACCGGCGAATCCATACCCAGAACATCGCCCCCATCATAAACCATAAGAACATGTCAGCTATCATGAAGGCACGATGCCAGTTAAAGAATCCAATAAACGGATCCATGCATTTAATAAAGACCATGTCAATGAGGTACATTACATATTTTGCCTGAGTAATCCTTCCCGTCTCCACCAGATTTCTGGCATGATCAAAATGTCTTGATGAGTCATCCGATGCATAAGCAAACACATCAAGATTCATTCCATATCTAATCTTTCCAATTAACAGGGTAATCAGTGCCAGAATACAGAGAATCAGAATATCTCTCCAGTCAATGTAATACTTCTGCGTCTTCTTTTTTCTGATAATATAAACTGCTGCCAATATGGAAACTACTGCATTGATTCCGGACAATGTATATAAATTAATCCTGATTCCCATAAGATTCATTATCCCGGCAAAAAATACCCAGCAGCATATCATTATAATTCCGGTTGTACTAAACCATACAGTGCCATTCTGCCGCGCCACGTTTTTCGGGACAAGCATCAGCAGTACATACAGTATTAAAATAGTAATCAAAAATATAAAAAACTCTGCCATTCTTACCTACCTTTACCTATTTTACACTGCTTTTATTATAAATGGCTTTATGATGATTGTAAATATAGGATTCCTTAAGATGGGTAAAATAAAAACTCCCATTACCATAATCCCTGTAACGGCTTATGATAATGAGAGTAATCACTATGCCACGATATAACCAGTTTCTGAATTTTCTTCTTACATGGAGCTTCTTTAATCTTAGTTACTTCACTGATAATCTGTAATATTGCCTTCTCCTGATCCATATTATTCCCTACTTTCCTAAAATCTCATTAATTTTCTTTCTTGCTTTGTCTACTTTGTCAATGAGAATATGTTCTTCCTTACAAGCAGCTTTTAAAATGTTAAGAATCATGTTAAGTTTTTCTGTTTCTGCCGAACCTCCATCCTCCGTCTCAACATCCACCGCATTGTCAAGTCCTAAGGTCGTAACCAGTCTGCCGCTTGAATATACCACACTGTTCTTCGTATCAATGTTCACGCAGTTTCCAACAACCACAATACACATACATACTTTCTTTTCATGCTCTCCGTCTTAATCACATCAATTGCTTTATTGATAAAATAAGTTTGCCATCAACTACGCTTTCATCCTTTGTCCAATGCAATTATATGGGCATTTTACTCCTCTTTTTCTTTTTGCTTGTAAAAATCATAAATGTTTACAAATGGCAAAACTAATTTTCCACTGGTGAACACCAATGATGAAATACTTTCTACCTTTGCACGTCCCACAGAGAACAAAGCACTTGCACCATTAATCATAACCAACGAGGTAAATTTCTCTTCATCAACGCTAATCGGCGAAGAAAACGCACCCTCCAGAATCATATCAATTGTACATACATTTTTTCCATCTCTTTCAAGTTCTACCAAAATCTTCAGCAATACTTTTCCAATTCTTGTCTGTTCTTCCTTACTAAGCTCTGATATAATAATATCCATTCCAAATTTTCTTGTAAGATCATCTGTCAATGATGAAATACTATTTTGAACCTCCAGCTTCAAAACGGAAGTTCCCAAAAAATTAAAGTTCGGAACAATGCAATTAAAATTCATTATGCTATTACCTCCGTATTAAGCAACGCAACTGCCTCCAATTCTTTTGACAAATCACTCTTTCTGCCAAATGATGTATGAATCACTTTGTATTCATCATTTACAAAATGTTTTTTTTCATATATATAGGGTTCAAAACCCAATCCAAGGTTATCACATATCTCTTTGAGTGTTACTATTGTAAAATTATATTCACCACTTTCCCACTTAGAAACCATTCCTTGGGACACATTCATCATTCTGGCAAATTCTTTCTGATTCATTCCAAGTTCGTTGCGTTTCATCTCTATTTTTGCAGAAATCTTCGCCAATTCCTTAATACTGTTTATCTCTGAGTCAGATAGTCCCTCAGCTAACCAATTAGTAGTTTTCGCATTTTTAATCTTATCCTTAAGCATTACAAACTCCCCTTCCAATCACTAAATATCGAGCATCTTTAATCTCTTTTGAGCCAATTCTATATTTCTTGTATAATCTTTTTTAGATTTTTCTTTAAATGCAGCTAAGAGTAGTATTCCTCCTTCATCCAAATAAATATACAGTACTCTTGGATTTAATTTACTCTTTGGATATCTAATGCTATATAATTTAGGATTAATATTTGTTAATTGTTCAAAATTATTAAGTTTAATTGCTTCCTCCCCATACTCCTCAAGTTTTTCCAAAGAAACTATCAACCATTTCTGATAACGTGGAAATGGTGGTGTTACACTGAATTTTTCCTTAGTCATACTCAAAAATTCTTTGCGGAAGCAATCAACTTCATACACATTGGAGAACATATCATTCTGTACAATGTCCAAGTACGACCACCACCTTCGTATTAACATTATATTACTTATAAGTAATATTTACAACTTGTTTTTTGCATTTCTTGTGAAATTCCTATTGACCTTCTATTTAACATCAAAATAAGCAATAATGCCCTCTCCGGTAAAATAGAACTTAATTTTATCCTGCATATCCCGGATTAATGCATTATATGTGTCCAAAGCATACTCCGGAATTCCCTCAAGCATTGAAAAGACACTACCCTTGTACTCTCTTACGCTCATACGCATACCTCCCCGGCAGGAGTTATTGTATATACATACCGCACAATCATCTCCTGCCCTTATTTAATTAAATTTGAAATAAAAGCAGGAATATAAGATAGAAAAATTGCAACGCAGTTTTCTATCAAATAAGAAAATCGGTGGTCTTCGTGACCACCGATAAAAAAACAAAAAATAACACACTTTCCTTGACAAACCCATGAATTTAATCCATCTATATCCGCTTCCCGATTTAAAATCAAACGATAAAGCCTCGCTTATGCAGCTACACTAAAGTCAATCTGACCATTTCTAAAATACCACCAGCCGTACTCATTTTGTGCCCATCCGGTATAATTCCAGTCAATTGTACCGTTGTTAAAATACCACCAGCCATATTCATTACATGCCATTCCCGTATATGTCCAGTCAATCGTACCATTCCTGTAATACCACCAGCCATACTCATTACATGCCATTCCCGTGTATGTCCAGTCAATCGTACCATTCCTGTAATACCACCAGCCATACTCATTATATGCCATTCCTGTGTATGTCCAGTCAATCGTACCATTCCTGTAATACCACCAGCCATATTCATTATATGCCATGCCCGTATACGTCCAGTCGATTGTACCATTTCTGAAATACCACCAGCCATATTCATTGTATGCCATGCCCGTATAGCTAAAGTCCAACTGACCATTTCTGAAATACCACCAGCCATACTCATTTTGTGCCATTCCAGTAAATGTAAAATCTATTTTTCCGTTTCTTACATACCACCAGCCTTCTTCATTCATTGCCATCCCGACATAAGTCGTATCAATCATGCCATTTCTGTAATAATGCCAGATTCCATCTTCATCCTTGCATAAGCCATTAACTGCTTCTGAAGTACTTTCCGCATTTACTACGATATATTTCTGTTCATTATAATCTACAACCGCCGGTATTACCGCACCAGCCTCTTCAATTTCCACAGCCTTAACATAACAATCAGCAAGTGCGGCATTATTATTTACTATAAAATAACAGTACCCGTCTTTACTAAAGTATGCCGGATTATATGCCGTATATACAGCAATGGATGAATCATACTTCATCTCAGGCAGATATCCATCCCAAAGTGATTCCGGATTATGTGAGGTAGTCGAATCCCTAAAGGTAGTATCACTTTTATTGTAATACTTATATATCACATATCCCTGATCATCCCACGTAACATCAACATTATACCAGTATCCATGTATTTTAACAATATTCCATGCATGGGAAATACTGGTTACTTCAGCTGTCTCAATCCCTGATGCATTTAAAAGCATCTGGAATACTGCCGCATAGCCGGCACACACCGTTGTTCCTTCACATACCATGCTGTATGACGACTGGTCATATGTGCTATATCCATACTCTGTATTCTTTGCAACTAAATCATGTGCCAGTTTTACTTTTGCTTCCGGTTTTTCTGCAGCCTGAACCTGTGTTAGCCAGTTATCAATAATTGCTGAATAGGAATCCGTAATCTTTTTCCTTGCATCCCCGTCTTTAAATTCATCATATAAACGAATTCCGACATAATATCCGCTTGATTCACTGCCATAAAATACTCTGTTGGATAAAAAGTAATACTGCGGATTAGACAGTTTAAACATATACATAAAATTCGCTATATCGCTGCTGGTTAAGCCGTTCATATTAATTGATGCACTTATTGACTCACAGTCTGTCGTGGATACTACCGACAGAATACAGGCTGTCTCCAACTGATCCCATGTATTTTTCAGAGAATCTGATAACTGTTCATAATAATAGCTACTGGAGAATTTCGTCCAATACTCCACATCCACATTCGAATATTTTCTTGGGAGCCCTTCGCCCGCTTCAATCAAAATTGTATTATCCAGATCCTCTTCCTTAAACTCCTCAATTAAAAGCGGTTTAAGGCCACACTTCTTCGCTTCATCATCCTCCGTCATATCTTCCGCCCACACATTTGTAACATTGCAGACAAGCAGACAGCAAACTAGCAGGAATCCACCGGATAACATTTTCATCTTGCTCACAATTTTTTGCATTTTGCATCCATCCTTTCGTAAAATATATGACACCTTATGACTGCATTATCCCAATTCCTTTTCCACAAGAAGCAGGGATGCTGCAATTGTTTTATCCATGTCATAATACTTATAGCCGCCGAGTCTTCCTCCGAAAATAACTTTATTTTCTTTCTCAGCCAGCTCCCGGTATTTCTCATACAGGGTATTATTCTTATCATCATTAACCGGATAATATGGCTCATCACCCTGATGCCATTCACTGGAATATTCCCTGGAAATGATAGTTACCGGCTGAGTACCGAATTCAAAATGCTTATGTTCAATAATTCTTGTATAAGGTACCTCACGTTCCGTATAATTTACCACTGCATTTCCCTGATAATTTTCACAATCCAGCTTCTCCGTCTCAAACCTGACCGAACGATATTCCAGTACCCCTAATTTATAATCATAATATTGGTCAATCATTCCGGTATACACTATCTTATCTGCTACATTTACAAGCTCTTCCTTATTGGCAAGAAAGTCTGTATTAAGCCTGACCTCAATGCCCTCCAGCAATTTTTCAACAATCTTTGTATATCCTCCAATCGGAATTCCCTGATAACGGTCATTAAAGTAATTATTATTATAGGTAAACCGGAAAGGCAGTCTCTTAATGATAAACGCCGGAAGGTCTTTGCAATCCCTGCCCCATTGCTTTTCGGTGTAGCCTTTAATCAATTTTTCATATACATCCTTACCCGCAAGCGAAAGCGCCTGTTCCTCCAGATTAGATGGCTCCTCTACATAATACTGCTTCTTTTGCTCCTCAATAATCTTCATTGCCTCGGCAGGTGTCTTAATTCCCCACATTTTGCTAAATGTATTCATATTAAACGGAAGATTATATAATTCATCTTTATAAATTGCGATCGGAGAGTTTACATAATTATTAAACTCTGCAAACTGATTAACATAATTCCAAACCTTTGTATCCGATGTATGAAAAATATGTGCTCCATATTTATGCACATTAATTCCATCCACATTTTCCGTATAAATATTACCCGCAATATGATTTCTTTTATCAATGACCAATACCTTTTTTCCTCTTTTATTGGCCTCATATGCAAATACTGCTCCGAAAATGCCTGCACCTACTACTAAATAATCATATTTCATTGATTTTTTCTCCACCTTCCATCTTACCCTTACCATTGTCAAATACATTCTTACAAAAAGGAGCTACGTGCAAATTTCTCATGCCGCCAACTCCTTTTCATTTTT
>JAQXXN010000007.1 GCA_029226085.1 Thermoflexaceae bacterium
CTTCCATCTTCTCGATTTCCTCTAACGGAAGGAACGTAAGCATCTTTAAGCACTTAATAACATCCGCATCATCCACGTTTCTCCAGTACTGGTAAAAATCATACGGGGAAGTCTTCTTCGGATCAAGCCATACCGCTCCGGACTGTGTCTTACCCATCTTCTTTCCTTCGGAATTAAGAAGAAGATTAATCGTCATTGCATAAGCATCCTTACCCAGCTTACGGCGGATTAACTCCGTACCGCCCAGCATGTTGCTCCACTGGTCATCACCGCCAAACTGCATGTTACAGCCGTATTTCTGGAACAATGCATAGAAATCATAGCTCTGCATAATCATATAGTTAAATTCCAGAAAACTTAATCCCCTCTCCATTCTCTGCTTGTAGCATTCCGCAGTCAGCATCCTGTTGACACTAAAATGTGGTCCAATCTCTCTTAAGACTTCCACATAATTAAGGTCCATCAGCCAGTCCGCATTATTTACCATCAGTGCCTTTCCATCAGAAAAATCAATAAACTTACTCATCTGCTCCTTAAAACATTCACAGTTATGCTGAATGGTTTCCACCGTCATCATCTGTCTCATGTCTGTACGGCCTGACGGATCACCAATCATCGCCGTACCACCTCCGATTAAAGCTATCGGCTTATTTCCTGCCATCTGAAGTCTCTTCATAAGGCACAGTGCCATGAAATGTCCTACGTGAAGGCTGTCTGCCGTCGGGTCAAATCCAATGTAGAATACTGCCTTTCCGTTATTTACAAGTTCCTTGATTTCTGCTTCATCCGTTACCTGGGCAATCAGTCCGCGGGCAACTAATTCATCATAAATTGTCATCTTTTTTCTCCTTTTCATAATTAAGATTCATTAATCCTGCACAACAATCTCTTTATAAAATTCCGAATAATCTGTACGTTTATCCTTTGTGAACTGAATGGCAGTTCTCGGATGCTGGTTTAAAAGTCCTGTCATGAGATACTGTAAATCATATCCCCATACAACACCTTCCTCACGAAGCTTTAACATATGTTTTTCAATGAACTGAATCACCGGGTAAACATTGTATTTCGGATTACGGAGAAATCCAAGGAGAAGTTCCATGGCACAGTTTCCGGCTCCTCTTCCCATCGCAGCATAGGTTCCGTCAAGATAATCCACTCCGTCACCTACTGCCTCAATTGTATTGGCAAATGCCAGCTGCTGATTATTATGGGCATGAATTCCCAGCTTTTTATTATATTTCTTGGCAAATTCCATGTATATATCCGTAATACGGGCAATCTGTTCCGGATAAAGAGAACCAAAGCTGTCAACAATATAAAAAATATTTACCGGAGATTTTCCAAGGATGTCCAATGCCACTTTTAGATCACTTTCCTGTGCATTGGAAATTGCCATGATGTTACAGCTTACTTCATATCCCTTATTCACTGCATCCTCAATCATGTCAACAGCCGTTGGAATGGTATTCAGATAGGTTGCAACACGAATCATATCAATAGGACTGTCCTTACGGTTTATGATATCGGTTTTGTAATCACACCTTCCTACATCTGCCATGACAGCAATTTTTAAATCCGTATCATTCTCCCCAACAATCTCACGGATATCCTCATCTTTGCAGAATTTCCATTTGCCGAATTTAGTTTCATCAAACACTTCACGGGAAGCCTTATAACCGAATTCCATATAATCCACACCGGCTTTTATGTTTGCATGATATAAATCCCTGACAAATTCGTCCGTAAAATAAAAATCATTAACCAGTCCTCCATCTCGGAGCGTAGCATCCACCACCTTCACATCTGAGCGGTAGTTCATTAAATTTGCAAGTTCTTTCATCTTTTTTTCCTTTCTCTTGTTAAAATAAAAAATCCCGTCCCGAAGAAACCGGAAGTTTCTTCAAAGGACGAGAGTCATGTTCCCGTGTTACCACCTTTATTCACCGGTGATTCACACCACCAGCCTCATCAGGTACTAAAATACCCTTGACACGATAACGTGTGTCCCTCCGTCCAAGCCTACTTACCAAATCCGGATTAAAAATTAACCCGCCCCGATGTTCAGCCGGATGCTCCGGGATGTATTCATTCCAAGTCTTCATCGCGCCTCTCATCTGCCGGCAGCTTTCTGTGACTATCACTTGCAACTACTTGTTCCCTTCACTGCATTTATTAATTTGAAATTATAACGTCTTTCCTTTGGTTTGTCAACAAAAATGCTGAAATTGGAGTTTGTGGAGTAAGTGACGGATGTCCGGGGTGGCAGCGGCAGGGGATGGTTTCTATCTGTGCCAAGGCGGTATGTGGGTTACGAATTGTGGTTTTCTAACACTATACATTTCATTTGTTGACAAGTGACGAGTCGCCTGCAATTGCCCTCCATGGCAAGTGCAGGCTCAATCCGCCGTCCTGGCGGATTGCCTCTGGGGATTCTATGTATTGTGTAAGAAAAGCCTACAATTCTTCACAAACATACCGCCTT
>JAQXXN010000008.1 GCA_029226085.1 Thermoflexaceae bacterium
ACGACCAATCTGACGATATGTTTTCATCTCGCTCTGTTGAATCTGGAAAAGGGATCGGCAGAAATCTTCCAGGCAAAAATCAATAAATTTCTCCTTCATGACATCCCACATTTCATTCTCATGCGGAAAAGAAATGGGATGTTTTTCTGATTGACAATAGTCCACAACATCATTGGTAAAAAGCAGAGGCTCATAGATATATTTGCTTCGCTTATCTTTATTGCGCTGTTCTATCATTTTCAAAACATGTGACAGGATGATCAACATGCAGCGCTCTGCTTTCAGCTGTTTTTCACTTTCTGCATATGGATTTGTATCATCTTGAATCAATTCTCCTATGGTACCATTCGTATCATCGGAAACGCTGATTGGCTTATCAAGACTACTGATTTCAATATCCGCCTTCCAAACCATATTATCCGGATTATTTTCATCCGGTACCCATTTACCGCCAATGTCCAATTTCGTTTTTTCATCTGCAATTTTCCATTTCAGATAACTTTGTATAAATGCGGTAAGGGGTACTTTTCTTGTTGGATCAAAAGTTGTGAAAACAATTTCCAGAACATCTATCAGTGCAGTTGCTTTTGCTTCAGCTTCCAGCTCGCTGAGCCTTTTTCCTTTTTCGGATTTTGTTTCTGTCCGAAAGCCTCGTTCAATTTGTTCCGATGTGTTTTCTTCATATGGAGACCATATTTGAAACGCAAGAACCCAAATCTTTTCTTTGATGCTCTGCTGCACTGCAAAATCCGCGGAATCACGATCCAGTTGTCTGCCCAATTCATCCAATTTCTGTCGCAGATTATAGGATTTACTTTCTTTATTCACCCTTTGTTTCTTTGTGCTCATCCCGATCACCTCACAGTTCGAGAATTCGGTCAAGAACTTCCTTCGGGTTCTTAATCTTCTGATCTGCCAGCAGGCGAACGATTTCATCCAACTGAATCAGTGCAGTAATATCGAAAACCCGCATCGGATATTCGTCTATCACCTTTGGTTTTCCTGTAACTCTGTCAGTCACTGTTTTCGGTGTGGGTGTTGCACTGTGATCCACTTCTCCGTAAACCAGGCAACCGATCGAAACGTTGTTCATAACACGATATCCATATTGCAGAGCCATGAGTTCTGCAATTGGCATAGGTTTGTTTCCATAGGTCAAGCAGGCATACAATGTATCGTTGTCTTCCATATAGTTCAGCAGCTTCTGAAACAATTCAATCTGTGCATTGACATCGCCACTGTAGGTAAAGGGAAAAGATTCCACTTCATCACATAAGAACCCCTTTTCCTGTTGTAATTCTGCGACCTCTTCCTTCAACTGTTCCAGATGAATATAGCATTGCGGCGTATCTGGAACCGCTGCAACAATGCGAATCTTTTCGCCTTGATCTGCATAGGCGTTCAGTAATGTCAGGATTGGAAACCGTGTTTCTTTATAATCCAATTTACTATTTCCAACTGCTTCATACTTACTATATCGAAGATCATCCCTGATGATCTTTCCCTCTGCGTTTATTTTTACCGGCTGCTGGGGTACGATCATAAAAAACTTTTTCAAGGCATATTCCTCCCACTATTTTTACAATAAATCACTATATTTATTATAGCATATTTGTCTATTATTACAACGAACATTCCAAATATCTTATTCAACATTTTGGTAAAAAGTGCTGCCGTCCGTGCTTCCCGCAGTCTACTATTTTCAACCACACACGGACAGCAGCACCTGGAAGAACATCCCCCGTCCTTCCACACTTATATAATCGAAGCAGAGCGAAAAATCTAAGGGTAATTGAAAAAATATTTGCAAAAAAATTCTCCGCAGTTTCAGTCTAAGATGAACTGAAACTGCGGAGATTTTTGTATCCCTGGACAGGTAAGATACAACAAACTAATATGTTGGCAAGAGAAATCAAAATCAAGACGTAGTAATTCCTTATAGGTAAGATGCAACGAGGATCGAAAATTCAATTTTCCGCTTAAAACGAGAGTTTTCCGCCCTAAATTTCTTTTATTATGCCATGAGTTTTTCGGACGTCAAGAAAATGTGCCCATTTTGAGAAATCTGCAAGTATTTCGCAATCCATAATTTTTTTGTGAATTCCCCTTAATTTTCCCATCCTTTACAGACTATTTAAATAGAAAGCAAAACCCTACCATTCAATCTGTACAGGAGGAGTACACTGTGAACAATCGAATTGAAATTACCAAAGGAAACGACAAAATCAACTTCTACCTCGTATGTGATACAGGTAAACACTACCTTTTCACACAGAAATTCTCCAAAGGCGTATATGAATACTTCCGCTATGGCAAGTCCGAACGTGAGATCATGAACTTCCGCCGTTGGAAGGACAATCCCCGTCTTTCCAAGACCATCGAAAAAATGCCAATGTACTTACACTATGTCAAGAAATATGTTTCAT
>JAQXXN010000009.1 GCA_029226085.1 Thermoflexaceae bacterium
TTTTTTAGAATACATATGTTCCAGAATAACTAAATTCAAGAATAAAGGGTTTGACAACATATGTCAAACCCTAATAAAACGGAATTTAGTCTTCGGTGTGGAATTTAAGTTTACAAGTGGAATTTACATTTACATTCAACCAAAATATCAAACCAATATTTCTATTAATTACAATAAGAAATCAAGAAATCAGAATACACCGTCATGTGCTATAAAACAGTCACACAGGAGTTTGACAGTTGGATTATAGAAAAAATGCTTGCAGGTCGCATAAAACCTGCTTTTTTTGTGTCAACTTTTTTGTTTTAGTATATGTTATTTTATGTTATTATATGGTATGATTAGGGTGTCAAAAGGTACGCCCTATGAACCTTGAAAATTTCATATAAACCAACAAATCATCATCTATAGATGGTATAATAATCTCAGTTTATTTGAGAGGTGATTCCATGTCTTTTGCAAAAAATGAATGTCAGCAGTTAACTTTGGAGGATAGTATGTTTTCCCTTACCCCCCGTGAACGTCGTATGCTCGAAAAATCCTGGGCAAAACCGTTTGCAGAAAAAATATTCCCCCTGATTAACGAAGAAAATTTTTCCGTCCTTTATAGTGATAAAGCTTCCCGCCCCAATACTCCTGTAAATGTGATCGTTGGCGGTATGGTGCTTGAAGAGCTTATGGGACTGACGGATGAGGAATTCATGGATTCCCTTCTTTTTGATATCCGTTTTCAGTATGCCCTCCATACCACCAGTTTTAAAGAGCAACCTGTCAGTGACCGTACATTTAGCCGTTTCCGCAGAAGGTGTCTTACTTACGAAACAGAGACTGGCATTGACCTGATCCATGATACGGTAAAAGAACTCTCTGGGGAAATGGCAGCCCTGATGAAGCTTAATGACAGAATGAAAAGAATGGATTCTCTTATGGTTGCTTCTAATATCCGAAAGCTTGGGAGGATAGAGCTCCTTTATACCTGTGTTGCTGACCTTGTATCTTTTCTCCACCGTACCGGGATGGACGATCTTCTGGGAGGTATGGAACACTATTATGACCCTAATGATTATAACCAGGTTATTTATCATAGCAAAAGTGAAGATGCATCAGACAGGATCAAACAGATCCTTGCTGACGCAGACAAACTTCTTGCCGAATGTGAAGGGGCCTGTGATGAAAGTTCTGCCTACCAGTTACTGGTACGTGTTTTAAAAGAACAGACGGTTGTAGAAGAATCCGGTACGAGACGGCTAAAAACCAAAGAAGATGGAGCTATGGGTTCCCAGATCCTGCAGAATCCCTCTGACCCGGATGCAACTTACCGTGAAAAAGCGGGTAAACAAAACCGTGGTTATACAGCAAACATTGTGGAAACTGTTGAATCCATGGAAAAAACAGAGGAGCCAACAGTACTTATAACAGATGGGGCCTATAGCGGCAGGGACAATACAAATGCTGCAGCAGAAAAAAACATTGACCTTGTAACAACGGATCTGACAGGCCGTGAAGCAAAAGATATCGCAGCAGATTTTGAGTTCACAGAAGATGGAAAGAAAGTGATACGCTGCCCAGCCGGAAACACACCCAAAAGCTGCAATTATATCAACCAGACTGGACAATGCAGGATATCATTTCCCAAAAACAAATGTGAAAACTGTCCGCACCGTGACCAGTGCAACCCCAAGATGTTTAACAGGACCAGTGTGGTTTTTCTGTCTAAAAAATCCTCTGACAGAGCAAAGACACAAAGGAAAATGAAGACAGAAAAATATAAGGAACTGTCCCGGATCAGAAACGGAGTGGAAACAATCCCATCCATCCTACGGAGGAAATACCAGATAGACCATATGCCGGTAAGAGGGCTTCTCCCCACTAAACTCCGTTTTGGGATAAAACTGGCAGCCCTGAACTTCAAGAAGCTGTTTGGATATCTGAACAGTGTGGGTCAGTGCGCCTTAATTCCCCAGATCAGTTAACAGAGCAGAAACAGTGATGTGGGTTATTACCCCAAAACAGAGCTAACAATGGATATTTGTTGTTTTATATGAAATTTTCAAGGAACATAGATTTCTATGGGCGATAATTATTATGTTTTGACACCCATATCATATAGATAAAATCTGCCGGAAATTAAAATTGAAATACAAATTTAAGTATGATATCAATGCCATACTTTCCGACCTGATCTATGCAAGAATTCTGGAGCCTTCCAGCAAACGTTCCTCTTTCAAAGCCGCCTCAGAATTCCTGGAAAAACCTTCTTATGGACTTCATGACGTTTATCGTGCACTGGATGTCCTTGGTGCTGAATGCGATCTCATTCAATCAGAAGTTTATAAAAACAGCCATTTTTTAGGCTCCAGAAATGATAAGGTTCTTTATTACGACTGTTCGAATTATTATTTTGAGATTGAGCAGGAAGACGGCAGTAAGAAATATGGGAAAAGCAAGGAACACAGGCCGAACCCCATTATTCAGATGGGATTGTTTATGGATGGTGACGGCATTCCGCTTGCTTTCTCACTCTTCCCTGGTAATTCAAATGAGCAGACTTCACTAAAACCATTGGAAAAGAAAGTGCTTGGAGAGTTTGGCTGCCAGAAATTTATCTATTGCAGTGACGCCGGACTGGGCTCGGAAGATATCAGAGTGTACAACCACATGGGTGAACGGTCTTATATCGTTACCCAATCCATCAAAAAACTGAAAAAAGAAGAAAAAGAATGGGTTCTGGATCCAAAAGGTTTCAAACGGGTTTCTGATGATACCCCTGTGGATATCACACAGCTGCCTGAGGATGATAAGGGGCTCTACTATAAAGATGAACCTTATACCACAAAGAAACTTCATCAGCGTCTGATCATCACATACTCACCTAAATATGCACTTTATCAGAAGACGCTTCGTGGTAAACAGGTAGAGCGGGCACAAAAGATGCTGGATTCCGGAAACACAAAAAAGAACCGTAAAAATCCAAATGATCCAGCCCGCTTTATCGGAACCACAGCTGCTACCAAAAATGGGGAAACCGCTGATATCCACCATTACCTGGATGAGAACAAGATTGCAGAAGAAGCTCTGTATGATGGCCTCTATGCGGTAT
>JAQXXN010000010.1 GCA_029226085.1 Thermoflexaceae bacterium
CCAGTCTCCCTTTGAATTATCCGGAGGACAGAAACGTCGTGTAGCAATCGCCGGTGTTCTTGCAATGAAGCCGGACGTACTGATTCTGGACGAACCCACAGCCGGACTCGACCCAAGGGGAAGGGATGAGATTCTGGATTATCTTGCAAAGCTCCATGCGGATACGGGAATTACGGTAATTCTGGTATCTCACAGCATGGAAGATGTGGCAAAATATGTGGGAAGAATCATGGTAATGAATCATGGAGAGTTACTCTATGATGACGTTCCGAAGAAAGTGTTTACACATTATAAGGAGCTGGAGGCAGTAGGTCTTGCAGCACCGCAGGTAACATATCTCATGGCAGAACTGCGTAAGAGAGGAATGAATGTTCCACTGGATGTAACAACAGTACAGGAAGCCAGGGAAGAATTATTAAAGGTGATTCGATGATTAGAGACATAACGATTGGACAATATTATCAGACAGATTCAGTGATTCATAAACTGGACCCACGTGTAAAACTGGCAGGAACGGTTATTTTTCTGATATCATTATTTCTTGGAAGAAGTGTTCCGCTATATCTTCTTGCAGGTGTGGCGCTTGCTGCAGTCATTAAAATATCCAGGGTGCCTTTTGGATTTATGGTAAAGGGACTTAAGGCGGTATTATTTATTCTGATTTTCAGTGCGGTATTTAATCTGTTTCTTACGGAAGGAACACCGGTTATTACAATCTGGAAACTGACCATAACGCTTGAAGGCATTATAACAGCATTATACATGGTAATCCGCCTGATGATGTTAATTGTCGGTTCGTCACTTTTGACACTGACAACCACACCCAATAATCTGACGGACGGACTTGAAAAGAGCCTTGGATTTTTGAAGATTTTCCGTGTGCCGGTTCATGAGGTGGCGATGATGATGTCCATAGCATTACGTTTTATACCGATTCTGATTGAAGAAACAGATAAAATAATGAAGGCACAGACAGCCCGTGGAGCTGACTTTGAACATGGAAACATCATTCAGAAAGCAAAAGCAATGGTGCCACTGCTTGTACCGTTGTTTATTTCTGCATTCCGAAGAGCAAATGATCTGGCAATGGCAATGGAAGCAAGATGTTATCGTGGCGGAGAAGGACGAACCAAGATGAAGCCGCTTAAATACAAAAAGCGTGATGTAATGGCATATCTGATTCTTTTTGCATATCTGGGACTTATGATTGTGGTAAGAAATCTGTTTCCGGTATTCTGATTCAAAGCAGAGTGTCCGGATTTCTTCCATATTAATATTGGAGAAATGAGATGAGAATTAAATTAGTTGTGGCATATGACGGAACAGCATACTGTGGATGGCAGGTTCAGCCGGAGGCAGTGACTGTTGAAGGTGTTTTAAATGAGAAGCTTGGAAAACTTTTAAAGGAAGATATTTGTGTAATCGGAGCAAGCCGGACGGATTCGGGAGTGCATGCACTGGGGAATGTGGCTGTTTTTGATACTAATACATCCATTCCCCCGGAAAAAATAGCATATGCCTTAAATACAATGCTTCCGGACGATATTAAGATACAAAGTTCCACACAGGTGGCAGATGATTTTCATCCACGCCACTGTGATTCTGTCAAAACATATGAATATAAGATATTAAACAGGGAATTTCCACTTCCACTAAAGCGCTATGACAGTATGTATTATTATAAGCGGCTTAATGTGGATGCCATGAATGAGGCGTCAGGATATCTTGTCGGAACCCATGATTTTAAAAGTTTCTGCTGTGTGAGGACACAGGCGGAATCCACTGTAAGAACCATTTATTCGGTTGCAGTAAAAAAAGTGGAGGATACCATAAGTATCAGGATTCGTGGAAACGGATTTTTATATAATATGGTTCGAATTATTGCCGGTACGCTGATTAACGTGGGAACTGGTCATACCACACCGGAACAGGTAAAGGAAATGCTTGAAAAAAAGGACCGGACCATTGCAGGCCCTACTGCACCGGCACATGGACTGACTCTTTTGGAAATTGAATTTTTATGAAAAAAAGTGTTGACACACGTGGAAACGTGTAATATAATCTTTTAGTGCGACAGTATAAGAAAATGTTCCTGCCAAAGCCCCGGAAGTGAACATTTATCATATATTACATCATTTATTTAACAGATTTACAGGAGGTAAACAATGAAGACATATATGCCTAGTGCATCATCAGTAGAGAGAAAATGGTATGTTGTTGATGCATCACAATATACATTAGGTCGTTTAACATCACAGGTTGCAGCTGTTTTAAGAGGTAAGAATAAGCCTGAGTATACACCAAGCCTTGACACAGGTGATTACGTAATTGTAGTTAATGCTGCAAAGGTTAAGCTTACAGGTAAGAAGTTAGACCAGAAGATTTATTACAATCACTCTGAATATGTAGGTGGAATGAAGGAAACAACTCTTAGAGAAATGATGGCTAAGAAGCCGGAAAGAGTTATTGAGCTTGCTGTTAAGGGAATGCTTCCAAAGGGACCTTTAGGAAGAGAAATGTACACAAAGCTTCATGTATACGCTGGACCAGAGCATAATCATGCTGCTCAGAAGCCAGAAGTATTAACATTCTAATTGAGGTAACGAAAGGAAGGAAATAACAATGGCTAAGAAGAGCAATAACGCAAAGTTCTACGGAACAGGTAGAAGAAAGAAGAGTATCGCCAGAGTATACTTAGTACCTGGTACAGGTAATATTACAATAAATAAGAGAAGCCTTGATGAGTATTTTGGTCTTGAGACCCTTAAGGTTATCGTTAAGCAGCCTCTTGTATTAACAGGAACAGCTGATAAATTTGATGTATTAGTAAATGTTCACGGTGGTGGATACACAGGTCAGGCCGGTGCCATCAGACATGGTATCTCCAGAGCATTACTTCAGGTTGATTCTGACGAATACAGACCAGCACTGAAGAAGGCAGGTTTCTTAACAAGAGACCCAAGAATGAAGGAAAGAAAGAAGTACGGCTTAAAGGCAGCTCGTCGTGCGCCGCAGTTCTCAAAGAGATAGGAAGTTTTACAATTCAAGACGTCTCAGGGCGTTTCAGAAGGTTATATTACACTCCAGGACATTTGTTCTGGAGTGTTTTTATTTGATAGGGAAATTCCTTTGTAATGTTCCTATCAAATAAAACACTTCACTAAGGATGTACAGTTCGCGGATAGGCATTTGAACTCAGTTTCCGCTCGCGTGCAAAAGAGTCGCAAGTGACTCTTTGTTTATGTTATAAAACTTATTTATATAATATGTATTAAACAAGTTGACAAAATCTTGTTTAATACATATTATATAAATAAGTAGGAATTAAAACTATGAGAAAGGGGAAAACTAATTATTATCTAAGATAATTGGATTAAATGTGAAAAATATGAATTACAATTTTCAGCAGGATTTAAAGGCAATCAGAGAAATACTAGAAATGACACAATCGGAATTGGCAGAAAAACTTGGCGTTGAGCAGGTGACAATATCAAGAAATGAGTTGGGAAATACTTCTCCTTCAGCAAAGTTTTTGGAGCAAGTGTATCAGTTTGCATTTGAGAGAAATATTAAAATTAATCGGTTAAAAGAAATGTTGTGGATGGAAAACTTAGGTCAAAATCATAAATTATTGTTTCATGGGGCTAAGAGCGAAATCAATGGTCAGTTGGATGTAAATAAAAGTAGAACAAATAATGATTTTGGGAGGGGATTTTATACAGGAGAACGCTATGCTCAGGCAATTTCGTTTATATCAGGTTTTGACAAGTCATGTGTATATTTTCTGGATTTTGAAGAAAGTGGATTGAAATGTAAAAGATATGAAGTGAATCAGGAATGGATGATGACGATAGCATACTATAGAGGTGCTTTAGAGGAATATAAGGAACATCCTATTGTAAAGCAATTAGTGGCTCAATCAAGATCCTGCGATTATATTATAGCTCCTATAGCAGATAATAGAATGTTTCAGATAATTAATTCTTTTATTTTAGGAGAAATTACTGATGAACAATGTAAGCATTGCCTTGCAGCAACCAATTTGGGGTATCAATATGTTTTTGTGACGCCCCAATCAATTAAGCATGTAAAAATCATTGAGAGATGTTATGTATCTGCAAATGAAAAGGAGTATTATAAAAATGTGAGAAGTTCTGATGCAAAACTTGGTGATGATAAAGTTAAATTAGCAAGGATTCAATATAGAGGAGAGGGTCATTATATTGATGAAATACTAAGCTGAAGTAGAATTACCTATATTATAAGTTGGAGGTGAAAGTTTGTTATGAAGAAGATAGATAAGGATGGGTTACTTCTATGCGAATTACAGGCAAAAGCATTTGAAATGTCTGCTGAATCAACTGAGGTAAGTTCTGAGATTTTTATTAGAAGATTTATGAATAGTCAGATTAGCAAAAGTTTAGATAACGGAGTAATATTGCAAACAAATATACAAGCAAAAGATTTATTAGAAAGAGTAGAGGAACAATACGGAGAATCTCAATATGGCTCTAAAAAGTATACACAAAACGAATTATATTGGATTGGTTATATATATCGATATTTTTCTTACACTTATGATATGTCTTCAGTACAGGTATACAAGATAGTAAAGCCTAAAGAACTTCGTGGATTGTTTTTGGCTTATCACACATTAGATCCATCACAAGCTATTGAAAGGATTTTAGAAGCAAAAAATCTACTTCGAGATGATGAGCAGGAGTTAAAGAGACAATATGAAATATTTCGAAGTGTTAGAAATATTGAGATGAATTAAGAGTTCAGGAGCATTCAAACCCTTGCAAATGTTATGTTTGCAAGGGCATTTTGTGTTTAATAAATAATATCGTGGAAGAAAAAATCATTGGATGCTACAATATTATGGTAACGATGATTAGTTCGTTATTTGGTATAGCAATTGTAGCTTTGCCTGCCGGAATTATTACTGCAGGATATATGGAAGAAATTGGACAAAACAAGGAAAAAGATGAAATGTTAAAGGTAAAATTTTACGACTCAGTCGATGATTCCCTATTAAAATTTGCTGTCATCATTTCTAAAAGCAATGGTAAATGGGTATTTTGCAAGCATAAGGAACGTGATACATATGAGGCACCGGGTGGACATAGGGAAGCTGGCGAAGATATTCTTGAAACGGCAAAAAGAGAGTTACAGGAAGAAACAGGAGCGGTCAGCTTTGAGATTAAGCCTGTGTGTGTCTATTCTGTTACGGGAAAGACCCGAGTAAATGAGACAGGCGAGGAAACTTTCGGGTTACTTTGTTATGCTGAAATATCAGAATTTTCTGGTGAGCTGGATAGTGAGATGGAGAAGGTTGTGCTTATGGATGGATTGCCAGAAAACTGGACATATCCATTGATACAGCCGAAACTGATTGAAGAGTATGAGAGGAGAGAATTGTCTGTACAGAAAAATGAAGCGATATACACTCGTCGTAGCATTCGAAAATATGAAGAAAAGCCAATTTCAAATAATATTTTGAAGCAGATAATAGATGCAGGAAGAGTAGCACCATCAGCCAAGAACCGCCAGCCTTGGAAGTATCTTGTATATAGCGGAAAGGCGAAAGAGCAGTTGCTTGCAATTATGAGGGAAGGCATTGAGAACGAGGAAATGCAACCAGAGCTTCCTTTATCTGTTAGTGGAATTCCGGATGCTTACAATACACTGCGAATTATGGAGGGCGCTCCAATAGTAATTATTGTATTTAATACAAATGGAAAATCACCTTTTGCCCAGATCAGTGCAGATGATAGGTTTACAGAAATGAATGATTTGCTGTCGATTGGTGCATCGATAGAAAATATGCTGTTAGAAGCGGAAAAATTAAATGTTGGATCATTGTGGATTGGCAATACCTGTTTTGCATATCAAAAACTAATTGAGTATATTGGATTGGATGCGGAATTAGTGGGTGCTATTGCATTAGGCTATAAGGCAGAAAAACCATCGATGCGTCCAAGAAAAAGGTTGGAGGATATTGTGGAGTATTATACTTAGCAAGATAGCAGAGATTTTCAGCTTCCTTTCCAACCATCAAAATGCTTCCGGTAGTTTCTCTCCCGATACTCCTTTGGCGTCATTCCGGTCGACTGCCGGAATGCCTTGATAAAATGGCTGTGGGATGAAAAGGAAAAATAATTTCCAATCTCCACAGGGGAGTAGTCCGTATATATCAGCATGTTTCCTGCAGCTTCAAGCTTAAGTTTCATAATGTAATTTCCAACGGTTATGCCTGTTTCAGCTTTGAAAAGCTTGCACAGGTATGACTTATTTATTTTTACATGGTCAGCAAGCGTATCCAGAAGAATTTTTTCGTGGAGATGTTCATAGATGTAATCCATTGTCTTTACAATGGAGAGTGACATGACCGGGTTCTTTTTCAGGTCACGCATCCGGTTTGTAAAATCAAAGACAACCTCCTGGTGGAGCTTTGTGATTGCAGCTTCTTCATTGCATAAATCCAGGCGCTGTATATAGATGTCACTCAGCGTGTAGGCAGTTTCTGGAGGAAGACCACCTTCGATACAAAAACGGGTGATAAGAGCAATGGTAATGGTAAGGTGATACTTAAGGTTTCTCACAGGGTTCTGGGACAGACAGCCCAGAAATTCATTTTTCAGGGGGAGCATAATCTTCTTTACCGCATCAAGATTTCCGGATTTTACGGAGCTGTAGAAAGAAAGTTCCTTATCGTAGGCAAGATGGGAGATACCATATTCCCTATTCAAAAAGAGTTTGTGGGATAAAATCTGGTTGGTGGTACCGGATAAACTGTTTTTCATAAAAATATCCTTTCAGGTAAAAAGATAAAATTCATCAATCTCCGAAGAAATATGTAACAATATTATATCATAAAAACGAATATTATGATATAAGGATGCAAAAAAATATCGTAAAGTACATATATGATAATCGCAATTACAATATCTGAGCGGAATATTATGCATGATTTGAAAGGAGAAGAAGCATGGAACTTTTAAGAGGAATTAATTTTGGGGGTTATCTTTCACAGTGCGAACATTCATTGGAGCATTACAGAACATTTATATCGGAAGAGGACGTAAAAAAAGTGGCAGAGTGGGGATTTGACCATATTCGTCTCCCGATTGATTATGAGGTTTTAGAAGATGACAATGCCAGGGAAAATAAGGAAGGAATGGTCTTTGTTGATCAGATGATAAAATGGTGTGAGGATTATCATCTTGATATTGTTCTGGATTTGCACAAGGCATTTGGGTATGATTTTAATGATGCGGGAGATTCTGACAAGAATAACCTTTTCACAAGCGATGTACTGAAAAAAAGATTTGTGAATTTGTGGATCAGACTGGCAAAAAGGTACAAAAGCTTTAAGCATGTGGCATTCGAACTCCTGAATGAGGTCGTAGAAGAGGAAAATGCCCACTTGTGGAATCAGCTTATCAATGAAACGGTAAAGGAAATAAGAGTATATGCGCCAAATACCCCAATCATTTATGGTGGCATTCAGTGGAATAGTGCAAGAACACTTAAGCTGTTGGATATGCCGCAGGATAAAAATATCATTTACACCTTTCATATGTATGAGCCACTTATCTTTACGCATCAGAAAGCATGTTGGGTGCCTGGTATGCCTATGGATATGGATATTCTGTATCCTCAGTCCATGGAATATTACAAGGAAGTATCAAGACTTATTGGTGACAAAGGTAAGGATGTGGTTGTTTCTCAATGTAAGGAAATTGGAAAGCCGTTTCTTGAGGAGATGGTTAAGGAGGCGGTTGACGCTGCAAATAATGCCGACGTGAGACTTTACTGCGGCGAGTTCGGTGTGATTGACAGAGCTCCCGTACAGGACACACTTCGCTGGTTTGAAGATATCATGGATGTATTCGGAAAATATCATATCCATTGTGCGGTATGGAGTTACAAGAAGATGGATTTTGGTATTTCTGATGAGCATTATGCACCTATTTCCAAGAGTTTAATTAATCTTCTAACAAAATAGAAGAATATGAAAAATATCCGCACCTATTACATAACGATATATTATTTTAAATAAAAAGTCTAGTATTTTTTTATTTTTCTTATATTCTATTAATAGACGCGTCAAATATAAGAAAGGAAAGTATATAATATGAACAAGAATGCGGATTGGTATAAACACGGATGGAACCTGGAAATCATGAATCAGTCATGGACTGAAAATACGGTAAGCCAGGTGGACTTTATTATTAAAACATTAGAACTTAACGGAAATGAAAAAATATTAGATCTTGCCTGCGGGTATGGGAGGCATGCTTTAGAGTTTGCAAAGCGTGGATATGAGGTTGTCGGTGTTGACATAACGAAACAATATGTGGAGTATGGAAACGAACAGGCGAAAAAGCATCATTATCCGGCACATTTCATACAAAGTGACATTCGACAGATACCATTTGAAAATGAGTTTGATGTTGTTCTTAATATGGCAGACGGAGCAATCGGTTATCTGGAAAATGATGAAGAAAATTACAAAAGCTTTGAGGTGATTTCAAAGGCTTTGAAACCGGGAGGAAAGCATTATATGGATATTATGAGTGGTGATTATGCCGCCAGTCATTTCCCGTGTAAGCTGTGGGAGGAAGGAGAAAAAGGACTTACGCTTTCCGGATTTCAATGGAATCCGGAAACGAAAACAATGTTGTATGGACAGCTGGATTATTTATATGGAAGCACACTGCCAAAAGTTGAGATGGAGTATGGAAATCCTACAAGACTATATACATATGCGGAAATTCAAAATATCATGAAAGCATTGGACATGAAGGTGCAGAAGGTTTTTGCTGATGTGGAAGGAAATCCGTATACCATTAATAGTATTCAGATGATTGTATATTCTGAAAAAGGTTAAGTGATAGTTAAGGAAAAACGAAATATTAATTTCTGCTTGACTCTCCCCTTAAGGGGAGGATGTATAATTCCTTCATGACAGGTTACAGGACGATGAAACATGTCAAAAAAAGATGAAAAAGGGGCAGAGGAGATTTTTATGAAAATGTACGAAAAACACAGCTACTGTAAAGAAAAAGAAAACAACCGTCTATACAAGATAGGCATGTTTGCACAAATGAACCATATTACCGTAAAGACATTGCGGTTTTATGAAGAACAGGGGCTGCTTGTCCCGGCATATGTGGATGAGGAAAATGGGTATCGGTATTATACCATGAATCAGATGGCAGAGCTTCATCAGATTTCTGCTTTAAAGCAGGCGGGATTTACGCTGGAGGATATTGTTCATCTAAAGAACGGGGCAGATGAAAACGCATTTCTTTCCAGGAAAAGAGCAGAGCTTCTGTCAAAAATTGCAGAGCTTACAAAGCAGATTGCAGTCATTGACGGATACATGACAGATGCGAGCAGTTCCATAGAGGCACCGGTTTTAGTTAAGACGATTCCGGCGGTTATAGCGGCAACCATGCAAAAGCGGATAGAATCCTATGATGCATTATTTGAAATGATGCCATCCATGGGAGCGGAAATGGAACGGCTTGGCTGTGAGTGTGCAGTTCCTGAGTATTGTTTTACCCACTATCTGGAACCGGGATACAAAGAGGAACAGATTCTGGTTGAAACCTGCGAGGCGGTGACAGAGAAAAAAGAGGATTCTAAGCTTGTGAAATTCAAAGAATTTCCGGAAATCCAGGCTGCCTGTATTTTTCACAAAGGTTCTTATAACGATTTCCCGCAGACATATGCAGCCATATTAACCTACATTGAAGAAAATGGGTATGAAATCTGCGGAAACATACGGGAAAATTACATTGATGGTGTATGGAATAAAGACAGCGAAGAGGAATGGCTTTCAGAAATCCAGATTCCCGTAAGGAAGAGGTGAAAAGAGTGGAAGGAAAAGACATTATCATAAAGGGTTTGAAACAAAATAACCTTAAAAATGTTTCACTAAGGATTCCCAAAAACAAAATAGTGGTATTTACCGGTGTTTCCGGTTCCGGAAAATCAAGTATTGTGTTTGATACCATTGCGGCGGAAAGCCAGCGCCAGATGAATGAAACTTATACGGCATGGATTCGGGGGAGACTTCCAAAATACGAAAGACCTAATGTAGAATATATTGATAACTTGAATCCTTCCGTGGTGATTGACCAAAGCAGACTGGGTGGAAATGCAAGGTCGACGGTTGGAACCATCAGCGACATGTATTCAACACTTAGAGTCTTATTTTCAAGAATCGGCACACCAAAGATTGGACCGGCATCGTACTTTTCCTTTAATAATCCAAACGGAATGTGTAAGACCTGTGCGGGAATTGGAAAGGTGATGGAACTTGACATTCATAAGCTGATTCAGGAGGACAAGTCTTATGAAGAGGGGATTTTTAATCTGCCGGCATTTGGCCCTGGGAAGTATTATTGGAAATTATATCGAAGACCGGATTTATTTGATGTAAACAAGAAGTGGAAAGATTTGTCCACAGAGGAACAGAATATTCTTCTGTACGGAAGCCGAACAAAAGGCGGTGAGCGGATTGATAAGAAGATAGAGGGTGTTTATAATCAGTTTAAAAGACTCTGCCTGATGAAAGGACCGGAGGAACAAAATGATAATACCTTAAAAAAGATTAACATGTACATGAAAGAAAGTGTCTGTCCGGATTGTCAGGGGAAAAGACTTAATCCCGAGGCTTTGTCCTGTCTTATTAACGGATATAATATCGTGGATATGTGCGAGATGGAATTTTCAAGGCTCAGGGAGGAATTATCGAAAATTACGGATGTAAGGGCAGAGTCAATGAAAGCGGCACTTACGGCATCTCTTGACCGCATGATTGATATCGGTCTTCCTTATCTTAGCATGAACCGGGAATCTTCTACACTTTCGGGTGGAGAAGCTCAGAGACTGAAGCTTGTCCGGTATATGGGAAGTTCGCTCACGGGGATGATTTATATCTTTGATGAGCCTAGTACCGGTATGCATCCAAGGGATGTCCACCGTATGGCAAGGCTGTTAAAAAGCTTAAGAGATAAAGGAAATACAGTACTGGTTGTAGAGCATGATAAGGATATCATAAGTATTGCAGATGAAGTGATTGACGTGGGACCATTTGCCGGGAAAAATGGTGGACAGATTCTCTTTCAGGGAAGTTATGAGGCATTACTTCTTAGCGGAACACTAACGGGAAATGCCATGAAGGAAATCATACCGTTTAAGGAGAATCCAAGAAAACCAACGGGTTTTCTTCCAGTCAGGGGAGCAAGGCTTCATAATCTGAAAAATGTGGATGTGGATATTCCGCTGGGTGTTCTTACGGTTGTAACAGGAGTTGCAGGTTCCGGAAAGTCCACTTTGATTCGGGATGTCTTTGCAAAGCAGTATGAAGACAAAGTAGTACTGGTCGACCAGAGTGCAATTACCGCTACGGGACGTTCCACAGCGTGTACTTATCTGGGATTTTTTGATGAAATACGAAAGGTATTTGCAGAAGCTACAGGCGAGGAGGCATCGTTATTTTCTTTTAACAGTAAGGGCGCCTGTCCTGCATGTAATGGAAGAGGATTCATTACAACAGAGCTTGTGTTTATGGAACCGGTCACAACAAAATGTGAATATTGCGGAGGCACCAGATATAGCAGTAAAGCTTTGGAATGTAAATACAATGGGAAAAGCATTGTGGATGTTTTGAACATGAGTGTAGAGGATGCGGCACACTTTTTTAAGGACAATCGTAAGATCAAGAAATATCTGGACGCACTTCTTGAGACAGGGCTTCCTTATCTGTCATTAGGGCAGCCGCTTTCCACATTAAGTGGTGGTGAAAGACAGCGTGTTAAGCTTGCAAAGGAGCTTCATAAAAAGGGAAATATCTATGTTCTGGATGAACCAACCACAGGACTTCATGCGTCTGATATCAAGAGCATCATGACGTTACTGGATAATTTGGTTCGGCGGGGGAATACCGTGATTGTCATAGAACATAATACGGATGTCATGAAAATGGCAGATTATATCATAGACATCGGACCGGATGGTGGAACCGCCGGTGGTGAGGTGGTATTTACGGGAACACCAAAACAAATGCAGGAAAGCGGGACAACAATTACGGCAAAGTATTTAAAGGCTTTTTGATAGGTTGATGAAGAATAATAAAAATCCTGCAGGCAGAAAAATGCCGCAGGATTTTTTGAGTCAATAAAGATGTTATATAATGCGAATATCATATTTCTCCAGCCAGTAATTAACCTGAAGCATATATGCAAGCATCTGAGGCCCTGCCATCAGCTGTCCATACCATGGCTTTCCGTAATCGGAGGGACTGTCAAGAAAGACATGCACTTTTTTGGTATCCAGCAGAGGACGTATTGGGGAATTGCTGTCAGAAAGTACCTCCTTAAGCCTGGTGGCAAGGAGCTTTTCATATGCCGGGTCATAAGTTTTGGGATAAGGACTTTTTCTTCGCCATAGAATTTCTTTTGGCAGCAGACCTTCTCCGGCATGCCGGAGCAATCCCTTTACAATCTGATTCGGGCATTTCATTTCCCAGGGCACATTGAAAATATATTCCACAATTCGGTGATCGGCAAGGGGAACACGTGCCTCCAGGCCGTTATACATGCTGGTGCGGTCCATTCTGTCAAGAAGTGTTACCATGAACCAGCGAAGATTCAGATATGAGATTTCACGGCGGCGCTTTTCCTCGGGGGTGTCTTCGATAAGCGCAGGAGTTTCAAGAATGGTTCTTTCGTAGGCGGCATGTGCGTATTCTTCCATGCGAAGTTCCTGTATAAGAGAATCATCTAAAAGTGCCTGACGCGGTTTCATGCTTTTTGACCACGGAAATGCATGGGTCTTAAACGCTTCAGGACTGTGAAACCAAGGATATCCGCCAAAGATTTCATCGGCGCATTCCCCGGTGAGGGTGACTTTATTATAGTCAGTTACCTTGGAACAAAAGTACAGCATGGAGGATTCCACATCAGCCATGCAGGGCAAATCCCTGGCATCGACTGCTTTGTACAGGCATTCAAACTGTTCTTCATTACTGCATTCCAGAAAATGATGGCTGGTTTTGGCAAAAGAAACCATCTGCTCTACAAAGGGGCGGTCTTCGCTTGGCTGGAAGGAATTGGACTGAAAGTATTTGTTATTATCTTTAAAATCAAAAGAAAACGTATTTAACATACGTCCCTGCTTTTTTAGTTCCTTTGCGCAGATTGCAGTTACCAGACTGCTGTCTACGCCGCCAGAGAGAAAAGTGCTGATTGGAATGTCAGAGAGCATTTGCTTCTTTACTGAATCTTCTAAAAGCCATGCTGTCTTTTGAATGGTTTCTTCCATGGAATCTTCGTGAGGATGGCTTTCCAGTTTCCAGTAAAAGGTTTTAGTACAGAAGTGCTTATGAAAGGTGAGGCATTGACCCGGCAGGACTTCAAGAATATCTTTGAAAACGCCTTTCCCGTATGATTTAGCAGGCCCCAGGGCAAATATTTCACAAAGACCCTCCCTGTCAATGACAGGTGTGACTCCGGGATAAGCAAATAACCCTTTGATTTCAGAAGCAAATACAAGGGTATTGTCAGTCAGTGTATAAAACAGCGGTTTGACACCAAGACGGTCACGGAAAAGGGTAAGCTCCCGGGAGGCGGAATCCCATAATGCAATCGCAAATATTCCATTCAGTTTTTTGATATAATCCTTTCCGTGTAACATATATCCTTCGAGAATAACCTCGGTATCACTGGTGGTCTGAAAACTTGCTCCTTCCAGTAGTAGTTCCGCTTTCAGTTCTTTCATATTATATATTTCACCATTAAAAACGATGGCACATTCTCTTTCCGGACGCTTTTTAATAAGTGGCTGTTGTCCTGTCATAAGATCGATGATTGCCAGGCGTACATGGGCAAGACCACAGATGGAATTCAGATAAGTTCCCCTGCCGTCAGGCCCTCTTCTTCTCTGAGCATGATTCATTTCATCCAGAACATGAAGCCATTTGGATTCCTCTTCTTTGTAATTCCTATCAGGATTAAAAAATCCGGCAATTCCACACATTTTCTTCTCTCCTTTTCATGTTGATGTGGTCTTTTTGCAAAAACGGAAATAATCATCAAAAGCAGCTTACTGTATTACCGGCTGGTATTGTCTTCCTTCCAGGGCTGCTTCAATGGAAGGAATCAGAAGCTCTGTGTGCGCTATCATGGAATTTGGTTTCTTCTGAGGATTATCCTGACCAAATGGGATAAAGTAAATATTTTTACTATTCATCAAAAGTCCGATATTTTTCATGTTCATTCCCAAAGCGTCATTGGTAGAAATCGAAATTAGAAGAGGCTTATTATTGCGAAGATGGGCTTTTGCTGCCATTAAGACAGGACTGTCTGTAATACCGTTGGCAAGCTTTGCCATGGTATTTCCGGTACAGGGAAAGAGAACCAGGATGTCGAGCAGGCTCTTTGGCCCAATGGGTTCGGCTTCCGGTATGGTTAACATTGGTTTGATTCCCGTGATTTCTTCCGCTTTTTGAAGAAAGGATTCTGCACTGCCAAAACGACTGTCGATTGTTGCGGCAGCATCCGAAAAAATGGTTTGGACGAGGGCTCCTTCATTGGCAAGCTTCTGTAATTCACTAAAGGCTTTGTCAAAGGTACAAAAGGAGCCGGTAAAGGCGATTCCAACGTGTTTTCCTTTTAAAGACATTTTCAATCACTCCTCAAGATATTTCATTTTGATTTTGTTCAATTATTTTCATAATTGCTTTGGCGCAAGAGTATGGTGAATATTTTCCCGGAAGCCCAAGGCAAAGGAAGGCATTCCGGTTTAAACGCCGTGCTTCTTCGTAATCTACGCCACCGGGTGCGGAGGCAATGTCAATAATGGTAACGGAGAGTTTTGTTTTCTTTAGTATTTCGGGAGTAAGTACTTTTGCGGGAATGGTGTTAAAGATGAAATCAAATTCTCCGGCACATTCTGCAAAATCGCAAAGCGAACCGGTACGTTCGGCAATGGTTTGGGCAATGGAGCATTCGTCATTCTGGTTGGAACAGACATATACGTGACAGAACATTCCCTTCAGATAATTGGTAAGTGTGCGTCCGCATCTTCCATAGCCAAGCACGGCACAGTGGCTGCAATGAAGATTTTGCGGGCTTTTCTGGATGGCTTCGCAGATAGCTCCCTCAGCGGTTGCAATGGTATTGTATATGGCAAGGGCGTTGTTTTTCATCAGGTCGTGGACCAGAATACCTTTTTCTTTTGCAGTATTTAGAAAAGTGTCAGGAATACAGCCTGCATACAATGTCTGGCCTGATTTTAGCATATTAAACAGGGAATTAAGCAAAAGTTTGGCTTCCGCACAATTCTGATTCAGCTGAGTACCGTCCTTACTGAGCGGAATCGGACAAATGATGCTGTGTGCTGAACGGACAGCATCTTTCAGGCAAGAGGCTTTGATAAGGATTGCGGAATCAGAACATTTTTCAGGAGTCCTCGTTAGGGCATGGTAAATAATACGGTTCTGATGACGGCTCAGTTCCTCTGCCAGATACACCTGCCGCAAATCGCCTCCTATGACGGCATAATCATATTGGAAATTGTTCATGGTGATATTTCTGCCTTGTAATGCAATTTCTGTTTATTATATGCGGGGAAAGGAAGATGTGTCATTTTGGCGGGGATTTCGGGAATGTGTATATTGATTTTTTTTTGACAATGTTATATAGTTAGAGTATGAAAACAATTGCATCAGTGTCTCTTGGAAATGGTGCAAAATATAATCAAGGAGGGTATTTTATGGACAGATTAAAGGATAAGGTTGCCATTGTTACCGGTTCCACCAGCGGAATTGGTGTCGGAATTGCAAAATTATTTGCAGCAGAGGGTGCAAAGGTTGTTATTTGTGGACGAAGAGAAGAAAAAGGCAAGGCAGTAGCAGATGAGATTATAAAAGCTGGTGGGGAAGCATCTTATCATTTTATGGATATTACGGCGACGGAAAGTATTGAAAGTCTTATGGCTGATACGGCTGAAAAATACGGAAAGATTGATATTCTGGTAAATAATGCGGCAAATGTGGGATTAAAGGATGGCCGTGTGGATGAATTAACTCTGGAAATGTGGGATCATGTTTTCCAGAGTGATGTACGTGGTACGTTCTATGCTACCAAGTGCGTACTTCCTTTCATGCAGAAAAATGAGAACGGCGGTTCTATTATTAATATTGGTTCCATGGCTTCCTGTGGCGGCGATCTTGGTTCCACGGCATATGCCTGTGCCAAGGCGGGTGTGGATATGCTGACACAGTCTACTGCTCTGCAGTATGGAAAGCAGGGGATTCGTTGTAACTGTGTTCGTCCGGGTCTGATTGTGACACCGCAGAATGAAGCACATGTACCACAGGCGTTAAAGGATATTTTCTTAAGCAATATCATGGTGGACCGCTATGGCTGTCCGGAAGATATCGGACACATGTGTGTATATCTTGCTTCTGATGAAAGCAGTTATGTGAGCGGACAGATTATCAACGTGGATGGCGGTCTGAATTCTCATGTATCTACGGTTGCACAGTTTAAAGAGCTGAGCTCCCGTACATGGTAAGATAGATATTCGGACTGTCATGTAGATAGATATAGAAAGAGGAGTGTAGAAACT
>JAQXXN010000011.1 GCA_029226085.1 Thermoflexaceae bacterium
ATAATAAGCAGCAGGAAAACCGGGGCGGCTGGCAGAATATTTCACTGTGTTCCTGTAAACTGGAATTTTTAGGTCAGACTTTTGAGATAAAACCCAAAGGAGATGGTTTTGAATATTTTAAGGAAGAACTGGAAACAATCTAATCACAGGGTGATGGATTGATGTTTGGCGGAATAAATGAAAATGACAGAAAAAATTTAATACTGGCAGCAATGACTGTGGGCGTTACAATTGTGGTGTATCTGGTATTCCGGTACATTTTATTTCTTGTGGCGCCTTTTCTTGTGGGATTTATCATGGCGGTACTTATAAAAAAACCGGTTTATTATATGAAGAAGAAATTTCGGATTAGTCCCATAATTGGAACAATCGTAATCATGATTGTCATAATTTGTCTGGTTGCCTTCTTCTTATCCTATGTGGGAGGGAGATTTGTATATGAATTAAAGAATTTTATGGTAAATTATGATTTATATTATGACAGCATGGTGGATGGGGTTTGCAGCATGTGCGGCAGTGTGGATGATGTTCTGGGACTTTCGGAAGGAAAGACATTTGAGGCCGTGGAACGGAATATAAGTAACATGATGACAATGGTATCGGATAACGTTCTTCCATCTTTGGTTCAGAATTCGGCAAATGTGGTTTCGGTTGTAATAATATGGGGAGGCGGCATTGTTATTGCATTTACTGCGGTCTTTTTTATCATTAAGGATATGGACAGGATGTCTTACTGGGTAAAAAGAGGACCTTATAATAAATGGTTCCGGATTATGTTTGGAAGATTATCACATTTTGGCGCTGCATATATCAGGACACAGCTTGTTATCATGGGGATTACGGCGGTGATTTGTACTGCGGCACTGCTCTTTATCGGAAATGGATATCCGGTCATGATTGGGATTTTGATTGGACTTTTAGATGCACTTCCGCTATTCGGTACGGGAACCGTGCTGATACCGTGGACAGTTATATATTTGTTTTCCGGTAAATTTCTTAAGGCGGCAGTAATTTTTACAGCATACTGTCTGTGTTACATTATACGGGAAGTTTTGGAACCAAAGATGATGGGCGGGCATATGGGAATCCATCCCTTCATTATGCTGATTACTATGTATGTAGGGGTATTATTATTTGGAATAATGGGATTTATTCTGGGACCGGCAGCTTATATTATTATAGGTGAAATAATGAAATATTTAAGACAGGTAATATAAAACGCACATGTATTGATTATAAGTGCGTTTTTTTAATGGAAAAAGAGACAAAAATAAGGTTCAGACAGAATAGTACTTGTAAATAGGATATAAAAAGGTATATTATAGTAGTAAATACATAAAAGAAGGAAGGAAATTCGTTTATGGTAGAATACATATTGGGGAATTACATGATATCAAAGAATATGATATCGGGGGAACAGCTTACGGAAACTTTAAACAGGCAGGAACAGGTGCGGGTAAAACTGGGTCTGATTGCAGTCTCTGAGGGACTCATTACACTGCAACAGGCTGAGGAGATTAACCGGTTACAGGCTACCTGTGACAAGCGCTTTGGAGATATCGCCATCGAAAAAGGATATATGACAGAAGCGCAGCTTGATAAGATATTAAAGATGCAGGGAAATGCATATCTTGTATTCGTACAGTCCCTTGTGGATGAAGGCGTTATTAAAATGGGAGAGATGGAAGGAATCCTGGAAGAGTTCCGTAAGGAAAAGGGATATTGTATTTCGGACATGGAAGCATTAAAGAGTGATGACATAGAGAAAATTGTTCCGTTATTCCTGTCACAGGAAGCGGAAGAGTTTGAAGATATTATAGGAGTAGCAGTGCGTACAATTATCCGGTGCATTGACAGACATGTATATCTGGAAAGGGCAGAAATCATTCCGGAAATTTCAGATGCTGTGGCGGTAACCCAGAAGATGGAAGGAATGAAGCCGAAGGTAACCGGATTTGTGGAGGCAGATGGTGGAATGGTTAAGATAGCCAGTGTATATGGCCGGGAAGAGTTTGATGGGGTAAATGAAGATGTTCTGGATGCTGCCGGTGAATTTTTAAACTGTATTAACGGATTATATTCGGCAGCCATGAGTAACAAATCCGTGGAATTAGAGTTAATGCCGCCGGAATACCATGAGAAGGATGGAAAAATAAGCGGAAGTAAAATTTGCAGAATTCCGTTATGGATTCAGAATAAGAAAATCTACTTTGTTGTATCGGAATAGGAATGGAGGATAAGGTAATGGCAAATATACTGATTGTAGATGATTCAAAGACTTCAAGAAAAATTCTCAGGGGAATCCTGGAATCGGCAGGACATACCATTGTAGGAGAGGGTGTTAACGGCGAAGAAGGATTTTTAAAGTATAAGGAGCTTCGTCCGGATATTGTTACTATGGATATTACAATGCCTACAATGGATGGTATCGAAGCATTACAGCTTCTGAAAAAAGAAGATGAGAATGCTAAGGTTATCATGATTACGGCTTTGGGACAAAAAGAAAAAATGGTTCAGGCAATTAAATTCGGCGCATCGGAATTTCTAACCAAGCCGTTTGAGGATGAAGAAGTAGTCCGGGCAGTGAATAAAGTGCTTGAGGTGTAAAGAAACGTATATATTCTTGATTTCGGTTTCGGTGCCTGTTATACTAAGCATGGATTTTGTGACAATAAAAGGAGATTAAAAATGGCAGGAGATAAAAAATTTGTTGAAGCAATTACTTCAATGGAAGATGACTTTGCACAATGGTACACGGATGTGGTTAAGAAAGCAGAACTTATTGATTATTCAAGTGTTAAGGGCTGTATGATCATAAAGCCGGCAGGATATGCCATCTGGGAGAATATTCAGAAGGAACTGGATGCACGGTTTAAGGAAACGGGCGTTGAAAATGTATACATGCCAATGTTCATTCCGGAAAGCCTTTTGCAAAAAGAAAAGGATCATGTGGAGGGATTTGCGCCGGAAGTAGCATGGGTTACCCGGGGCGGTCTTGAAGAATTACCTGAAAAGCTTTGAGTAAGACCTACATCGGAGACTCTTTTCTGCGATTATTACGCTAACTGCATTGAGTCATACAGGGATCTGCCAAAGCTTTCCAACCAGTGGTGTTCCGTTGTGCGCTGGGAGAAGGAGACAAGACCATTCCTTCGTTCAAGGGAGTTTTTGTGGCAGGAAGGTCATACGGCTCATGCAACGGAAGAAGAAGCAGAGGCAAGAACCATTCAGATGCTGAATCTTTATGCGGATTTTCTGGAACAGGTGCTTGCGATTCCTGTAATTAAGGGTCGCAAGACGGATAAGGAGAAGTTTGCCGGAGCGGTTGCAACATATACGGTGGAGGCACTGATGCATGATGGCAAGGCGCTTCAGTCAGGAACCAGCCACAATTTTGGTGATGGATTTGCCAGGGCTTTCGGCATTCAATATACAGACAAGGATAATCAGTTAAAATATGTCCATCAGACATCCTGGGGAATGACAACAAGATTAATCGGAGCAATTATCATGGTTCACGGTGATAACA
>JAQXXN010000012.1 GCA_029226085.1 Thermoflexaceae bacterium
TGTATTACTATCCTTTACTGCTATTTGAAGAATCTCCTTCCTCTCTTTATCATACAAGGTTGCAGAATACATATTGTCCTTTTTATTCAGATTACAGGTAATCATTCCCAAATCTTCTTTTGTTATCGTAAAATGCTTTGAATAGCTAAGCTCGCCTTTATCAATGGACAATGGAACAACACAAAGCTCATTATCATTAAACCCAATTCCATAATACCAGTATCTCGTTGTTTTAACCCTTCCGCTATGTGATGACTCAGACCAGTCGGCATAAACCGCTGTTCCATCGGGCATAAGATTTTGGATGATATCCTTTATCATATGCTTCTCCTTACTATCAAAGCCCTTCTGTTTGTCAAAATGCCCCTTCACATACATAAAGATTACTGCCACTATCATAACCACCGCAAATATTAAAATCGTACTTAAATCAATTTCTGTTTTTAATAATATCATTTTTCTTCTCCTTTTGATGACATGTACATTTACACCAACTCTTTTTTGCTCCATTGAATTTAAAAAATTGCATATTTGTGGTATATTTTACTTTTTAACTGAGGCTTTTTGCAATTTTGAATACTTCGTCTGCATCGAGTGCTTCAACCGCAGTGTAAAGTTCGTTCATTTTATCCGTATATTCATCCGGATACTCAAAACCTTTCAGCAAAGAAACAATACCGTCCGCACGGTCAACATCCATCTCCTGCATTGCAACACATAACATTGAAAGCTGCTCCATAAGAACGTCAATATTCAGTTCTATTTTCTCAACATTGCCAACCAGCCTTTTTTCCCTTTCCGTCACCGGGCTCAGTTTTTCTTTATAATTACGCCATTCCTCAAGAAAAACCGGTGTTACGTTGTCAATCGTATCCTTTTTATTGTTGATGGCTGCCAGCTCCAAAAGCCTTGCCATACCACTCAAATGCACCGCACCAATCATCGCTGCAGACGCTTTCATTGAATGAACCTTGATGCGGTATTGTTTTAATGCTTCCTCATCTGTATGAATTTTTACCGCATAGCTTTCAAGCTCATCCGCTTCATAATCTGTCATTTTAATAAAATCAACTATTATTTCGTAAAGATCCTGTGGCGAATTACAGTGAATATAGGCGTATTCAAGGTTAATTTCAGGTAGTGACTCCAAAAGCTGCTCTATTTCTTCCTGATTATCTTTTTCATCAAGTCTTCTGTCCTCATTTAACCTGTCAATCTGACTGTATTCCATTTTTACATTGCCCGGTTTTAATTTATCCGCAGGCAGAAGCTGTTTTATTGTCTCTTCCAGCTTGGCAAATATAATCGGTTTTGTAAGGAATGCAGTAAAACCGTTGTTCAGATACATTTCTTTTGCACCGGTAACTGCGTTAGCTGTAAGCGCAACAACCGGCGTATCGATATTTTTATTGCCCTCAACAAACCCGAATGAATGCAAGGTTTCTATTCCGTCCATTCCCGGCATCATGTGATCAAGGAAAATCAAATCATATTTTTTCTCTGCAATCTTCTTAAGACATTCTTCACCACTGTCAGCCTCATCAATTCTTACAAGTGTGTCCTTTAAAAGTTGTCTCAACACCTTCCTGTTAATTGCATTATCATCCACTGCCAGAATATCTGCATCTGGTGCCGTAAAAGCTATTTCATATGTATACTCCTGCTCCTGTTTCTTAATTCTTTCGGAAAGATTTCCAATTGGTGTTTCATCTGCTATTCCCTGCTCCAAATCAAAGAAAAAGCTGGAACCTTCACCATAAACACTTGTAACATTCAGATGGCTTCCCATAAGTTTTAAGAGCTGGACCGTTATACTCATACCGAGTCCCGTGCCTTCTATATTTCTGTTCCGGTCTTCTTCAATACGTGAAAACTCTTCAAATAATTTTGGAAGGTCCTCCTCCTTTATTCCGATTCCCGTATCAGTTACCCTGAAATGGAGTATCATCTTATCTTCTTTTCTGTCACCGGATACAAAAAGTGTTACACCACCTTCATTCGTATACTTTACGGCATTATTCAGAATATTAATGAGCACCTGCCTTATTCTCACATCATCGCCCTTAAGTCTTGACGGAAGATTTTCATCGAGCGAAAGATTTAAATCAAGCTCTTTTGTCTTTGCTCTGTGTGATATCATACTTATTGTATCGTGAATCAGACTGCTCAAATCATATTCTGCAGTGATTATCTCCAGCTTTCCCGAATCTATTTTGGAAATATCAAGAATATCATTAATCAGTGACAAAAGACTTTTTCCGGCATTCTGTATGTCCAGCGCATATTCCCTTATCTGAATATCCCTACACTCTCTGTGAATCATTTCATCCATTCCGAGAACCGCATTAATTGGTGTTCGTATCTCATGTGACATACTCGCAAGGAACTTACCCTTAGCTTCGTTTGCAATGAGTGCTATTTTCTTGTCCTTCTCAATTGAAAAAATATTGCTTATCGTATGAATTACCGCTCCCGAAAGCAATATCAGCAGTCCGATTGCAAGGTATGAACCCCGAAAAACCCCTGTTCTGTTAAAATAGACGGCAATCTGTATTACTGACAAAACAAGAGCTCCAAAAAGTCCAAACGCAACATAGCGGTATTCTGATATCCTGCCCTTTCTCAAATCCAGAATGAAAGTCAGAAAAACCGAGAAGATAGCCAAAAGACAACCCATGGCAACAAAAACAAATGTGCTGACAATCTGCTTTATTCCAAATACATATAACACACAGCAGACAATATCAATACTGGCAATTATCCATCCTATGCAACAATATAATTTAACATATCTGCTCTGCTGAACCTCATTCATATATATCATGAACGGATACGGTATAATCATTACACATAAGAATGGAATATCACTGGCAGTGGAAACATTCACAAAAAACAACTGTCTGAAAACAGAATTGGTAATCAGCCAGACTGCAGCCAGGGTTACACCCATACCCAGATATATAATATCAAGATTTCTTTTATTTATAATGCAATACAACGTACTTATTATAATTGTCAGCACTCCTATAACCAATGTCACTGCAGCAACAATTAACTCACCGCCGTACATTTTAAAAAGATGTGCCCACAGCCCAAACTCACTTCCCAGATACGGCTGATAAAGAATACCCGTATCAGAAGCTACTTCCAGTTTAAGAACCTTACCCGCATCATTATAAGTAATCGGTATACTGACATAGCTTTCCGGACTTGAATCTCCAAACCATCGTGTCTTGTCTGTAGAATACTCATATATCAGTTCATCATCCAGATACGCTTTCATATCCTGACTTCTGAAACACAGACACGTAATACGTTGGTCAAGATTATCCGGAATAACCGTTGTCAATACTCCTACATCCATATCAATCCTGCTGGGAATTGTTATTTTTTCAGGTACTCCGTCCCCCAAATCCATGTACCATTCTCCGTTATATTCCACACATATATTGCTCATATTAATTTTATCTGGAGGAAACATAATCTGTCCTGCAAAAAGATAACCAAAAAACAGAACCGTCAATATAAAAAAAACATATTTTACGCTCTTTATCATTCGTCCAATGCCTCTTTAATAATACTTAATAATTTATCCTTTGCAGGAGGTTTTAATATATACCCGAACGGCATTGATTTCAGCACGGCCAGAATCTGTTCTCTCTCTGCAACTGAAGTAAGAAATATCACAGGAATATTTTTAAGTGAATCGTCTGATTTTATTGTCTCAAAAACTTCCTTTCCATCCATACCCGGCATGTCATAATCAAGAAGAATCAAATCCACACTTTTTTCCCTGATGGTATCAAGTCCCTTTTGTCCGGACGTTGCCAGGCTGACTTCGTAGTCTGTTTCAAGAAGTGATTTAATATTTCTAAGAACAAGTGCATTATCATCAATAACGATTATTTTCTTTTTTATTTTGGAAGGTATCTCTTTGTTCTGTCTGACTTCCTCAACATTAAGATTAAGAAGTCTGTAGCAGGCGTTTAAAACATCCTGTGCCTTAATCGGTCGGCTCAAAATCAGAAAGCTTTTAAATCCATCCAGCATTATCTTTATTTCTTCCTGAATCTGGGCTGTCCCGACAACCAGTATCGGCATCTGATCCAGTTTGACCCTTAATGTTTCAAATATTTCCCGCACATCATCATTTATTTCCAGGATATTCATCACCAGAATACCCGGTCTTATAATACGCGCCATATCTTTTACATTCTTCGCATTTTGCGAACACATCTGTATCTGAAAAACATCCCTCATACATTCATTTAAACTGTTGAGAGTATCATTAAGTTCACCAACGAGAAGCATTTTTATCATTTGATTTATCCTCCGCTTATCATATAATTTGGTAATATATTTACACCTTCACTTTTTACTACTAAATCATCTATATCATACTTAGGTTTTCCTGCTATTTTCCACCCTTTCAATCAACCGTTTATATAACAAATATTAAGCCAATTTAAGGAAATAATCAATATAAACATAAAAAAAGATAGGGCATTTAATCCCTATCTTCTGTCCGGTCTTGGCTTCATATACCCGTCCAAAATCTGAGCAGCATGCCCAGGAATCTTGAATTGCCGGCATTGAACCAACCCAGCTTTCTATTTTGTGTATTTCTTTTTTTCTGTTCCAAAATAAACTGCACCCAATCCACTGATTACTGCCACCACATACCATAAAACAGTACTGCCTGTGTCACCGGTATTTGGTACTGCATCCTTTACTGCTGCATCTGTAGTGGTGTCCTCGGAAGGGCTGTCGGATGGTGAAACCGGCACTGTTGCATCTGAATATATCAAAGCATAGGTAGAATAATACTTTGTTTCAAAACTCATCGTACCGGTTGCTGCATCAAAAGTACAAGGAAGAGTTTCCGCTACCGGGCCTGCGCCAAAGTCATGTACACGAATCATCTGATAGGTTCTTACCTTAGTTGTATCGGTATTAATCAAACTTGTCGGAAGAGTCAGGCGAATCGTTACCGGACTAATTGTTTCCGTAATCGGTGTT
>JAQXXN010000013.1 GCA_029226085.1 Thermoflexaceae bacterium
ATCTACTTCCTCAGCGTTAACCAGTCCAATGTTATATAACTGCATTTCTTTGTCGAAATCCACTTTTAAAATATAGCTTTCATACTCGTCTTTTGCATTTTTTATCCGGATAAGATCCCGAAAGTATCCTCCTTCAACGCATTTTTCCAGCATTAATTGAACTTTGGCTTCATCCTCCGGATGAATAATCTTGTAAAGAGAGACCATCAGATTATTTCCCAGAAAATTCTGCATATTCAGGTTTCCTGAAATATGGTTTAATGCCTTGTCAAATTTTCCCTCTATTTTTAAACATCCCATGCTATTATTATCTTCCATCGTTCCACCTCTTTTATCATTTTGTAAAAGATTAAGCCATCTCAAGCGCAATCTTCATCATGTCCCGGAAAGATTCCTGACGTTCCTTTGCCGACAGGGATTCTCCTGTATATAAATGATCCGAAATAGTGAAAATACCCAGTGCCTTTTTCCCAAGTCTTGCCGCATTCATGTAAAGTGCCGCAGATTCCATTTCAACTGCCAGAACATGCATCTTCTTCCATAAATCATTGTCACTTGCCGAATCCGTGTAAAATGTATCCGAAGACAGCATGTTTCCTACAACAACCTTAATATTTTCCCGTTCTGCCGTTGCTACTGCACGCCTTAGCAGGTCAAAATCCGCAAGCGGTGCAAATGTTCCCGGCAGCTTATACTGCGCTGCATAATTGGAGTTCGTTGATGCCCCCATTCCAATGACAATATCGTGTACCTTAACATCGTCACTGATTCCGCCCGCAGAACCAATACGGATGATATTGTCCACATCATACATGGAAAACAGCTCATAAGAATAAATTCCCATGGACGGCATGCCCATTCCGCTGCCCATCACAGAAAGTTTTTTCCCTTTGTAAGTACCGGTAAATCCCAGCATGTTACGAACCGTATTAAAGCAGGTTACGTCTTCCATGTAATTTTCCGCAATAAATTTTGCCCTTAACGGATCCCCCGGCATCAGCACAGTTTTTGCAATATCCCCTTTTTTCGCATCATTATGTGGTGTTCCCATAAAAATCCCTCCTTCTTAATATATATTTTCTTAAAACCATAATAACATTCTGGAAAAAAATTGTAAAATTAAAATATTTGTCATAGTAACAAAAGAATGCTATACTACCTGTACAGCATTTTTTATCATTTGATAGCAGTATGAATCAGAATCTCAGGAGGTTTACAACATGAAACGCATCGGTGCCATTATTGCCATTTTACTTCTTATCGGCTTATATGTAACAACGCTTATCTGTGCCTTTATCGGAACCGAATTTGCTAATTCCATGCTTATGGCTTCCATTTTCGGCACGATATTCATTCCTGTCCTCTTATATACTTACCTGTTTCTCATAAAGGCATTCAACAAAGACAAGGCCTCTGACAAGGATGAATCAAACTAATTTTCACTATGTCCTTTTGTACCTTTCCACTTTCTTTTCCACCAGTGTATCCCCGTCATAGCGAAGCTTTAAAGAAAAAAAGTCATCCTCTTCTTCCAGCAATTGAAGAAAAATCTTATCTCCCTCCCAGATTGGAAGATTCTTCACTTCCGATTTTGGAATCCACTTAAGATCACCCTCATCACATTCCATAAGCTCACCGGTAAATTCACTTGCCGTAAACAAATGCATATACTCTGCTTCCCCTTCATTGAAAAGAAAAGTAATGATTCCGCGGTAACGATACTGTAAAAGAGTCAGTCCTGTTTCTTCCTTTACCTCACGAAGCAGACATTCCTCCGGCATCTCGCCTTTTTCAAACTTTCCGCCCACACCAATCCATTTATCGTGATTAATGTCATTTTTCTTCTTTATACGATGAAGCATCAGATATTTATCATCTTTTTCAATATAGCATAATGTTGTAAGTATCATTTCTCTTCCCCTTTTGTTCACTCTCTCTGCATCATGTATTCAAGTTCTTTCCTTGCCTGTTCATAATTATCAAATACAATTCCCTGAAATCCGCATGCACGTGCCCCGTCAACATTCACTTTCCGGTCATCAATAAAAACCGCTTCCTTAGGATTCAGATGATATTTTTCAGAAAGATAATGATAGATTCCGGCATCCGGCTTTATCATCTTTACCTCATAGGAAATCACCTTTCCATCCACGTCACCCAGAAATGTATATAACTGCGAATTTACCTCAAATGCCCTCTGTCCGAAATTGGAAAGAATATAAATCTGATATCCTCTTTCCTTTAACTCTTTAATCCACGCACAAGAGTAATCATATACCCCGGTTACCGCTGTAATATTATCCCAGAGCAGATCCACTTCCTTCTCAAAGCCCGGCACTGCCTCCTTAAATAATTTTCTTATGGCGTAATCTTCCAGCGGTTTTTCATCACATTTCTCCCATAAGCCTGAAAAAATATTCTTTTTAAAACTTTCTACGGCTTCCTCGGAAAATCCCAGTTTCTTCATTCCTTCTACCGGATGGAAATCCACAAGGACACCGCCTAAATCAAATATAATGGTACGAATCATCTTTTTCCTTTCTCCCTTTTTTCCTTTTCATCTCACACCAGCATCTCATGCAAATGCTTTCCCGCATTGGACATTGGCACTCTGTCATTGGTTACCACGCAGATATGCCTCTCCGGAATCTTCTTTTCCATCTGCAATTCAAAAATATCCCCTTTATCCAGCAGTTCTCTTGCAAAATCCCGGACAACACATCCCACGCCAAAATTCTTCTGCACAAACTGTACTATCATGTCACTGGTGGCTATTTCAAATTCCGGAGTAACATTTATCCCGTTCTTCTGTAAAAATGCATCCATGTATTTTCTTGTACTGGTATTGGGCTCCAGATACACAATAGGCATATTTTCCAGTTCTTTAAGTTCAATTGTCTTATTACGGTATTTTAAAAATTTATTCCCTCCGATAAAAATATCCTGAATGGGACGGACTACTTTCACATTCAGTCCATCCAGTTTCGGAAGCGGTCCGCTTACCACCCCGAAATCAATTTTTCCTTCCATAAGATATTCCAGTGTTTCCGGTGTCGGTGCATTGGTTACGGATACCTTAATATCTGGATATTTTTCATGAAAATTTTCCAGATGATTCAAAAGATAATACCGCAATGTCATGTCACTGGCACCGATACGCACCTCTCCGTTTTCCATGTCAAGCATCTGTTTTAAGTGGCGTTCTCCAAGTTTTATATATTCATATCCCTGTTTCACATACGAATACAGCACTTCTCCTTCCGCAGTCAGTACGACTCCCTTGGAACGTCTTACAAACAGGCTGGTTCCCAATGCTTTTTCCAGCTGTTTCACCGCCTGGCTTACTGCCGGCTGTGAAATACACAGAGCTGCTGCCGCCGCAGAAATGCTCCCCAGCCTGCCTACATGATAAAAAATTTTGTAATATTCCAGGTTAATGTCCATTTAAAACCTCATTTCCATAATTTGCTTGTGAAAAAAAAGCCTTTAATTTATAATTAAAACATAATATTCATATTAATTATAAAACAAAAAACATCCAAAATAAAGCAAAACGATAAAGGAAACAAATCATGTCGCTGTCCAGAGAAGTAAAATCTTTTTTTAAAACAATTCTCCTGCTGATACTCTGCATTATCGCATGCATTGCAGGTCTGATTCTATATGGCCGCTACAAAGCCTCTCTTCCCGTGGCTCTTACCAAGGAAGAAATCATGGCACAAATTATTGTGGAGGCCACGCTTACCGATGAAGATGTACAAACGCTGATTAACAGCTATATTCCTGAGAATGCCGGAAACAGTAACTTAAATGTCCCGGTAAGTCATGAAATTTCCATGGAAATCATTCTCCAGAATCCGGAGCTTCCGGCAGGATGTGAAGTCACATCCCTCGCCATGCTTCTTACCCATCTGGGGCTTCCTGCCGACAAATGTGTTCTGTCCGACAGCTACCTTCCAAAAGGCGAAGCCGGAAAAGTCAGCATGAATGAATATTTTATCGGGAATCCAAGAGAAGAAGGAAGCTACGGCTGCTATGCTCCTGTCATAGCCGGCTGTGCCGCAAGCTATATTGCAGATACCAATGCCAGCCTTAAGGTATACAATCTGACCGGCACCAATTTATCTTCCCTTTTTGCCCTGATTGCGGATGATAAACCGGTCATGGTCTGGACTACCATTAATCTTTTAGAAAGTTTCCCGACAGTTACATGGGAAATCAACGGCGAAACCGTAACATGGTACTCCCAGGAGCATTGCGTTGTTCTTACGGGCTATAATTATGACACCAATACCGTAACGGTTGCCGATCCGCTGTATGGAACCATGGAATATGACATGACTCTGTTTACTGAGCGGTACAATCGGATGTTTAAGCAGGCAATCTGCATTTATTAGGAGGATTTTTACATTCAATTTTCCATATTTTCATAAAACATGAATCCGTTTTTACCATTTTCCTTTACACGATAAAGAGCCTTGTCCGCAAGCGAGTACAGGGCTTCAAACAGTTCATTACTTTCCGTATCAGATGGAATGGAAGCTGACAGGGCAATTCCAATGGACAGGGAGGAATTTAGGCCCTCTGCGATACTTCTCGCATTTTCACGATAAACAGTATTTAATTCTTGCGCAAGCTGTCCAATAGCCGCCATATCATTTGTATTTTTTACAAACATCATAAACTCATCTCCGCCCACACGACAGTAAATGTGTTCACCAACAAAAACCGTCCGTATCGCTTTGGAAAGGGACACTAATACTTCATCGCCGATAATATGTCCGAAATGATCATTTATCAATTTAAAGAAATCAATATCCACCATAAAAAGCGCACCAATTCCTTCATTGGACAGATGACAGGTTATTTCCTGCTTGAAAATCTCCCTGTCATAAAGTCCTGTGAGCGCATCAATATGAGCAGTTTTTCTGAGTTCTTCCATACTGCGGTAATGAGTGGTATAGTCAAACACTCTCACCATATATCCCTGAATATAACCTGCTTCAAGGATTGGCTCTGTCTTCATTTCATAGATCCTGTCGTCTGCTTCAATGGTATTCTGCTCCGGAGACTCAACAATCTCTCCGTTTTCATCAAAGCATTTATTCATCATATCACTAAGTACAGGAACATGCTTAACAGACTGTCTTTCAGCAATTTGCGGAAATATCTTCTGAACAATATTATTGTAATAAAGCACATATTTATCATTATCAAGTACAAGCAGACCCTCATTGCTTTTATAAATAACATTTGTGACTGCCAGCTGAACAGAATCAAAGTAGCCGTATTTAATCAGCGCAAGTATCATGAAAATAGCTGTGAATATGATTCCAAGGAACGATACCTCATAACCTCCCGTAAGTCCCATTGACCGTACTATTATAGCCAGCCATGGAGAACACATTCCTCCAAGAAGAAGCAACATTCTCTTACGTTCAATCTCACTTGCTTTCTGGTAGGATTTGACTATTTTTATTGTAGCCACAACACAAAGTACCATAAGAAACAAATAAAAAATAGTGAATCCTATGCCATAGTCGAGTATAAGCCTTGGAAAATCTCCCGAAAAATCCATGCCGATGCTTTTATAAAAAATATGATTATATTCTGCAGTATACACGAGGATAACTGCTCCACCCAAAAAAATCCCCTCAATCAAGTAAAACCATCTTTTCACCCTGAAATGACAGAATACCGATAAAAAAATAGTCGCTCCGAGAAATGCTCCCGCTTCTCCCAGATATTCCATTGTAACCGCACCAAATGCAAGTTCCTTTGTCCTTGCAGTCGTTTCAATAAAAAATGCCACCGTATACACAAGTCCGCTCACGCTGAGCAGCACAGTAGCATTCTGTGCCTTTGAACTTTTTTCAAACATAATACGGCATATAAAACATAAAACTAAAAGTATGCAGAAAAGCTGCAATCCAATATAAATCCAATAACTTCCGTAGTTATTTATTACCAGCTTTATCGCAAACAGCACAAGAAAATGTACCGGGTAAAAGAGATAGAAGAAATATTTTCCAAGCGGGTACCTTCCCTTTTCCCCGTTATACGCTTTAATCAGAAAGAGAGCCAGCATAAACCCTAAGAAATAACTTTTATCCCACCAGACCCAGTTATTATACATGGGATAGAAATTATACCTTGTATTAAGCGTAATGCCAATCATCATAAAAAGAACCAGTCCAACAGTTGTTGAACAAAACCACACCGCCTGCTTTTTGAAACTGTCCGCATAGTAGAAAATCAGTACATAAATCATAGGCATAACAGGCCATCCGCCTATTACCATAGAGGTTATGACCAGCAATGTACTTAGCATAATCTTTACAGGTTTTTTAAACCGTTTACTTTCCAATACCGCCAGCAGCAAAAGTGCCAAAAGATAATCAAAAATGACATTTTGCCGATAGGCGTATTCTTCATGGAAAAACAGGTAGAATGGGATTACAGAGAGCGCTGCAAAAAATGCCATTCGTAATATGTACCGTCTAAGGTTATGCGTTTTTCTGAACCCCTCTGCAATGAAAAAGCACATGATTGGTATCGTAAGCCGTCCAATAATGTGAAGCATATAGCCCTGCCATGAATAAAAATCAAAAAATCCCCACGAAATATGGTCGATAACCATTGCTATTATCGCTATCATTTTGAGTGTTGAAGCATTTAATCCCTTTTTCATCCATACCTCCGTAATGCACTTTCCTCTGTATTCTTTATAGTTCATTTAGCATTTATTGTACAAATTGTACCATATTGGCAGGAATTTGGGAAGAATATGCGCCCTAATTATTCAGTTGACCAATTCTTCATTTTTCAGATAAACCGGGAAGTTATCCGATTCTTTGCGCCGTGGCAAAATCCATTCCCTGTGCCATGAATTTATGACCGTGGCATAGCTATATTAAAAAGTCAATTCTGCTATGCCAAAATTTTTGCTTCAACGATGATAACTGGCATAGCTATGTCAAGAATTCAATTTCTCTATGCCAAAATTGACATTTTCTTAAATACCACTCTTCGATTTTTACTTGAAATTAGCATAGAAAACTAGAGAACTTCATATTTCTATGCCATGAACCAGTTTTCGAAGCAAAAAACTGGCATAGAAAAATCCAAAACCAAAATTCCCTATGCCTGCAAGTCAAAAACTTGCAAAACCCGATTTATTAATAGTCAATTGCT
>JAQXXN010000014.1 GCA_029226085.1 Thermoflexaceae bacterium
GTGGATCACTTGATGGTGGAAAGAACTGGGATTTGGACACCGTTTATACGCTTGAATTTACCAGAGATGGTGCTACCAATGAATTAAAATGTTATGATTCAAAAGGGGACTTGCTTGATAGTAAATCAGTATCGGATCATAATGCCGCAGTTGGTGATGGAGCAAGCGTAATACCGGCAATTCTTTTCAGTGGTGTTACAGCCAATATTAGTAATATTGTTTATACGGAAGATGGAACAGTAAAATTTGATTCATCTACGTTGACAGGCAGTTTCTCACCGTTTTCACCAGGATGGGAATACGCAGCGGCACCTGTTGTAAAGAATGTAAAGGTTGATAATACAACAGGTAAGATTACAGCAACAGTAGATGGCGAAATTGGTGTAACGGGTGCAGCTTCAATAGAAGTTAACTTAATTGATAAAGATGGCAATGTAGTTGATACAGTTGTTAAAAATGAATTTGGCAAAGACACACATGATGTTGAATTTGAACCGGAAGCATCCGGGGATTATACAATTGTTGCGGTTGGAAAACGACCGAATGAAACAATAGAGCATAAGTCAGAGGCTGCTTCGGCACTGGGATTTGTTCTTCCAATGGCTAAAGTAGAAATTGCAAGTGTTACTAATAAGGGAAATGGAAATGTTCAAGTAAAATGGCGAGAAGTTCCGGAAGCGACAAGCTATGAGGTATATCAGGATGGAACTCTGATTGCTACGGTAGAAGGATTAAGTACCACAGTTACAGGTCTTACTATTGGACAAAAGTATTCGTTTACGGTAAGAGCTATAAGCAATAAAACATCAGCCGGTGAGATGTCGGATGCGAATGAAGTTACGGTTGTTGCAGAGGAACAGGCCGAGTGGAATTTCTCTGCATATGGTGGTTCTTCAATTTCTGGCAAGGCGGAAAATAATGGTTATTCAGGCAATGCCAATGATGGTCAGGTAACTGTGTGGAGTTTAAATGGTAGTGGTAAGATTTATCCGAATGGTGTTGACCAGGTAGCGTTCTATTATACAGCTGTTCCGGTTGATACGAACTTTACGTTAAAGGCCAAGATTCATGTCGATAAGTGGACATTGTCGAATGGACAGGAAGGCTTTGGAATTATGGCAGCTGACCATGTAGGTACACATGGGGATCTTGCTACGGTGTGGAATAATGCATACATGGCAATTGGAACTAAAATTGAATATACATGGGATGCAGCAAAGAAGGATGTTGCGTTAACCGGTACCAAGTATAGTATGAAGCTCGGTCTTGGATTATTAGCTAAGACAGGTGTTACAAAAAATGACGATATTAATGCTTCAGATGTTCCGGCAGGATTTAAATATGGAACAACTCCGCTTGAAACATCTGCAGCGGAACAGGGACTTTTAGCTGGAACATACAATATTATTGGTAATGCTACAAAAGAAGTAGAAGGAACGATTGCTAATAATACGGATTTCATTCTGGAAATACAGAAAAATAATACTGGTTATTTCATAACATATTATGATGAAGCAGGTAATGTTATCAAGAAGATTAAGAATTATGATCCGAACGCATTAAGCATGATTGATGAAGAAAATGTATATGTTGGTTTCTTCGCTTCAAGAAATGTTCAGATTACCGCTTCTGATATTCAGTTTTCAACAATTGCTGCCAAGGATGATGCTCCTGCAGAGGAAAGACCAATTACATATGTTGAACCGGTATTCCAGGTGCAGTCAGGTACGGTAGCCAATTCTGAATACTATGAAGTTGCAATGTATTCTAATGTTTCTGGTACTGCGAGAATTAGAGTAAATGGCAATTGGGTGGCAGAAAATATTCCTGTTGAAGCAGAAAAAAGAACAGATCATATGGTAGTTCTTGAAAAAGAAACGAATGAAATTAAGGTTGAATTCTTACCGGATGCAACACAGGATCTTGGTGAATATACGCAGCTGGCCAATGCGGACAGACTTGATGTAAAGTTTGAAGTTAAGATTAAGAATGAATTTGCTAATCTTAAAGAAATCTATGTTTCACCAGATGGAAGGTCGAATGCCAGAGGTACTAAGGATGATCCGGTGGATGTTTATACAGCAGTAAGTGCTGTTAAACCGGGACAAACAATAGTTGTCATGGAAGGTGAATATCTTCTTTTTAAGACAATTAAAATTGAAAGAGGAATGGATGGTACTGCAGAACAGAACATCAGAATGATAGCGGATCCAGAGGCGATTTCAAGACCGGTATTTAACTTCCAGGGAATTTGTCCAGGTATGATAATGGCCGGAGATTACTGGTATTTTTATGGATTTGATGTAACGAAATCCCAGAATGCACAGAAGGGTATTCAGGTTTCCGGAAATAATAATACATTAGATAATATCATGGCATATCACAATGGTAATACGGGTATTCAGATAAGCCGTTATCTTGGAACTGACGAGTTTGAAGACTGGCCGGCTAATAATCTGATTCTTAACTGTACATCATATGGCAATGCTGATGCCGGATATGAAGACGCAGATGGTTTTGCTGCTAAGTTAACAGTTGGTGAAGGAAATGTTTTCGATGGTTGTATTGCCTATAACAATGCCGATGATGGATGGGATCTTTATGCTAAGGTGGAGACAGGACCAATTGGCAAAGTAGTAATTAAGAATTCCGTGGCATTTGCAAACGGTTATCTTGAAGATGGTACAGATGCAGGTAATGGTAATGGATTTAAAATGGGTGGTGAAAGCCTTACTGGTTATCATACGTTGATTAATTCCTACTCCTTCTTCAACAAGGCAAAAGGTATTGATTGTAACAGTTGCCCGGATATTCAGGTTTATAATAGTATCTCATATAACAATGAGTCGTATAATGTAGCTTTCTATACTAATGCAGCTAAAAATACGGATTATTATGCAAATGGTGTGATTTCATTTAAGGATAGCACGTCCCATACACTTTTCCCTGGATATGCTGTGAAAGGTACAGATGTGGCAGAGCAGCTGAAACCGGTAGGAAACCAGGATGAGACTAAGATTAAAAATGAAACAAACTATTACTGGGATGGAAGCAAATCAGTTAATAAGGCAGGTACACAGGTAACGGCTGACTGGTTTGAGTCGCTTGTATTTACAGGAATTGGAAGAAATGCTGATGGTACAATTAACATGAATGGTTTCCTGCAACTGACGGATGTAGCTCCAGCGGGAGTAGGCGCAGTTCCGGGTGGTACCCCGTCAGCAATTGGACTGACAGATAAGTTTAAGGTTGAAGTAACAACAACTATCCCAGAGTCTGTTTTGACGGAAGAAGTTAAAAAGGCAACAGGATGTAATACAGTAGACGAATTAGTTCTTTACTTAAAGACTCAAATTACTGAAAATGAGGCTGCAAGAAGGATATTATCAGATCTTGAAGGCTCAGTTGTATATGAAGTTAAAATTCTTGTAAGTATTGATGGAATTAATTGGGAACTGGCAACAGAAGAAAATTTCCCTGCAAAGGGTGTTGATGTTTATCTTCCATATCCGGAAGGAATAAGTAGAAATAAATATGATTTCGTTGTTGGACATTTAATTACAATGAATTGTAACGGTCAGCAGGCAGGTACACTCGAATTCTTTAATCCGAAGGAGACAAGTAATGCACTTAAAGTACATGTTATGAGTGCTTCTCCATTTGCTGTTGCATGGGCAGAAGAAATTTATGAAGATGGTGTTGATGGTAATGGAGTTAAGAGTGTTAACACCGGAGATACAACACCGCTTATGCCTCTTGCAATTATCATGCTGGTATCAGCTGGTATCTGTGTAGCATATGTTTTCAGAAGAAAGAGAGCATAATTGCTGATTAACTAAATAAAACATATAATTGTGGCTGCCGCTTTAACGAATGAAAATTCGTGAAGCGGCAGCTTTATCTTTGCTATCTTGATGATTTATTTTAAGAAATGCTACGATGTATCTTGTCTTATCTTTTTGAATCTTGTTATGGAGTTTGTTTATATTCCTTGCCATAGCTAGACAAAGAATATTTAGGATAGAGTAGCTGAGGAAAATTGGAATGGTGCAAAGAGGTGCCGAAACAATGCCATTCAGAGCAAATCAGGCATAGGAATTAGAAAAAATACATTTTCCTATGCC
>JAQXXN010000015.1 GCA_029226085.1 Thermoflexaceae bacterium
AGGTGTTTCTCAAAGAAAAGTACAATATGGATGTTCTTGAGAATATTGATGATTTTCCGTTAAACTTAGACGATAACTTAATGGAGTACTATAAGCAGATTGCCGTTCGCATCGTTAAGCCGAGTCGTTATGCAACACGGAATCCCTATAATGATCGTGCGTACATACAGAAAATCAAACCTTTTTTCGTAAAACATCATATTTTCTACGAAATAACCTTCACAGTAGCAAATGATAAAGCCAGTAAATTCGATAGAGTAATTGCGTTTACGTCCCTTGACCTTTCTGACAATTATGCAGTTAAGCTTTCTATACACAATGATGTAATCGGTGTGCTTGGGAAAGTTATGCCTATTCAAATTATCGACAGTTGGGAAGTGTCAATAAGGCCTTGTGAGGTTAATCGATTTGCTGATTTTTTTGGCAGTCACACTCAAATTGGTGCCGGTAATAATGAGTTCCGTGATCTGATGAAATTCCTTACAGACACTCGAATGAGTCTTGTCGATTTAGTTACATCATCGGATTCATATTATTCTTGGGCAAAAGCCAAGTGCACTACAGAGGCTAAAGTTACGCATATATTTGATCTTTTGGACAAATCTCGTAACCTCATAAAAGAGAAAGCTCCCGGTAGCAATATTATTCGGTACTTTCTCCACAAAATGAATAATAAGGTTATGAGACGTCAATATAGCAGAGAAACCTGTGAAAGGTTATCTGATCTACATCTGCGTTGGGGCTGTATTCCGTTTGATCAAATGCCGTATGCGACATCTTTGATTAAACACAATCCCAGAATCTATGATTTATTTGAATGTATCAACTCAAGTAATAGAGAACATGAATTTCTTGCTCGTACAATACAGAACAATACCGAACAAGGTGGTGTTCTTTTTACACCCTTAAGCGAGTTGGAACGATTTGATGATATAAATGGTTTAATTAGAAAATATAACTCGCTGGTGTATGCAAAAAAACACGCAGAGCGTTATCTTTGCATTTACAAAGACCATTTATATATGAAAGGGTATGTTGACGATACAACGAAAATCATAAAAAAGCTAAAAGAGTTATCTTCAACTGGGATGTCTGGTTACATTGATTTCGTAGAATCATGGCTATCTAAGAATCCTTCTTACCGAATTGATAGCAAGGAAAAGCTCAATGCTCTTAAAACGATATTTTCGGAATCTCACGTTGCTCTAATTTATGGTTCGGCGGGAACCGGGAAATCAACTCTTATTAATCATATTTCGAATCTATATAATGATCGCAAAAAGCTGTATTTGGCAAATACAAATCCTGCTGTAGATAACATGCGCCGAAAGGTGAATGCAGGTAATTGTGACTTTAAAACTATTGCTAAATTTTTGTCTGACTATAATACTGATACAGAATGCGATATCTTGTTTATCGATGAGTGTAGTACGGTAAGCAATAAAGATATGCGAGACATTCTGGAGAAGGCTACTTTTAAGCTCCTTGTATTAGTTGGGGATGTGTTCCAGATTGAAGCGATATTATTTGGAAATTGGTTTAGCATTGCACGTACTTTCGTGCCGGAGACATCTGTTTCTGAATTATCAAAACCATACCGCAGCACCAATGAAAGGTTGCTCACCATCTGGGATAGAGTTAGAAAACTTCAAGACGATATTCTTGAACCGCTGGTTAAAGGTAAATATACTGTAAAGTTAGATGAATCAATTTTTGAGCACTCGGAAGATGATGAAATTATATTGTGTTTAAATTACGATGGACTTTACGGCATTAACAATATCAATAGATTCTTGCAGAGTAATAATTCCAATCCTGAAATTGTTTGGGGAATCAATAGATATAAAATAGGAGATCCTGTTCTATTCAATGAATCGGACAGATTTGCGCCTTTGATATACAACAACATGAAAGGCCGCATAAAGGATATTGAACCAACCGAAAACAAAATCCGTTTTGATGTAGAACTGGATATTGCTATTACTGATTGGGAGGCAGAAGATTATGATTTTACCTTAGTTGGTACATCTGATAATGGCAATTCTATTATTAGTTTTTGGGTGGACAAGTATCTTAGCACCGATGATGATACTGATTCTTCAGATGCTATTGTACCTTTCCAAGTAGCATATGCGGTATCAATTCACAAAGCTCAAGGTTTGGAATATAAATCAGTAAAGATTGTTATTACAAATGAAGTTGAGGAACTTATTACCCACAACATCTTTTACACTGCAATAACTCGTGCAAAAGAAGATTTAAAAATTTATTGGACTCCGGAAACGGAGAAAAAAATTCTTGAGGGGCTATCCTTAAGGAA
>JAQXXN010000016.1 GCA_029226085.1 Thermoflexaceae bacterium
AATCAAAAAATATTTAAAAGATGAATTAAAAGGCTGGAAAAAATATGACGTTGCATGGCTTATGCTGGCAAGCTGCATCATTCTGGCTTTGTCCATTTACTGGAAAGATACGGTAATCGGAATACTGTCGGCACTAACCGGTGTATGGTGTGTCATTCTGACCGGAAAAGGAAAGCGCTCTTCGTTTATATTCGGAACAATCAATGTGGCATTATATGCGTACATAGCATTTGGGGCGAAGTATTATGGTGAAGTCATGCTGAATCTGCTCTATTATTTTCCGATGAATTTTGTGGGATGGTTTGCATGGAAGAAGCATATGAATGAGGATACGGGCGAGGTTATTAAGGACAGGCTTTCAGCAAAGCGCAGTGCTGTTTTATATGGTATTACTGCGGTTGGAATTATTCTTTATGGTCTGCTTTTGCAATTTCTGGGTGGTAATCTGCCATTTGTTGACAGCATGAGTACGGTTGTTTCGGTTGTCGCACAGATTTTGTCCGTGCGAAGACTTACGGAACAGTGGATTTTATGGATTGTGGTGGATATTGTAACCGTTATCATGTGGGGTGTGAATTTTGCAAAAGGCGGCGAAAGTATTGCAACACTGTTAATGTGGAGCATATATCTGTTGAATGCAGTCATTATGTATGTAAAATGGAGCAGGGAGGCAAAACAAAATGCGCTATAAGGTTGGAATGTATGGCGGTTCCTTTAATCCGCTTCATTTAGGACATGTACGCTGTATTATTCAGGCTGCCAACATGTGTGAAAATCTTTATGTGGTATTAAGCATTGGAAATAACCGTGATGAAATTGATTACCGGATTCGTTACCGGTGGCTGTATCAGCTGACAAAACATATCGGAAATGTAAAAATCATACTGCTCTCAGATGATGCCAGGACCAAGCAGGCATATACGGAAGAATACTGGAAGAAGGATGCCGAAAAGGTAAAAAGCGAAATTCCGGGAGATATAGATGTTGTTTTCTGCGGCAGTGATTATGACGAAAACAGTTTCTGGAATGTCTGTTATCCGGACAGTGAATTTCATGTATTTCAGAGAGATGATATCAGTTCCACCAAAATCAGGGAGAATCCATATGCTCACTGGGACTGGATTCCGGATGTGGTAAGACCATATTATACAAAAAAGGTACTTCTGATTGGCGGAGAAAGTACCGGTAAATCTACCCTGACCATAAATCTTTCCAATCACTTTAATGCAGGGTTTATTGAAGAAGCGGGAAGAGAACTCTCAGAACGATCCGGTACAGATCTTTTAATGCTTTCGGAGGATTTTACCGAGATTCTTCTCCAGCATAAATTAAATGAAATGAAAGCATTAGAAGCTGGTAAACAAATTCTTTTTGAGGATACGGACGCACTGGTGACGTTATTTTACATGAATTTCTTAAAAGATTCCAATATTGAAAAAAACAAGGCACTTGCAGATGCCGTGGATGCCTTAAACCAATATGATCTGGTTTTATTTTTAGAACCGGATGTGGAATTTGTCCAGGACGGAGACCGCAGCATGGAAATTCAGAATGACAGGGAAAAATACAGCAATCAGATAAAGGAGCTATTAAGAAAGCACGGAAGAACATTTGTATGTATTTCGGGTACTTATCAGGAGCGTTATCTTAAGGCTGTGAGAGAAGTGGAAGCAATTCTTAATAATCCGGACGGAATGAAAGGATAGAACATTGACAGTACAGATACTGTGAAACTCACAAATATCATAAAAATAAAGCATGTAAGTTTTATTAAAAACCTGCATGCTTTATTTTTGATTTGCTATAGTTATTTTTAGGATTTATTTATGTGAGTATCATATCATTTGAAGTATCATTTGTAAAATATTTGTTAAGTTTGGTTATCATACCTTAAAGGTATAATAATAAACTTTTGTATATAATATACAATTCTGAATATATTAATTGGTAGAAGCTGGAAGAAAATTGATATTTTTTTCACATTTTCACAACAAATAGGCGAAATCGTTTTCGAATTCAAAGACTCAAAATGTCCTAAAATAAGGATTTCCCGGACTTGAAAGTGCTTTCAGATTTTTGGATAAAACTTTGTACAAATTCACGTACAATTTTTAGTGGACGAAAGAGGAGGATATTGTTATAATATTAACGAAATAAAGAGCTCGGATATTAATAAAATTTTTGGAGGTATATTCAAATGGCAAAATGGGTGTATTTATTTAAAGAAGGAAATGCATCAATGAGAAATCTTCTTGGTGGAAAGGGTTGTAATCTGGCAGAAATGACCGGACTTGGAATGCCGATTCCACAGGGTTTCACGGTAACAACGGAGGCTTGTACGGATTATTACAATAACGGCAAACAGATTTCCGAAGAAATCAAGACACAGATTTTTGATGCATTAGCATGGCTGGAGAAGGAGAACGGCAAGAAGTTTGGTGATACCAATGATCCGCTTCTGGTTTCTGTCCGTTCCGGAGCAAGAGCATCAATGCCAGGCATGATGGATACCATTTTGAATCTTGGTTTAAATGACGTGGCAGTTGAAGGATTTGCGGCAAAAACCGGCAATCCTAGATTTGCATATGACTCTTACAGAAGATTTATTCAGATGTATTCGGATGTTGTAATGGAAGTTCCAAAGTCTTACTTTGAGAAAATCATTGACGAGATGAAGGAAGCAAAGGGTGTAAAGTTCGATACAGAGCTTACGGCAGAGGACTTAAAGGAACTGGCAGAGAAGTTCAAGGCAGTTTATAAGGAAGCAATGCATGGTGAGGAATTCCCACAGGATCCGAAGGAACAGTTAATGGGTGCCGTTAAGGCAGTTTTCCGTTCATGGGATAATCCAAGAGCTATTGTTTACCGTAGAATGAACGATATTCCGGGTGACTGGGGTACTGCGGTAAATGTTCAGACCATGGTATTTGGTAACAAGGGTAATACATCCGGTACAGGTGTTGCATTTACCCGTAACCCATCCACAGGTGA
>JAQXXN010000017.1 GCA_029226085.1 Thermoflexaceae bacterium
ATTTTGAATATGATGCGCTGATTACCGGAAGCAGTATGTGTGAAAACTTTAAAACAACGGAATTTGATGAACTGTGGGGAACTACCTCAGTAAAAACGGCATTTGCAGGAGGAAGCTATAAGGAAATCGATGAACATATAAGACGGGCGCTTAAAGCAAATGACAAGATCCGGATTGTTCTAAGAAGCCTTGATTATTCGTCTTTGCTGAATGATAAGGATGACATGCTGAATTTAACCGAAGAACGCCCGGTATATCTGTATGATACGGATGTTTTTGATGATGTGAATTATCTGTTAAATAAGGAGGTATTATTTACAAAGACCTATGAAGTCATCCGCTATACCCATGTGGGAGGGCTGACAACCTCTTTTGATGCATATGCAAACTGGTGCTGGACGGAGGAATACGGAGATGAGGCGGTGCTTGAGAGCTATTCATGGTGTGACAGTGCCGGCAGTGAGCAATGTCTTACGGAAAAAGAGCGGCAGACCGTCATAGACAGTATCCGCCAGAATTTGCTGGAAACGGCAAAGGCTTACCCGGATGTGACTTTTTATGTATTTTTCCCGCCGTACAGTATCTGTTACTGGGACATGCTGTATGAACGGGGAGAAATTAATAAAAGAATTGATGCGGAGCAATGTGCCATTGAAGAAATTCTTCAGTGCCCGAACATCCGGTTATATTCTTTCTGTACCAACACAGAGCTGGTATGCAATCTGGATAATTATAAGGATCAGGCGCATTTTGGGGATTGGGTAAACAGCAGGATATTAAACTGGATGCATGAGGATATGTACCGGCTTACAAAGGAAAATTATCAGGAATATATTGATTTTATCCGGGAGTTTTATAATTCGTATGACTATCATTCATTACATGATTGAAATTTCTTTATTAATAAATGAAAATAATGTATAATATATGGGTATCGTAGAAAAGATTACGGGAAGGAAAAACATGCTGGAGAAAAATATCGACATATCGGGAAAAAACATACTGGTTACAGGCACTGCAGGGTTTATCGGTGCGAATCTTGTTAAGGCATTATTTGGACAGTTTCAAGCGATAACGGTAATCGGAGTGGATAATCTCAATGATTATTATGATGTTTCTCTTAAGGAATACCGCCTGAAACAGATTGAAGAACTGGATAAGGACAAACGATTTATATTTGAAAAGGGAAATATTGCTGACAGGGAATTTGTTACCGGAATATTTGAAAAATATCGTCCGGATATCGTGGTCAATCTTGCGGCACAGGCAGGTGTCCGGTACAGTATAGAGAATCCTGATGCCTACATTGAGTCTAACATGATTGGATTTTACAATATTTTGGAGGCATGCCGCCATAGCCGTGACAATGGAGAGCCGGGTGTCAGTCATCTGGTATATGCAAGCTCTTCTTCAGTTTATGGTTCCAATAAAAAGATTCCGTATTCCACAGAGGATAAGGTAGATAATCCGGTATCTTTATATGCTGCAACCAAGAAATCAAACGAACTGTTTGCCCATGCCTATTCCAAATTATACGGCATACCGTCCACGGGGCTTCGTTTCTTTACGGTATACGGGCCGGCAGGACGTCCGGACATGGCTTATTTTGGATTTACCAATAAGTTAATTAAGAATGAAACAATCAAAATATTTAATTACGGAAACTGCAAAAGGGATTTTACTTATATTGACGATATTGTGGCAGGAGTCTTGGAAGTATTACAGAGAGCACCGCTGGAAAATGAAGATGGAGTACGGTATAAGGTGTATAACATTGGGAATAACCACCCGGAAAATCTTCTGGATTTTGTATCCGTTTTGCAGGAAGAACTTGTTGCAGCGGAAGTTCTACATAAGGATTATGACTTTAAGGCACATACACAGCTTGTTCCCATGCAGCCGGGGGACGTTGAGGTTACCTATGCGGATGTGGATGATTTTATCCGGGATTTTGGATTTAAACCATCAACCAGTCTGCGGGATGGATTAAGGAAATTCTGTGTCTGGTATAAGGAATTTTACATGGGATAAATATGCAGATATGAGATGATTTTGGCAAAGGAAAGAGGAAAGACATGAAGCGTGTATCAGTAGTAGTTCCAGTTTATAATGAGGAAGGAAATGTCCGGGAGCTTCACCAGGAAATAAAGGAAGTCTGTGAAGCAAATGGATATGTTTATGAGATTATTTTTGTGGATGACGGTTCCACAGATAAGAGTGTGGAGATTGCAAGGCAGTTAAAGCCGATTAAGTTAATCCGCATGAGAAGAAATTTCGGACAAACCGCAGCAATGGATGCGGGTATTAAGGCAGCACAGTATGATTACATTGTGACAATGGATGGGGACAGGCAGAATGACCCGGCAGATATTCCAAAGATGATTGAGTATCTGGAAAGTAATGATTTGGACGTGGTATCCGGCTGGAGAAAGAACAGGAAGGATTCGCTGATGAAGAAATTTACATCCAGGGTGGCAAACTTTCTTCGTGGAATCATTGTAAAGGATCATATTCACGACAGCGGATGTTCCCTTAAGGTATATCGGAAGGAATGCTTTGAAAATGTTCATCTGTATGGAGAAATGCACCGGTTTATTCCTGCTCTTTTAGAGTCGAAGGGATTCGTGGTAGGAGAAATGGTGGTCAATCACAGACCAAGGACGCAGGGAGTGACAAAATATAACTGGAAGCGTACGTTTAAGGGTTTTGTGGATATGATTGCCGTGTGGTTCTGGCACAACTATTCAACCAGACCATTACACATGATGGGAAGTGCGGGACTTATTTTTCTGATGCTCGGCGGCGCATGTGGTATCTGGTCGGTTGTAATATTTTTCCTGGGTTATAAGATGTCAAACAACATGATACCACCACTGCTTACTATCTTTTTTGTCATAATCGGTTTATTATTCTTTATATTCGGACTGATGAGTGATATTCTGGTAAAGACGTATTATGGTGCCAATATCGACAGCCCGTACAGCATTAAAGAAACTATTGAGAATTAGCATGAGGAAAAGAATGTGTTTAAATTTATAAAAAAAATGCTGGATAATGAAATCATCCGTTATACCATTGCAGGCGGTACGGTAACATTAACCAATGCAGCTACTTATTTTATTTTATTGTTCGCAGGAGTGCATTATACAATCGCCAACATAACAGGATTAGTGTTATCCAAAACGGTTGGATATTTTTTGAATAAGTTCTGGGTGTACCGGACAAAAACAGGCAGCCTTAAGAAGACGTTACTGGAACTGGGACGATTTATACTTGCAAGAGGATTTACGGGTCTGGTGGATTTCTTCGGGCTGATTGTGATGGTGGATATTTTCTCGGCAGATGAGAAAATTTCCAAAATCATAATGATGCTTATTGTCATTGTTTTAAATTATGTATTAGGAAAAAAGGCTGTATTTATTAAAGAGGATAATTAGTAAGACATGTGTCTTACAGATGGAAGCAGAGGTGAAAGAGATGGATAATAATTTATTAAACATGGACGATCTGGCAGATGTATTTGCACAGCTTAATACAATAGAGGATGTTCCGGTTGAGATGGATGAAGAAGAGAAGGCTTCCCAGCGTCGTTATGAGGAAATCATCAGAAAACATAAGAGTGACAATGTATAAGCGAAAATGTTTTGTGTGAATGTATCACATGGAAAAAGATGCCGCAGTGGCGGGAACATGGACTGCAAGCCATGAACCGTTGCTGCGGCATTTTTATCGGTAGAATTTATTGTTCACTCATCCAGGTATTCATACGATCTGCAATGATATCAAACGGAGCAGGACCAGTGGTCAGAAGAAAATCATGAAAATCAACAGCGTTAAATTTGGCGCCGAGAGTTTCTTTGGCAGTATTTCGAAGTTCCATGAACTCCATGCAGCCGATTACATATTTCAGGTAATTTGCCGGTTCAGAAACCATGGCATAGTAAATTTCTTCCATGATTTCTTCATCAAGCGGACCGAAAAGTGATGAAACGTAAGAGGATACGTCATCAAGAGTCCATCCGTGATAATTAACACCAATATCGCATTTTGCATAAACGCCGAGAGTAATCAGCTGGTTGGCAGAAAGCAGTGCACCGACATTCTCATCGAGACCGCCCATCTCATAGGAAAGCAGTTCCACATAGGTTGCCCATCCTTCCGTGTAACCCGAATAATCGAGAAGAAAACGGATTGGGGAAAGACCCTTTGAAGCAGTATATACATTCTGGTACAAATGTCCCGGGAATCCTTCATGGGCGAGGGTTGTATATAAATCCTGCCCTTCTTCCAGTGATTTATTGTTAATGTAAATAGAGTTCTGGAAATAATCATCAATGGCAGGAGTCATGTAAAAAGCGGGACTCATGTTTTCTTCCATGGATTTATGAACGTATTTGATAGTATAAGAAGTCTCCGGAAGCTCCGGGAAATCGTTCTTAATCCGTTCTTTAAGGTCTTCAAGGATTTCATATGGGTCATCCATGCCAAAGGAGGCATCGGCTGCAAGCTCAAAAACATTGCTGTCATTCTTTAAGGCTGTTCCCATTTTACGGAAACCATATTCCATGTAATCATCAATTAATTCTTCTAGTTCATCGATGGAACGTTTGGAACCGGTGCCTGAAAGCACAAGGTATTCATAGTATCTGGTGCCATCCGGATAATTGCACAGACCGCCTTCATACTGTCCTGTGCCTTTTAAGGAGGCAAGACCCTCGGCAAGAAGGTTATAGGCAGGAATGACATGGTCTTTTACCGCAGCTTCATTCTCAGTCTTTAGTGTTTCCCGTTCTTCCTTTGTGAATTCGGACATGGAATCCACTTTTTCGTTAAAGATTTCAATGAGATAATTGTTGTCTGTATCAGCAGTAAAGGAATTGCACTGTTCAATAATCATGTCTGCGATTTCGTCCATCATGAACAGACCCTGTTCGGATTTCATTTTCTCAATGTCCAGAATAAATTGGAAGTATGTATCGGTCTGCTTCAGTAATTCCACATAGTCGTAGACATCCTGCTTTGTGCGGAAGGAATATTCGGCAAGAACAACAGGAAGCTGGCAGTTAAAGCCAATGGTAGGACTTAATGTCTTTGCATATAAGTACATGTCGGAGTATTCCAGATATGTCTCGAGGTAATCCTTTAGGATATCATAGGTCAGTTTATCCTCATTGGATAAAGAGTCATACTTAAAAGACTTCAATGCATTTAATGCTTCGATTGTCTGGGAATCATCATCCAGCAAAGAAAGATCCGTTGAACCATATCCGACTTCGTAAGATTCAATTCCGAAATTCTCGGGATGAGCAACGAGATAATTTAGTGTAATGGAATCACTTGTTACTTCATCTGCAAATAAATCATTGGTAAAGTTTTCAAAAGAACTTTTGTCATATTTATACACTTCTGTATTTCCCTGTGAGGATTTCTTGCATCCTGTACATCCAATGACCAGAAATACTGCTAAGAAAATGCATAAAATACGTTTCATCTTATTAAAATTCATTTATACACCACCATAAAATTTGATATGCATAGAGCATCCGTTTATTATTATAACATAGATATTCGGGGAAAATATACAAATAATACTAATTCGGATAAAATTTTTTATGGTTTATCCGCTATCGTAAATATTGACAGAAATTTCCCTTGGTGTTAGTCTAAAAGCTAGTATAGTGTCTGTATTGGAATAATACAGGGATAAAGGAGACAGAGAAATGGCGAAGAAACCTTATTATATTACAACAGCGATTGCCTATACGTCAGGCAAGCCTCATATTGGGAATACCTATGAAATCGTTCTTGCGGACAGTATTGCAAGATTTAAAAGACAACAGGGCTATGATGTACGTTTTCAGACAGGAACGGACGAACATGGACAGAAAATCGAATTAAAAGCGGCGGAAGCCGGTATCACACCGAAGGAATTCGTGGATAATGTGGCAGGAGAAATCAAAAGAATCTGGGATATGATGAATACTTCCTATGACAAATTTATCCGGACAACGGATGAAGATCATGAAAAACAGGTTCAGAAGATTTTTAAGAAGCTTTATGACAAGGGAGATATTTATAAGGGCGAGTATGAGGGAATGTATTGCACACCTTGCGAGTCATTCTTTACACCTTCCCAGCTTGTGGACGGCAAATGCCCGGACTGTGGAAGACCATGCCAGCCGGCAAAGGAAGAGGCATATTTCTTTAAGATGAGCAAATACACAGACAGACTTATTAAGCACATAGAGGAGCATCCTGAATTTATACAGCCTGAATCAAGAAAAAATGAGATGATGAATAACTTTATCAAGGCAGGTCTTCAGGATTTGTGTGTGTCAAGAAGCTCATTTAAGTGGGGAATCCCTGTGGATTTTGATGACAGGCATGTTG
>JAQXXN010000018.1 GCA_029226085.1 Thermoflexaceae bacterium
GCATAGGGCTCTTTTTTCATTATTTCATGGTTCCGAGAATGGGATGGATAAAAATTAATCTGGCAATACCTCTAAAGACACTGAGTACAATAATTTTTGTCATAATGCTGGCAGATTTTATTTATTCCCAGATACATCCCAATATATCTTCTATATCCAGCCACCATCCATTTTGATGACTTCTCCGGTAAGGTAGGAAGGGGAATTGATAAGATGCATTACAAGTTCGGCTATTTCTTCCGGGGAGGCCATTCTTCCGGCAGGAATTTCCGTACAGAGTGCTTCTCGCTCTTCTGCGGAAAAACAGCTGTTCATTGATGTATTGACAGCACCGCAGGCAATGGCATTCACCTGGATGTTACTTGGCGCCAGTTCTTTTCCTAAAGCTTTGGTAAAGGCATTGACGGCGCCTTTTGTAGCAGAGTAAGCTGTCTCGCAGGAGGCACCGCATAATCCCCATACAGAGGAAATATTGATGATTTTCCCCTGTTTTCTGGCAATCATATCCGGAATAACAAGTTTACACATATTAAAAACGGAAGTAAGATTTACGTTAAGGATGGAATCCCATTCTTCATAAGTCATATCCTGTAAAAGTCCTATATGGGAAATTCCGGCGTTGTTAATCAGTATATGGATTTCACCAAGTTCTTCTCTGGCAGTTTGGTAAAGTTCCTCTGCCATGGTATGGTCGCCTGCATTTCCGACGAAGGAAATACATTTGACAGAATGGGAGAGAATTTCGGACTGGACTTTTTTCAGTTCATCCACGGAGTGGTTGCAGCTGATTAATAGATTGTACCCACTTTCGGCAAGAGCAAGTGCAATGGAACGTCCGATTCCGCGGGAAGCTCCGGTTACAATGGCATTTTTATCTGACATGGATTTTGCTCCTTTCTTTCTTATTCATTGGGGTATATAATAAATTTATGTAGTTTTGTACATATTTCTTAATATAACAGAAAGAAAAGAATTGTACTATATTTTTTGAGATTTTTCTGAAAATATTTGTTGGAAACATTTAAGAAAGGAAGGATAGAATGTCAGATATTTATGATGTAATTATAATCGGTTCCGGGCCTGCAGGACTTTCGGCAGCTGTTTACGCTGCACGGGGCGGGCTTCGTTTTATTGTACTGGAAGGTGCATATGCAAGCGGAGGGCAGATTCTAAATACCCATGAGGTGGATAATTATCTTGGACTATACAATATGAACGGATTTGACATGGGAATGAAGTTTTATGAACATGCCAGGAATCTTGGGGCAGAAATCATAAACAAAGATGTAACATCATTAAATATAGAAGACAAGATAAAAGAAGTGCTTTGTTCGGATGGGACAATCTATCATGGAAAGAATATTATTCTGGCAACCGGTGCTTTGGCTATAAAGCTTGGAGTAGAAGGAGAAGAGACATTTAAAGGCAGAGGCGTGTCATATTGTGCATCCTGCGACGGGAATTTCTTCAGGGATAAGGTGACAGCAGTTGTGGGTGGCGGTGATACGGCACTTGCAGATGCGGTTTATCTTGCAAGAATCTGTAAAAAGGTTTATGTGATCCACCGCAGAGATGCCTTTCGGGGAGCCAAAAGTCTGTCCGACAGACTTTTTGAAAATGAGAATGTTGAAGTCCTGTGGGATACAGTTGTGGAAGAAATTAACGGAGAGGAAAAGGTAGAAAGCCTTACTGTCAGAAATGTAAAAATGGAAATGCAGGGAACATTGAAAGTGGATGGGATTTTTATTGCAATCGGAACAAGACCTCTTTCAAAACTACTGGATGGAAAGGTTTTAATGGATGAACAGGGATATATTCTTGCCGGAGAAAATTGTGCGACAAATGTTCCAGGTGTTTTTGTGGCAGGGGATGTCAGAAAGAAACCTTTTCGACAAATTATTACAGCTGCATCGGACGGAGCAAATGCCATTAATTCAGTAATTTCGAGTAAACTCGACAAATAATGGAATAAAATATAGAAAAAGACGTGAAATAACCTATTGACAAAGAGATAATTTGTGTATTTTATACAAAAAAAGTCAAACAAGTGTTTTGAATGTATTTTTTTATGCATGTATTGAAAAATGTACATAAAAAGTTATCCACATTTGCAGACCTGGTTTTTACGATAAATTCGACTTATACACTAAGTTATACACATTATCCACATTTTTTGAAGGCGAATAGGAATCTGCATATGTAGAATTTTGTTGAATAAATGTTTTGTGAAAAACATAAAAAATATATTTTTTCGACAAAAAGTATTGACATTCTCTTGTGAAAAATAACTGAATTGTTTGCCAATTGCACGAAATTTTAGTGCAAAAATACTTGAAATATTGAAGAATTGTGGTATAATATCCCTATAATACAACAAAATTGAATGACAATTTCTTGGATCAATGGCTATTGTATTATAATAACAGTAAAGGAGTTGGGCATCATGCGTTTTGTTATTACTGGAAGAAATATTGAGGTTACAGACGGTTTAAAATCAGCAGTGGAAGAAAAGTTAGGTAAGCTGGACAGGTTCTTTTCACCTGATACGGAAGTGATTGTCACATTAAGTGTAGAAAAGGAGAGACAAAAAATAGAGGTAACGATACCTGTTAAGGGTAGTATTATTCGTTCCGAACAGGTAAGTAATGATATGTATGTATCCATTGATCTTGTGGAAGAGATTATTGAGCGTCAGCTTAAGAAATATAAGAACAAGATTATCGATCAGAAGCAGAACCAGGCGGCATTTGCCAAGGAATTCATAGAGAAGGATTACGAGGATGAGGCAGAGGTTAAGATTATTCGTACCAAGAAATTCGGCGTAAAACCAATGGATCCGGAAGAGGCATGTGTACAAATGGAACTTCTGGGACACAATTTCTTTGTATTCTTTAACTCTGAGACAGAAGAGATTAATGTGGTATATAAGAGAAAAGGCAATACATATGGATTGATTGAACCGGAATTCTAGTCTTCGCTAAATATGAGAAGCAGGCAGCATATGCATTTAGGTTTGCAGTGCTGACTGCTTTTTATTTAATTTACAGAAAGGAAAGGAATATGAGAGTGAAAAAACAATTTGCCGTGATTTTATCCGGATTACTGCTGGCACTAGCTGTCTGTGGATGCAGTAACGGAGAGGATGGACAAAAAAGTGTTACAGAAATAACGCAGGAAGAAACCATTAATTCGGAGGATTCCGTTGTAAAGCTTACGGTCTGGGCGGAATCGGATAATTTTGAGATGATGGAGCAGATGATTGGGGCATTTAAGGAAAAGTATGCGGGAGAGGCGCAATTTGAGATAGAACTTGTACATCAGCCGGATGCGTCCACAAAGGATACTCTGCTTTCCGATGTGCATAATGGAGCAGATGTCTTTTCAATGCCGGACGACCAGCTGCTTGGCATGATTGCTGCCGGAGCATTGGCACCGGTACCAAATTCAGATGAAATAAAGAATGCGAATCTCTCAGAAGCGGTAGAAGCCGCCACGCATAACGGTATTTTATATGCCTATCCGTATACGGCAGATAATGGTTATTTCTTATATTATGACAAACAGTATTTTACAAAAGAGGATGTTAAGACTCTGGATGGCATCATGGCTGTTGCAGAACGGGAAGGAAAGAAATTTGCCATGGAGTTTAATTCCGGCTGGTATATGTATGCATTTTTTGGCGGTACGGGAATGGAATTTGGAATTAATGAAGACGGCGTGACTAATTATTGCAACTGGAATACAACGCAGGGTGAAATAAAAGGAACGGATGTTGTGGAATCAATGCTTACATATACGGCAAGTCCGGGATTTAAATCACAGGGTGATGCAGAATTTGTAGACAGCATCAAGTCAGGAGAAGTTATTGCAGGAATCAGCGGAGTATGGAATGCCATCGGCGTGCGTGAAGCATGGGGAAACGATTATGGAGCATGTAAGCTTCCGACATATACCTGTGCAGGAAAGCAGATTCAGATGTCTTCTTTTACGGGATATAAGATGATGGGAGTAAATGCATATTCGGATAATGTGGAATGGGCGCATAAGCTGGCGGCATGGCTGACAAATGAGGAAAATCAGACGATGCGTTTCGAAATTCGAAATCAGGGTCCGTCCAATATTAATGCGGCAGCGTCAGATGCTGTTAATAAGGTTCCTGCCATTCTTGCAGTTATTGAGCAGTCACAGTATGGTAATCTGCAAAGAGTAGGTAATCTTTACTGGGATGCCTGCACGGATTTTGCAGATGAGATTCTTGCGGGAAATCCGGATGGCAGAGACTTGCAGAAAATGGTGGATGGACTTGTTGCCGGTATTACGGCATCAACGATACAATAGGAGGAACGGGTATGAAGAAAAACGGACGTATAAGCATTAAGTCGATTATTTTGATTCCGGTCTTTGTGCTGGGGATTGTATCGATTTTCTCCAATGTGCAGGCAATTATCAATATTAATAAAGTAAATTCCAATGCAAGTGTAATTGCCGATGAATATATGATCAGTATTTCAAAGCTGGGTGAGATACAGAATGCTACCCAGGCAATTCACAGACAGGGATTGTCTCATATTGTGGCAACGAATCTGGATACCATGATTGACACGGTAGATACCATCAGGGCAGAACAGGCAGTGCTGGAAGAGTATCTGGAGGAATATGAAAAGAATTACCTGCTGGATAAAGATAAAGAAAGCTTTCAGAAAATTATTGAGAATTATGAGGGAATGAAATATGAGATTGCCAACATGATGGCATATAGTGCAAACAGTAAGAAGGAGGCTGCATATGAACTGGCAAACGGGGCAATTTCTGATTACAGCATGGCAATTCAGAATGAAATACAAAACCTGATTACGGATACGAATGAAGAAGCAGCCATGGCGAGGGAAAAACTGACCGGAGTTTATGACAGCGCCAGAATTAGTAATTTTGTTACCATTGCAATCAGTGTCATTTCACTTGCAGTATCATTAATCTGTGTTTTGTTCCTGCTGATTCGTCCGATTTCGGATACAAATAAGCAGATTCGTGAGATTATTGCTGATATCGACCGGAATGAAGGGGATTTAAGCAAGAGAATAAGAATTGTTTCCCTGAAGGAGATTGCGGAGCTTGGTAATGGCTTTAACATTTTCATGGATAAGCTTCAGAATATTCTTAAGATGATTATCGAAAATACGAATAAGATGGAAACAGTGGTGGAAGCTGTTCAGGAAAGTGTTCATGCATCGAATGACAGTTCCTCGGATTTGTCTGCACTGACAGAGGAACTGGCGGCAACCATGCAGGAGGTTGGAAATTCCGCAGGTGTCATTAATAAGAATATTGTTCTGGTACGTGATGATGTGGATTTGATTGCAGATAAATCCAATGAGATTAACAATTATTCCAAGAAAATGAAGACGGAAGCCGAGAACATGGAAAGCAATGCAAGAACAAACATGGAGGAAACAGGTGCCAAGGTTCAGGAAATTCTTGATGTATTAAACAAAGCAATTGAAGACAGTAAGAGTGTGGAGCAGGTCAACGGACTTACCAATGAGATTCTAAGCATTTCCAGTCAGACCAATCTGCTTGCCCTGAATGCATCCATTGAGGCAGCAAGAGCAGGAGAAGCAGGAAAGGGATTTGCTGTGGTGGCAGATGAAATTCGCCAGCTGGCAGATTCCAGCCGAAGTACGGCAAACCGGATTCAGGATATTAATGCCGTTGTGACGGAGGCGGTATATAATCTTGCAGGTAATGCTCATAATCTGGTGGAATACATGAATGAATCCATTCTGCCGGAGTTTAGTAAATTTGTTGAAAGCGGCGTACAGTATCGTGATAATGCAACATACATTGAAAATGTCATGAATGAATTTACCATGAAGACAGATGCGTTAAGAAAGGAAATGGATGAAATGACCAATTCCATTGCTACGATTGCCAATGCCATTGATGAAGGTGTCAATGGTGTCAACGGGGCAGCGGAAAGTACACAGCTTTTGGTATGTGACATGGATAAAATCAGCAGCCGCATGAATGAAAATGAGGAAATTGCCAATATTCTTCAGCAGGGAACGTCAATCTTTACGAAATTTTAATATTGGGAATAACCATAAAGAACAGGTGGACAGACCGAAAAAAGGGATGTCTGCCTGTTTTGTATTATGGAAAAATTCAAAAACATGAAGAATTGACCGAACTGTATAAAAGTGATAAAATAAAAACAATTGCATGGAATTTTATGCACATTTGTTTTTAAGGAGATTAAGAATGGGCTTTATAGAGAAAGTTTTTGGAACTCATAGTGAAAGAGAATTAAAGTACATTTACCCGATTGTAGATAAAATTGAAGCCATGAGGGATGACATGATGGCTTTGTCTGATGAGGAATTAAAGGATAAGACAAGACAGTTTAAAGAGAGATTATCAAAGGGAGAAACATTGGATGACATTCTTCCGGAGGCGTTTGCGGTTGTCAGGGAAGGTGCAAGACGTTCCCTTGGCATGGAGCATTACCGTGTACAGTTAATTGGTGGTGTGGTACTGCATCAGGGACGTATCGCAGAGATGAAGACCGGTGAAGGTAAGACACTGGTATCCACGTTGCCGGCATATCTGAATGCACTGACCGGTGAAGGGGTTCTGATTGTTACTGTAAATGATTATCTTGCACATCGTGATGCAGAGTGGATGGGCAAGGTACATGAATTTCTGGGTCTTACTGTTGGAGTGGTTTTAAATTCCAGCACACCGGAAGAAAGACAGAAAGCTTACCGGTGTGACATTACTTATGTGACCAATAATGAACTGGGATTTGATTACTTAAGGGATAACATGGCAATTTATAAGGAACAGCTGGTACTTCGTGACCTTAAGTACTGTATTATTGATGAGGTGGACTCTGTTCTTATTGATGAGGCAAGAACACCGCTTATTATTTCCGGACAGGGAAATAAATCCACAAGACTCTATGAAGCCTGTGATATTCTTGCAAGGCAGTTAAAGAGAGGCAGCGGCGACGGAGAATTATCCAAGATGGATGCCATCATGGGAAATGAGATTGAGGAAGACGGAGATTTCTTCGTAAATGAGAAGGATAAGATTGTCAACCTGACGGCAGAAGGTGTCAGCAAGGTTGAAAAGTTTTTTAACATAGAGAACCTTGCCGATCCTGAAAATCTTGAAATCCAGCACAATATTATTCTGGCGTTGAGAGCGCATAATCTTATGTTCCGCGACCAGGATTATGTGGTTAAGGATGACCAGGTATTAAT
>JAQXXN010000019.1 GCA_029226085.1 Thermoflexaceae bacterium
CTTTTGTATTCCAAATAGCTTTATTATCATCAATAAATCCCTTAATTTTCCATGTTGGTTCAACTTCATTTATTCTCTCAGCAAGCCAAGCTACTTCTCTACCAAAACCACCAGCTCCAATTATGTATAAATCTTTCATGCCACCCTCCCTCTACGCCACGCAGAGAGCGCATGCTCTTCTATATTTAATCTTGCGGAGATATACCCCCCGTTAGTTTCAACTTACTCATTGTTTTCTCCCTGGCTGGAACTCCAATAAAAGTTCCAGTGTTGTCTATATCTTTAATTACTACTGTTCCTGCACCAATCATACAATCATGACAAATGTTAACATTATTACTCACTATCGCACCCGCTCCAATCCATGTCCTATCTCCAATCATGCATTGTCCAGCAACATGAGCACCAACTGAAATATGTGAAAATTCTCCAACCCTGCAATCATGGTCAACGGAAGCACCCGTATTAATAATACATCCCCTCCCTATAACTGTATCAGAGTTTATAACAGCACCTGCCATAACTACAGAACCTTCACCAATTTCGACTCTTCTACTAATAATTGCATCAGGATGAATTAGAGTCACCGTATGTATTTCATATTGCATTTTTTCTCGAATCTTCGAATTGCCAATAGCAATAATCTTATCTCCATCTATATGAATCGCTTCATTTGTATTTCCGATAACTGGGAACCCTGCACATTCTTTTTTACTTTCATCGTCATCCAAAAATACAATGTCTTCATAGCCGTTTTTTACTGCTATATCTGCAACCACTTTTCCGTGACCGCTTGCTCCAATAATAACTAATTTATTCACATTGGCACCTCCCATTTAGCACTTACACCCTCAGGAGTACCCATAAATTCCTCCATAGTAGCAGAAGTATCAGAACTCACACCACTTCTATTAAGTACAACCATAACTGTATCAATCAATATTTTAACATCTCCTAAAAAGGAAACATTCTTTGTATACCACACATCCATTGCGAACTTATCTTCCCAAGATAATGCATTTCTACCATGAGCCTGTGCATATCCTGTCAATCCTGGTCGCACATCATGTCTATGTCGCTGCTCTTCATTATATCTATCTAGATATCTCACAAGAAGTGGTCTAGGACCTACAATTGCCATATCACCTTTTACAATATTTATCAACTCTGGCAACTCATCCAAAGAAGTACTTCTTAGAAATCTTCCATATTTATTCAACCTTACTTCATCTGGAAGTAAATTTCCCTCTAAATCCTTACGATTATCCATAGTTCGAAATTTAATTAGCTTAAATATCTTCTCATTCTTCCCCGGTCTTTCCTGAGTAAAAAATGGATTTCCTCGCATAAATATTGCACCAAAAATACTCAATAACAACAATATAGGCGATAGAACAATTAATCCACATAAGCTTAGTATAAAATCTAAGCCTCTTTTTATATATCTTGAATACATAGCTTAATCACCCTTCACTTTAATCCGTTTATTTTTCATATAAATTTTTTTAATATCTTGTTCATTATATGGACCATGATGAAACGTTTCTTGCAACATTAAAATAAGATTATCTTTTGCTATATCTGTTAGTGCAAAATTTTCATCCTTTATTTCAGTCCCCGTAAAAACAAACTGATACCGATTATTGGGCGAATAACCAGGAATACTAACTTTAAACCATAATGAATATGGATGATTCTTTTTCGTTTTTACATCTATTATATCCATTACTAAATACATGTTTATCTTTCCTATTCAAAGCAACTTCTTATAATACTAATAACTATATCCTGTTCTTCTACTGTCATATTAATATCACTTGGAAGACACAATCCTCTCTCAAATATATCCACACCTACATCAGCCACACCACCTGCAATATAAGCATTACTTCTAGCTCTTCCATTCCCCTCTTTAGTAATAAATGGATTAAGTCTATAAATCGGTTGCATATGCATTGGCTTCCACACCGGTCTTCCCTCTGCGTTATACTTCGCAAGCACCTCCAATATCTCAGTAGGACAAGTCTTCCCACTCTCTGGTATATACAATGCCTCTTTTTCCGACCTTACCTGCTTACACATAGCATCCCCATCTATTATCATGCAACTAAGCCAGAAATTCGGTTTCATCTCACCTTCTATGTACGGATTCATCTGAACCGGCAAGCCCGCAAATCCCTCTTTATATCTGTCATAAATAGCTTTCTTCTTCTCCAAATGCTCATCAATATGTTCATACTGTCCACGAACTATTCCAGCAATTATGTTACTCATTCGATAGTTATATCCAAGCTCTTCATGCTGATACCATGGTGCAGCTTCTCTCGCCTGCGTAGACCATTTTCGAACCTTGTCAGCAGCTTCTTTACTGTCTGTAAGTAAAGCACCTCCGCTACTTCCTGTAATAAGCTTATTACCATTATATGATACGATTCCATATTTTCCGAAGCTACCAGTCATAGTCCCCTTATATGTAGCGCCAAGCGATTCTGCAGCATCCTCTATAAGTATTGCACCATACTCATCACAGATTGCTTTGATTTCATCAAGCTTAGCAGGTGTACCATATAAGTTAACTAAAACAACCAGCTTAACCTCCGGATATATCTCAAAAGCCTTCTTCAGTGCTTCAGGATCCAT
>JAQXXN010000020.1 GCA_029226085.1 Thermoflexaceae bacterium
TATGCATTTGTTGCAAGGCAGCAGCACATCAAGACGGAGAAAGAAGATTATTATATTGACCTTGTCTTTTACAATTATATTTTAAAGTGCTTTGTGCTGATCGATTTGAAAATTGGTAAAATAACGCATCAGGATGTCGGACAGATGGACATGTATGTTCGGATGTACGATGAACTAAAAAAATCAGCGGATGATAATCCGACTCTTGGGATTGTTCTGTGTTCTGAAACGGATGAGGATATTGCAAGGTATTCTGTTTTACATGGAAATGAACAATTATTTGCAAGCAAGTACAAATTATATTTACCAACAGAAGAAGAACTTCGTGCGGAAATTGAAACACAGAAAGCAATGTTTTATCTGCAACAGCAGGAACGCGAAGAATATGGAGATTCTGATTAACATTCTGTTTGCAAGATGTTTGATTCCATGTTAACATACCACACACCCTAAGACGGAAGGGAGGTGTGATAAGACATGGAATCCGGTAACAACAAGGATTTAGTCAGTACTTATGCGATAGTTCGGTTTTTCTTGCAGCAACTATTTAAGGATAATCTGATTGATACAGATACCTATGTATATGCGATGAACAGCTTACAAGAAGAATATGGTCAGAAGAAAAATCAAAAGTACTGACGTACATGCACATTATTTGTGGCTTTTCTTTAGACGCGTATGTGCATAGCAGCCGATCAGGAAAAGAAGCTGGCGAATATGAACGATGAGGGCTGATTTGCTTGATTTTACGGTGTTAGTTTTACATTAGTCATTGAAAGATAGTCAAAAAATATATGAAAAAGACGGGCTTTGACGCATGTCTCAGCTCGTCTTTTCTTTTATCGGTTGACAAAAGAATCCCATTTGCTAAAATATTAACAAAGTAGTTGACAACAAAGGAATGGTGTTTATGCCAACCCTTTCAATGAAACTGTATGAACATGAGAAGGGGTTTGTAAATCGGAGGCCCGCTTATGTCATTAAAATATAATATTAGCTATGAAGTAGTCAGATTTTCTGGCTAATATGAGCCATGAGATCCGGACACCCATCAATGCGGTGCTGGGCATGGATGAGATGATCTTAAGGGAAAGCTTTGATTCGAAAATATTGGAGTATGCTTCGGACATCAAGCAGGCAGGAAGCATGCTGCTTTCGCTGATCAATGACATACTGGATTTTTCTAAAATAGAGAGTGGCAAGATGGATATTATTCCGGTTGACTATGATCTGGGTGTTTTGCTGAGTGATACGATAGACATGATCCGCTCCAGAGCTGAAGAGAAAAAACTGCAGCTGGAATTAAATATTGAACCGGATACTCCGGTGCATTTGCACGGAGATGAAGTAAGGATCAGACAGATTATGACCAACATTCTTACAAATGCTGTCAAATATACACCGGAGGGAAAAGTGATACTTACGGTATCAGCAAAGAACGTGTCGGCAGGAACGGTACAATTGTATGTATCGGTTAAGGTACCGGTCTTGGACTTTCTATTACCATGTGCCTGCTGAATCTGATGGGCAGTCGTCTGGAAGTGGAAAGTACCTATGGGGAGGGCTCTGACTTCTATTTTTATCTGGAACAAAAATAACTGGACGATGAGGTTGTCGGAGAAGATCTTCAGAAATACTATGAAAATGAAAAAGGTAAGATGAGTATTTCTGCTGAGCAGTTTTATGCTCCGGATGCCAAAATCCTTGTTGTAGACGACAATGAGATGAATCTGAAAGTCTTTTTGGGATTGCTTAAGAATCATGGGATGCAGATCGACACTGCAATGAGTGGAAAAGAATGCCTTGCACGAATGGAGCAAAATGCATATCACATGATTTTCATGGATCATCTGATGCCGGAGATGGATGGTGTGGAGACATTAAGGCGGATCAGAGAACTGAAAACGAATCGAAGTAAGGATGCAGTCATCATTATCTTGACCGCTAACGCGGTTTCCGGGGCAAGAGAAATGTTTTTGGAAGAGGGATTTGCTGATTATCTTTCAAAGCCGATTATTGCGGTAAAACTTGAAAAAATGATTCAGAAATATCTTCCGGCAGAGTTATTATTGAGGAATGATCCGGGACAGAAGGAAGAAATCCCTGTTACAACCGGTGCGCATGATGAAGATGCACAGTCAGAAAATAGTCTTGTGGATTGGAAAAAGGGAAAAGCACTTTGTATGGAGGATGAGGAATTTTACAGGGAAATGCTTCAGTTATTTTTAGATTCTCCTTCTGCTGTGGAGCTGGGGCGGTATTATGAGGAGTCTGATTTTGAAAATTATCGCATCAAGATCCATGCGATGAAGACGAATCTGGCTAATCTCGGTGCAGCCAGTGCATCGGAAATGGCAAAGCAGTTAGAACTTGCATTAAAAAATGAAAATAATGTGTCCTATGTGCAGGAACACCATGATGAATTTATGGTAGTATATGAGAGCGTGGTGTCCGAAGTGAAGGCATATATGGAGCGTAGGTAACTGTGCAGAACAGGGCTGAAGCATTTGTTGCTGAGGTCTTCATTTTGTAGTGGCAAAAGGTTATAGCCGAGGCAAAAGAAGCGTCCCTGATGGCTTACCTGATGGCTTAAGGGAAAGGGAAGAATGGTAGGAGAGTATAGCTATGGAAACAATAGATAAAGGAACCTGGGAACGGAGAGAAATTTTTGAATTGTTTTCAAAAACAGATTATCCATTCTATTCGGTTACGATTCCGATAGATGTAACAAATGTAAAACACACAGCAAAAAATAAGGGACTGTCATTCTATTTTTTGATGGTATGGATCTGCACAAAGGCGATCAATTCTGTTTCGGAATTCAGAGTCCGCGTCCGTGAAGAAGAAGTGGTGAGGCTTGCGCAGACAAATCCGAGCTTCACATATATGCCCAAGGATTCCGAATGCTTCAGGATCATTACGATGCCTTGGAAGGACGATTGCGAATCCTTCTGTATGGAAGCGAAACAAAAAAGCGAGCAGCAGACAGGATTTATAGACAAAAGAGAAGAAACAGATGCATTGATTTATTTCTCCTGTATACCTTGGTTTGATTTTACTTCACT
>JAQXXN010000021.1 GCA_029226085.1 Thermoflexaceae bacterium
CCTGCCACTGTCACTCCGGACATCCGTCACTTACTCCACAAACCCCAATTTACAAGTACAATAACGAATCAACTGTAAAATTATAGCATAAGAACATATTTTTGACAAACCATAGGTATATTTTGTATAATAACCTAAAGGTGTAATGCAACGAACAAAGAAATGTATTTTGAATGGAGGTATTTTATGAGAAGGCAGCTTACGACTGTTTTTGCAGTCATGGCTTTTACCATGGTATTTACTGGGTGTGGGAAGGATAAGGAAACTGGTACAGTGCCTGGGAATAATTCGCAGACCGTGCAGGTAACGGAAAATTCATCCACGGAAATTGCCACGGTTGGAATGGAGGAGATTTCTGGGACACTTAATATATCGGGGACATCTGTGGGCGGAGGAAATACCAGTTCGTCGACAGGCTATGGCAATACGGCAGGAAATCTTGTAAACAGCGGTATTGTATGTGAGGCAGACAGAAAAATATATTATTACAATAAATCGGACAATAAAAAGCTCTATGTCATGAATTCAGACGGTTCGGGGAAAGAGGCATTTGGAAATATACAGGGTGCCATGGAATTAAATGTTGTAGGTGATTATGTGTATTATCAGGCGGGCGGCATTTATCGTGCAAGGATTAAGGACAAAAGTGTGGAGACACTGGTTACTGATAATTGCAGGAATATGGTGGTTACCAGTGATGCAATTTATTATATTAAAATGGACGGAGATGTCAGTAAAGTTCATAAAATGAATCAGGATGGCAGCGGGGAGATGGTTTTAAGTGACAATATTGCAGGAAATCTGAATGTGAATGACGGATTTATTTATTATATCAATGGTTCGGATTCCGGAAGGATTTACCGGATGGGACTGGACGGCAGTGATAATAGTGTTTTCTGTGACATGAAAAATGTTCAGGAATTACTGGTGGATTACAGCTATGTTTATCTGGTAAGCAGCAGCAGCGACGGAAATCATGTGTACCGCATTGAAAAAAGTGGCGGGGAAGCTGAGAAAATCATAGAAGACAGCTGCAGCAACATTAACATGAACGGAGGATATTTGTACTATTATAATTTATCCGATGATACATTGTGTTACTGTGCCGGTGACGGAAGTAATGAAAAGGTATTATACAGCGGCGATCTGAATGCCATAAATGTTACAAAGGAATGGGTATATTTCTTTAATACAGAAGATTTTTATTATTACCGGATTACCAAGGATGGCAATAATATTGAAGTAGTAGAGTAATTTGTTTAGGAAGCAGGATGGAGAATGGATGATATTATCATTTCGGACTTGAATAAAAAGGAAGCATTACGATACATGGGACAGGCAGATTCGGACTGTGATGACAGACTTTCAATGATTATGGAGCAGTGTGAGAAAAAGCTTCTGTCGGTAATCCGGCCGAGGTATCTGTACCAGTGTTTTGACATTAAGGAAAATGATGAGGGAATCCATGTGGAGAATACTTCCCTGACTTTAGTGGGAAACGATATCCAGAGGCATCTAAAAGGCTGTACCAAGGCAGTGCTTTTATGCACGACTTTATCGGCTGAAGCAGACCGTATCATACGGGTTGCAGGATTAAAAGATATGTTGGAGGCGCTGGCTTTGGATTGTCTTGCAAGTACGGCAGTGGAACAGCTTTGCGATAAGGCAGAATTAAAGATAAAAGAAGACTACCCGGAATATGAAATGACCTGGCGGTATGGGATTGGATATGGTGATTTGCCGATTTCTTTACAGAAGGAATTTCTAAATGTACTGAATGCGCCGAAACTAATTGGGCTGAATGTTACGGAAAGTTTCATACTGACACCGCGAAAGTCGGTTACGGCGGTGATTGGTCTGTCGAAGGATAAAATCGAACCGGCAAAAAGAGGATGTGCAGTCTGTACGTTAAAAGGTACCTGTGCATACAGAAAGAAAGGAAGTCACTGCAATGTTTAAGGAACTGTTAAAAAAGGAATTTGTGATACTGGATGGAGGAATGGGAACCATGCTTCAGCAGGCAGGGCTTGCCATGGGGGAAATTCCGGAACTTTTAAATATTACCAATCCTCAGCTGATTACAGATATCCATAAAAAGTATATTGATGCCGGTTCGGATATTGTATATGCCAATACGTTTGGTGCGAACCGTTATAAATTAGAACATTGTGAGAAGAGTGTGGAAGAAGTCATTGGGGCGGGAATTGCCAATGCCAGGGAGGCGTGTAAGGACACGAAAGCACTGGTGGCACTTGACATCGGACCAATCGGACAGCTTCTGGAGCCGACAGGATATCTTTCCTTCGAAGAAGCATATGATATTTTTAAGGAGCAGATTCTTGCAGGCAGTAAGGCAGATTTAATTGTATTTGAAACCATGACGGATCTTATGGAGGTCAAGGCAGGAGTGCTTGCGGCGAAGGAAAACAGTACCCTTCCGATTATGTGTACCATGACATTTGAAGAAAATGGACGTACCTTCACGGGATGCAGTGTATCTTCCATGGCACTTACCCTGGAGGGACTGGGTGTGGATGCAATTGGAATCAACTGTTCCTTAGGACCGAAGGAACTGCTTCCGGTCGTGAAGGAATTGTCCCAATGGACCAGTCTTCCAATTGTGGTAAAACCAAATGCAGGACTGCCGGATCCGGTAACGAACAGGTATCATGTGACACCGGAGGAATTTGCGGAATATGCAAAAGAAATGGTTGCATATGGCGTAAAAATCATGGGCGGTTGCTGCGGAACCAATCCGGACTTTATCCGTGCATTAAGCACCATGCTTTCAAAGGAACAATATGTAGAACGAAAAAAGCATATTCCGGCAGCAGTGTGTTCTGCGACCAATACGGTAGTGATTAACCAGCCAAGAATCATTGGCGAGAGAATTAATCCTACGGGCAAGAAGCTTTTTAAGGAAGCACTTCTTAATAATGACATGGATTATATTTTAAATCAGGCTATTGAACAGCAGAACGGAGGAGCTGACATACTGGATGTGAATGTGGGCCTTCCGGGTATTGATGAAAAAGCCATGATGATCCGCGCAGTCAAGGAACTTCAGGGTGTAGTGGATCTTCCGTTACAGATTGATACCACCATTCCGGAAGTTTTGGAGGCTGCATTAAGGGTGTATAACGGAAAGCCTATCGTAAATTCCGTAAACGGAGAAGAAAAGTCACTAAATACCGTACTTCCTCTTGTAAAAAAGTATGGCGCAGCAGTTGTGGGACTTGTACTGGATGAGAATGGTATTTCAAAGAGTGCCGATGAACGGTTTGAAATAGCAAAAAAAATTATGAACCGTGCACTGGAATATGGCATCCGTAAGGAAGATATTTATATTGACTGCCTGACACTTACGGCTTCTGCCGAACAGGAATGTGTCATGGAAACCTTAAAGGCACTTAAGAGAGTTAAGGAAGAACTGGGATTAAAGACCGTTCTTGGCGTATCCAATATATCATTTGGCTTACCGGACAGAGAACTGATTAATCATAATTTCCTGACCATGGCGTTGACACACGGATTGGATCTTCCTATTATTAATCCGAATGTGGCATCCATGACGGGAGCCGTACGGGCTTATAAACTTCTTACTGCCATTGATAAAGATTCCATGGAATACATTGCGGCATATAATGCAGCAAAGGCAAAAAAAGAAGCAGAAGAGGAAAGAAAAAGTGGCGCAAAAGGCGCTGATGGAAAAGCAGAAAATGCTGCAAGGACAGACCGGACGGATCTTGTGCAGGCAGTGGAGGCCGGACTTAAGAGCGAAGCGGCAAGGATGACAAAAGAACTTCTTGTCACAAAGGATACAATGGAAATCATCAATGAGATGTTAATTCCTGCTCTCGATAAGACGGGGGAACAGTTTGAAAAGGGGAAAATATTTCTTCCTCAGCTGATTTTATCGGCACAGGCAGCACAGGCAGCTTTTGAAGTCATAAAAGAAAACATGGTAAAAGCGGGAGCCGGTACAAAAACTGTCAATAAGGGAAGTATTGTCATTGCCACAGTAAAGGGCGATATCCATGACATCGGAAAAAATATTGTCAAAGTGCTTCTTGAAAATTACGGTTATAATGTGATTGACCTGGGAAAAGATGTGGATTATCAGGTCGTTGTGGACAATGTGATAAAGTATGATGCAAAGCTTGTGGGCTTGTCGGCGCTGATGACAACGACCCTTGTTTCCATGGAAAAGACCATAGAACTGATTAAGGAAAATCATCTGGATTGTAAAATCATGGTGGGAGGTGCAGTTCTGACTCCGGATTTTGCAAAACAGATTGGTGCGGATTTTTATGTGAAAGATGCCAAGGAATCCGTTGACGTTGCCAAGAAAATAATTGGGTGAAATTCCATGCCATATCTAATTGACATTTTTTTATCAAGGATGTATAATCATATAAGATAGGTATATTGTGCTATATACAGTATTACTTGCGGCAATACAGGTTTTAGATATGGAAGGTGAATGGCAGTGGAAGAAAAACATATATCCAGTGCTGTTATCAGAAGATTACCAAGATATTACCGTTATCTTGGAGAATTACTGGACAGCGGAGTGGAGAGAATCTCTTCAAATGAGCTAAGCGAAAGAATGAAGGTTACGGCATCACAGATCCGGCAGGATTTGAATAATTTTGGCGGATTTGGACAGCAGGGATATGGATATAATGTGAAGTCTCTTCATAAGGAGATATCCAAGATACTTGGAATTGATACCTCACACAGCATGATTATTGTGGGAGCAGGTAATCTGGGACAGGCGATTGCAGGATATGCTGATTTTGAAAAGAGAGGATTCATTGTTAAGGGAATCTTTGATATTAATCCGGAGCTTACCGGACATTCCATCCGTGGCATTAATGTAAGAATGTGCTATGAGATGGAAGATTTTGTAAGGAACAATCAAATCGAAATTGCAGCGCTCACCATACCGAAGGAAAGTGCGGTAGAAGTTGCAAATATTCTCGTAAAGGCTGGAATTAAGGCAATCTGGAACTTTGCACACACGGATTTGAATCTTCCAAAAGACATTGTTGTAGAAAATGTGCATTTGTCAGAGAGTCTTATGAGATTGTCTTATAATATTGCCAGCAGAAATAAGGATAAGAATAATGGCTGATTTTTCTATTGAAGTTATTGAGAGTAATCTCTCACGGATGAAAATACCGATACTGACATTAGATGAACGCTACAATGTTGTCATGCCGGATAAGGATAAGACGCCTGCAATTAGAAAGCTTGAGGCAAGGCTTAACAATCTGTTAAAGAAGCAGGGAAAGGTTACTAACAACATCAAGGATGTGAAGAAAATCAAGTCAAGGCTTTTACAGGAGGTTGTTGATAACATGGAAGATGACGGGGATGAAAATGCCCGTCAGAAGAAGATGGATAAGACCCAGAAACTGATTCAGGAGGCCAAGGATAAGCTGGCTGAATTGGAGGATTTGGAGCTTGAACTTCCGGGAGAGATCCAGAAGGCAAATCAGGAACTGCTGATGGAATTTGTTCAGGTATGTTATGCAAGGCTTCACAGTAATAAGGATGACATTGAACTTTTAAATAAATGGATTAGCGAAACACGTGTGGAATTAAAAAAGAAGCTTGTCATCAAGCAGGAAAAAGAGATGAAAAACAGTAATATTTATACTTACATGCATGATCTGCTTGGACCGGAACTGATTCAGATGTTTGATGATGCGGATTCTGCCAAAAAGTAAATGTGGGACTGTGCGCCTTATGGCGTTTCAGTCCTTTTGTCATATAATATGTTTTATGTTTGGAAAGGAAGACTGATATGAAATATTTGCTGGATAGGGATCAGATGAAGGAAATAGACAGATTCTCAATCAGAGAAACAAAAATTCCGTCTGTGGTTCTGATGGAAAGAGCGGCACTTGCAGTCTGTGAAAAGGTAAATAAGCTGTTTGATACGAAAAGCAGGGTACTGTGTGTATGCGGAAACGGAAATAACGGTGCCGATGCGGCAGCCTGTGCAAGAATTCTTGCAGGAATGGAATTCGATACGGCAGTCTGTTTTGTGGGCAGCATGGAAAAAACCACGGAAGAAATGAAACTTCAGATGCAGATTAACGAAAAAATTGGGATAAAAACAGTCACATTAGACAAAATACCGGATTATGATGTAATAATAGATGGTATTTTCGGCATCGGTCTTAGCAGGGAAGTTACGGGAGCATATGGTGAGGCAATACGGTGCATTAATGAAGCACCGGGGAAAAAGATATCGGTGGATATCCCGTCAGGAATCAATGCATCTGATGGTAAGGTTCTAGGGAATGCTGTTAAGGCAGATTATACGGTTACGTTTGGATATCTGAAAACGGGACTGATTCTGTATCCGGGAAATGAATATGCAGGAGAAATTGTGGTAAGTGACTGCGGATTTGCACCGGCAGCCATTGAACATGTGGGAAGAAAAAAATTTATTTATGAGACAGAGGATATCAGAAGACTTCCTGTTAGAAAACAGGACTCTAATAAAGGAACTTACGGTAAGGTACTTGTCATTGCCGGTTCGAAGAACATGTGCGGTGCGGCATATTTTTCTGCAAAAGCGGCATATCGGTGCGGAGCAGGTCTGGTTCGTATACTGACTGCCGCAGATAACAGGGAGGCACTCCAGAAACTCCTGCCGGAAGCGGTACTTTCTTTTTATGATGACATAAGCTGGGAAAATTTAAAAGAACAGATAGCATGGGCTGATACACTTGTAATCGGGCCGGGGCTTTCAACCGGTGAAAAAGCAGCCGGACTGCTTTATGATGTTCTAAAAATTCTGGAAGAATTCGGAAAGACAACGAAAAAGGTACTGCTGGATGCAGATGCACTGAATATTCTTTCCAGGGATCAGGCACAGGATAAGGTAAAAGGCTGTGTAATTACACCGCATCTTGGTGAGATGAGCAGGCTGATTCATAAAGAAATTCCGGAGATTAAAGGAAATATCATAAAAGAAGCAGAAGAATTTGCAGAACGTTACGGCTGTGTCTGTGTTTTAAAGGATGCAAGAACCATTGTTTCGGATGGAGAAAATATCTATGTTAATGTGTCCGGCAACAGCGGCATGGCAACGGCAGGTTCAGGGGATGTCCTGACGGGAATCATTGCAGGAATGTATGCTAATGGAATGGAGATTTTTGAAGGGGCAGCGCTTGGCACATATCTTCACGGATGTGCCGGGGATGAGGCAAAAAAGCGTCTGGGGGAATACTTTATGAAGGCAGACGACATAGCGGATAACATAAAAAATGTAATAAATGTTTAAATATACTGAATACACCACCATAAGCTGGCAATAATAAGGTTAGAAAATTTATGGAGTGTGAATGATTGTGACAATTAAACGAGGGGATATATTTTATGCAGATTTAAGACCGGTTGTAGGATCAGAACAGGGGGGAATCCGACCGGTGCTGATTATACAGAATGACATTGGAAACAAGCACAGTCCGACCGTCATCTGTGCAGCCATTACATCCAAAATGAAGGCAAAGCTGCCGACTCATGTGGAAATCGATGCAGATAAATATGATATCGTCAAGGATTCTGTGATTCTTTTAGAACAGCTTCGAACCATTGACAAGAGAAGGTTAAAGGATAAGGTATGCCATCTGGACAGGGAAGCAATCAGTAAGGTCAATAAGGCATTAATGGTAAGTCTTGAGATGGATACATATTGACTGAAAAAATTAAAAATGATATGATAAGGCACAATGTATAGGAAAACGAGGAGAGATACAAATGGGCGATGGATATTCCCTTGTGGGAAGTTGTTTATTTATTTTATTCGTGCTTTTAGATGGAGCATTATTTGGATTTGCGGCAGCAGCGCAAGAGGCAAATACCAGCGAACTTGCAAAACGGTCAGACGAGGGTGACAAAAAAGCATTAAAGATTCTTAAAATTCTGGATAACGGGATTCGTCTGAATTATACGATTCAGATTTCTGCCATGATTATGAATGTGGTGGTTGGTGCATTTGTTTTAAATGTGTTTGCAAAATATTTTCAGGGTATTAGTTATGCACAGATTCTGACGGCAGTCATTCTGATGATTATAGTGGCAGTATTCGGTATTGTCATACCTGTAAAAATAGCAGTTTTACATGCGGATAAGGCAGTAAGGAGCCTTTTTGGAATTGTGAGTCTGGTATTGGTTATATTAAGTCCGATTATTATTGTCGTGACCTTCATGGGAAACTGCATCATCCGGATTCTCGGAATGAATCCCAATGCAGATGCCGATAATGTAACGGAGGAAGAGATCCTTACCATGGTAAATGAGGGGCACGAACAGGGAGTGATTGAAGCGGATGAGGCAGAGATGATTTCCAATATTTTTGAGTTTGGAGATAAGGAAGCCGTGGATATCATGACACACAGAAAGAATATCCTTGCAATAGACGGCAGCATGACATTGGAAGAAGCAGTCTCATTCATGCTGCATGAGAATAATTCCAGATATCCGGTATATGATGGAGATATAGATAATATAATCGGTATTGTACATATTAAGGATGCGCTGAAGG
>JAQXXN010000022.1 GCA_029226085.1 Thermoflexaceae bacterium
AAAATGGTATTAAGATGGGTAAGAGATTCCATGAATTAGTGGTGAATCATAGTGACATCGAAATATATTACGGTGCTGATAAACTCCGATTATATGAGATGTTCATGGGACCACTTGAAGCATCAAAGCCATGGAGTCAGCAGGGTGTTGAAGGCGCTAAGAGATTTATTGTAAGAGTATATAATTTCTTCCAGAATCCGGATAATATCTTTGACGGGGAAGATAAGAATTTAGAGAAAGTATATAATCAGAGTGTTAAGAAGATTACAAATGATTTTGAGTCATTAGGTTTTAATACAGCCATCAGCCAGATGATGATTTTCATGAATGAAGCATATAAAGCTGGTAAATGCTCCAGGGAATATGCAGAAGGATTTATTAAAATGTTCTCCTGTGTATGCCCGCATGTGGGTGAAGAACTCTGGGAGTGTCTGGGACATGATTCTTCCATTGCTTATGAACCATGGCCGACATATGATGAGGAAGCGCTGGTAGAAAATACCGTTGAGGTTGCCGTACAGATTAATGGCAGGGTGAAAGGTGTTGTTTCACTTCCGGTGGATGTTTCCAAGGAAGATGCAATTAAGGCTGGTAAGGACGCAGTTGCGGATAAGATTACAGGCAATATTGTGAAGGAAATTTATGTTCCGGGCAAGATTATTAACATTGTCTGCAAATAAAAATAGTACTTGAGATATAGGGCAAGGCAGTCAGGTATGGGCAGCCTTGCCTTTTTGTCATGAATGGTGTGGGATGATGTATGGAGAAACATATGAAGTAAAAAGGTATATATGCAGATGGATATACCTGATAAACTGGCGTATATTAACAACAGCTTTGAATGAATAATTGTATAATTATTGAATATAAGATATAATTTGTGAAAAATACATAAGGAGAAAATTATGAGGAGAACATCAAAAATAGTATTATTTACAGGTATTATGGCAGTACTCATGTGCGGCTGTAAAAATGGCAGCGGTGTTGTGCAGACGCTCGGAACAGGAAACAGCGGCGAGATGGAAACACAGGTAAATGCCGAGGAAACAAGTGCAGAAATAATAGTTGAGGAAGAAGAAAAAAGCTTTGCAGATAACACGGCAACAATGGAAATGCTTCTTGAAAAGAATGGTGATGTCTCACAGTACAGTTATCTTACCAGTTTTGAAATAGAAGATGGACTCTTGATTACAGCACCAAAATCCGGGACGGAAAGTTCCAATGGAAATGAACTTAAGGTTATAAGGGACGGCGTCTGTATTGAATTTATAATGAATCCAAAGGTGCGTTCTGGACAGGAGGATTATCCGGTATATGAAAGACTGCGCATACAGATAGAAAGCCGGTATGGCGGCAATAATCCGGCATATGGGGATTTGATGATGGGTGCTATTGAGGATATCAGCATGGAAAGTGCAAGGACAGAGGTATCCTATGTGGACACATCAGAAAAACAGGCAAAGGCCTTTGATACAACGTGGTATCTGATTGACCTGAATAAAGAAAAGACCCTTCTTCTTCATGTGGACATATCATATGCAGATGTGACAAAGGAAACAGATGATATTATCAGAGAATTGGAAGCGTACTATGATATTGACATTCTGTATGATGAATCCGGTGCAAAGACCAAATTATCGGCTTATGAGGAAAACAATAAGCCTGAAATGAAGACAGTCAGTTATGGGACAATTTCTTTTGAACTTCCGGAAGACTGGAAAATTGACAGTAAATATTCGAACAGTTCAATGACAAATTATTCGCCAAGCGGTACGGATGGCTCCGGTTATGGAATTTATGCAGCACAGTATACCTATGAGTTTAACCTGGACAAGAACATATATTTTGAACAAAAAGATACTGTGGAAAAGTTGTTGATAGGGTCAACAGATTTAACACTGTCTGATTTTGAAATTGTAGATGCGGGTCAGACATTTTTGGGAGATTCGGTTAAAGTAACGTATACAATATCCTTTCAAGGTATATCATTGAAATATACAGCATATATCGGAGTGAAAGGCAACCAGATGAACATGGTCGGAATGTATGGCATGGGGACGCACGTAGCTGAAATGCTGGATGTGTTAAATAATATACTTAAGACTGGACGTTGTAACTAAAGAGATGACAGGAAAATATAATATCGAAGAATATAAGATTATATTAAAAAAATTATCCGGAGGTATTGATTTTTACATTCATTTGATATATATATGAAGTATAAGTAATCGGTAAATGCGATATGCAAGAGTATGCGTAATACGTAAAAAAGAGACAAAGTAGTCCCAGAAGGGGGTAGTTTGTTTCTTTTTTTATAGAGAAAAGCATCTTGGGGAATAATTTTCTTATTGGATGATTTTACGGAAATTTTGTGTAAAACAATATAACAAGGAGGATTTAATCATGAATATTCCAAAAACTAAGGTGGCTATTGTTGGGTGCGGACTGGTCGGTTCAACCACAGCATTCAGTCTGGTTACGCAGGGGGTCTGCGATGAAGTCATGATGATTGACATTAATGAAGAAAAGGCTTACGGAGAAATGCTGGATTTAAAAGACAGTATTGAATATCTGAACCGCAATGTAAAGGTTTTAAAAGGAACATACGCGGACTGTGGGGATGCGGACATTGTGGTCATTACGGCAGGTGCTCCGCCAAAGATGGGACAGACGAGGCTTGATACTCTTGAGGTCAGTGCCAAAATTGCAAAATCCATTGTCCAGCCGATTATGGAAAGTGGATTCGATGGTATTTTCATTGTTGTTTCTAATCCGGTGGATATTATTACACATTATATCAAGGAACTTTCGGGTCTTCCAAAGAATCAGGTAATCGGAACTGGAACGGCAATTGATTCGGCAAGACTGAAAAACTTTATTGCGGATCTTGTAAAGGTAGACCCACGGAGCGTTCATGCATATTCCATGGGCGAGCATGGGGATTCCCAGATGGTTCCGTGGTCCACAGTAACAGTGGCAGGAAAGCCGTTTTATGATGTCATTGCGGATAATAAAGAGCTTGTGGGTGATGTGGATCTGGATGAGCTGGTTTATAAGACAACAAGAGAAGGCTGGGAGATTCTTGACCGTAAGGGAACGACTTATTATGGAATCGGAACGGCATGTACGGGAATTATTAAGGCAATTCTTCATGATGAAAATAAAATAATTCCTGTTTCCACGTATTTGGAAGGAGAATATGGGGAACATGATGTTTATGCAGGTGTTCCAACTGTATTAAACCGTACAGGCGCATCGGATGTACTTGAAATTCACATGACACCGGGAGAATTGGCAAGGTTTAAGGAGTCCACGGCGCTAATCAGGGAATATACGAAGAAAATTATGGAGTATTAAATATAATAAAAAAATGGGCGTTATAGGTACGTGAAGATATAACGGTATTTATAGAGAAAACCTAGATTTTATGATAAGAAGGAAAATTGTAAAATATTTTGCAATTTTCCTTCCTTTTTTAAACTTTTTCATTTATTCTTACGTCTATAGGATAAATGTGAAAGGAAAGGAGAGTAAAAATGACTGGAAATAGGGATTGCGAAATGCTTTCGGCTTATATTGTGGAAAATCAGGAGAAGTTTTACAGGCTGGCATATTCTTACATGCAGAATGAGGTGGATGCACTGGATATGGTATCGGAAGCCATTGTCAGTGCGTATGAGTGTTTCGGAAAGCTTCGTAATCGTGACGGCTTGAAGACATGGTTTTACCGGATTCTGGTAAATAAATGTATTGATGCATTAAGGCGTAATAAGAGAGAAATTGTAAGCGAAGAGGATACATTTTCACAGATTACTTTTGAGGAGAAATCATATGATGCAACCGGAAGCGTATTGCAATGTTCCGTAGAACAGCTGCCGGAAAAATTTCGTACGGTTATTGTATTGAAGTACTATGAAAATTGTACATTTGAAGAAATTGCAAAGATTACAAAGGTAAATGTCAATACGGTAAAATCCAGGTTGTATGCGGGTCTGGAAAAATTAAGGGGCCTGCCTGAAATGAAAGGAGTGGAGAATTAGTGGACGAACTTAAGGAAGGAAAGAAGCGGTATGATTCCGTACCGGTTCCAAAAGAATTATCAGAAAGGGTCAATAAAGCAATTATGGAAGGGGAAAGAAAAATGAACGGAAAACAGAAAAAAATGTCATGGATAAAGGTGCCGGCCACAGTCTGCGCAGCAGCATTATGTGTCATGATAGTGGGACTGAATACCAACGAAGCATTTGCAAAGACAATGGGAAATATTCCAGTGATTGGTTCCGTAATGCAGCTGCTTACAATTAACAGTTATGAGAGTAGTACCAGAGAGGATAATGTAAATATCAGCCTTGAAGTACCGGAACTGGTAACCGATGCTGAAGTTGCTGCCGTTTCCGAGAATGAGTCGGACAGTCAGAAAGTAATGACAGCTAAGGAAATTGCAGAACGTATTAATGAAGAAATCAGTACACGTGTGGATACCTATGTTGCCGATGCACAGGCCAGGATTGAAGAGTATAAGACGGCATTTCTTGCTACCGGTGGTACAGAAGCGGAGTGGAATGCAAGAAATTTTGCTGTTGATGTCAGTTATGAAGTGAAATCGCAGCAGAATGATATCTTATCCTTTGCCATGATTTATTCTGAAGACTGGAATTCTACTTATGGTGAGACAAAGTACTATAATATCAATCTGGCAGATGGCAGCGATATTACATTAAAAGATATGCTGGGAGAGGATTATCCGGCTGTGATTGAAGAGTCCGTTAAGAAGCAGGCAGAGCAAATGGTTCTGGCAGATTCTGGCAAAGTGTTCTGGATATTAGAGGATGACATGGGGTATGCTTCAAAGGATGTTTTTGAAAATCCGGCATTTTATATCAATGAGAATGGTAATGTAGTAGTAGTATTTCCAAAATATTCTATTGCACCGGGCTACATGGGAGCAACCGAATTTGCGATACAGTAAAAAGACTAAGAAACACAGACTGGTATATGGAGATAGAAAAAGGGAGCTGTCAGTTTTGACAACTCCCTTAAATGTTAAAAGAAACAAAATCAATAATTACTTGTTAACAGTTTCCTTTAATGCCTTACCAGCCTTGAACTTAGGTGCCTTTGAAGCAGGAATCTTCATAGCCTTACCAGTCTGAGGATTCTTACCTGTTCTAGCAGCTCTCTTAGCAACTTCAAATGTACCGAAGCCAACTAACTGAACCTTTCCGTCCTTTGCTAATTCAGCTGAAACAGTCTCTGTGAAAGCCTTTAAAGCCTTCTCAGCATCCTTCTTTGATAATTCAGCCTTTTCTGCCATAGCAGCAACTAATTCTGTCTTGTTCATTGTAAAATTACCCTCCTTGAGTTTAAATACAAACTGTAATACACAATTTGATATAGTACCTTTATACCACCTAAAAATGGTCTTGTCAACAAAAAAGAGGAAAAAAGTGCCTTTTTTCTGCTATTCTGCAAGAATTTCCCATTTTTCATATAAATCAGACAGCAAATTTTCACATTCGACCTGCTTTTTATGAAGTTCCAGCAGCTTAGCAGGATTCGTGGCATTTTCAGGAGCATTTACCTGTTCATTAATGATATTCAGTTCCTGTTCCAGTTCTTCAATGGAGGCTTCCACCCGTTTTAACTCATTCTTCTGCTTTCGAAGGGCCGCTTGTTCTTCTTTACCGGCTTTCCAGTTTGCTTTCCCTAAGGATGTGTTTGCGGTGTCTGACGATACGGGTGTATCTTTGACACCAAGAATATCATATTTTTCAATATAATAGTCGTAATTACCATCAAAGTTTGTAAGTATGTTCCCTTTTAATTCCAGAATGCGGGTTGCAGTGGAATTAATGAAATAACGGTCATGGGAAACGTAAAAAATAGTTCCCGTGTAACTGTTTAATGCATTTTCCAGAATTTCCCTGGAAATCATGTCCAGGTGATTGGTCGGTTCATCCAGAATCAGCAGATTGGCGTTGGAAAGCATAAGCTTTGCAAGGGATACCCTGCCTTTTTCGCCGCCGCTTAAGTCTGAAATCTTCTTAAATACGTCATCGCCCGTAAAAAGAAAGGCGGCAAGGGTATTCCGGATTTTTGTGTTATTCATGTCCGGATAAGCATCCTGTATTTCTTCAAAAAGTGTCTTATCAGGATTAAGAACATGATGTTCCTGATCATAGTAACCGATGGTGACATTTGTTCCAAGCCGTATACTGCCGGAGTCAGGTGTTAAAATACCGTTAATAAGCTTTAAAATAGTTGTTTTTCCTGTGCCGTTTCCTCCAATCAGAGCAACTTTTTCTCCACGTTTTATTTCAAAATGAATATTGGAAAATAATGTAGTCCCGTCAAAGGATTTCGAAAGATCCGTTACGGAAAGAACATCATTGCCGCTTATGATTCCCGGCTCCAGAACCAGGTTCATGCTGGCATTAAGCTCCGCTGGTTTATCAATACGCTCCATCCGGTCTAACATCTTTTCACGGCTTTCGGCACGACGGATGGATTTTTCACGGTTAAACTGTTTCAATTTTTCTATGACAGCTTCCTGATGCCGGATTTCCTGCTGCTGTTTTAAATATTCATTCAAACGGGCTTTTCTTAGAATTGCTTTCTTGGATGCATATGCCGTATAATTGCCGGTAAATACCGTACATTCCCCGTTATCAAGTTCAATGATTTTCGATACAATCCGATCAAGAAAATAACGGTCATGGGCCACAATCAGAACAGCCCCGTTATAATTTAACAAAAAGGTTTCCAGCCATCGGATGGAATCAAGGTCGAGGTGATTGGTCGGCTCATCCAGAAGAATCAGGTCCGGCTTTGTAAGCAGAAGCTTGCCCAGCGCAACCCGTGTTTTCTGACCTCCGGAAAGTGTTTGGATTTTTCTGGAAAAATCAGCCTCTTCAAAGCCAAGTCCTTTTAATATTCCTGTCACTTCGCTTTTATAGGCATATCCATCTGCCTGTTCAAACTGGTGGTTTAGGCTGGAATAGGAGTTCATCAGCCCCTCCAGCTCGCTGTCGTCTGCAACGGACATTTGTTCTTCCAGCTGTCTTAATCTCTTTTCCATTTCGATGATATGTTCCTTCACGGAAAGAAGTTCCGTGTAAATAGTATTTTCGGAATCCACATTCTGATGCTGGGCAAGATATCCCACGGTTTTGTCTTTTGCGAAGGTAACAAGTCCTTCCTCTGCGGACAGTTCATTCATGATGATTTTTAAAAGAGTGGATTTTCCGGCACCGTTGATGCCTACAATGGCAGCTTTTTCGTGTTCTTCCACATGAAAGGAAACGTGCTTTAGGATGTCAACACCGTCGAAGGATTTGCAGATATTGTTACAGGATAAAATCATGTCTAAAACCTCATTTTTTCTAATAAATTCTCCCTATTTTCTGGGAGGTGTGAATTGTGGGTAAGCAATTTTGTAGATTTAAATTGGGGTTTGTGGGGCTGAAGTGTCGGGTTCTCCTGCCGGATGTGGGTAGACTGTGGATAGGCTGTCATGGAGAACACGAGATGGTATGCGGGTTTCGAATTGTGTCTTTTCTAACACAATACATTTTATTTGCTGACCAGTGACGAGTCGTCTGCAAATGCCCATCCATGGGCAAAGCAGACTCAATCCGCCGTCCTGGCGGATTGCCTCTGGGTATGGAGGTATTGTGTAAGAAAAGAGCAACAATTCTCAAAAAGCATACCCTCTCGTGTTCTC
>JAQXXN010000023.1 GCA_029226085.1 Thermoflexaceae bacterium
ATATAGAATATCTCACCATGACACACAGCAAGATCTGGCTGCTGCCGTTGGTGTAAATGAAAAGACAATTCGAAATATTGAAGTAACCGGAAAATGCTCTCTCGAAATTGCACTTCGCTTATCCGAGTATTTCAATATTACGGTAAATGAGCTGTTCAAAGTATCAGATCTGACTGGAGGTTCCTATGGAAAATAAAACGCAAAACACATTTCAAACAATCGCCGTTGATTTTGACGGAACACTCTGCTATAGCAAGTGGCCGGATCTCGGAGAACCGAACCGACCACTTATTGACTATTTGATCAACTGGAAAGAACAGGGCAACAAACTCATCCTCTGGACCTGCAGAGCCGGTGAGGCACTTGACCATGCCATCAGCTGGTGCCACGACCATAATCTGGAATTTGATGCCGTCAACAACAACCTTCCCGAGATTGTTGAAAAATATGGAAACAACAGTCGGAAAGTATCTTGTGATTACTATATTGATGATCGGATGTTTCTACCCCATATTTGAAGTATCTTTTATTACCTCACTTGACACTTTTCTGAAAATATAAGTGACATAATGAAATAAATTAAAATTCGAATATGCAGTTGGAAATATTATCGATCTTCCATCAGCTGGATTAATCAATGGAACACAATGTCCGCAATAAAATTCATTTGTAACAGGATTACCTTCATGTAAAAACGCTGAGCGATCTCCATAACCCTTATCATATATTTCTTTTGCAATATATTCCGGCAAATACATATTACACAAATCTCGTACTTTTTTCCTGATAGAATATCTAATATTCCCACATTCATTACATCGCTCGGGATTAACCCCATATATATTTGATAATGGTTCTAAGGCTGAAATCATCAGTGTGTTTATTAAATCTGTATATCCGGGCATATTCCATTCTGCACCATTTTTCGATATACCATCAAGCATTTTCTTACATATATAAATTTCTTGCGATGCATTCAATAGTAGTCGATACTCTCTATTATATTCAAATGTATCAATTATACTTCTAAAAATATCAAAAAATTCTGAGCGAAGCGAAATCTCTTTATTCTCATAGTTAATAAATTCTTCTTCCAAATCCATCCAATCTTCAACTGGTTCTTGCCAATCATTATCTATGACAGCAATTGTTTGCTCATTGCATGTAATACTCACACATGGAAAAATTAAGTTAGTATACGCACACAATAAATGTTTAAGGTAATTAATCTTCTGTGCTTGTACATACTCTAAGTCATATCTGCCAAAAGCATAAACAGGAAATGTAACACTTGTGCATACGCTACCATTTTTCTCTACTGAGTTAATTTTTATCCCATTTTTCTGCATATCACAAAACATGAGATCATCTGTGCGAAAAATAACAGTTATAGTATAAGATTTCATATTATAATGATTCTGTTTTGCACATTTTAATGCATTTTCAACACGTTTATGTCTTTCTTCTGAATATGTTTTAAAGTAAATCCTATTAATTTTTCCTCGCTCCTTATACTCAAACCACATTTCCCCATAATTTGTTCTTCCTACATAAATCACATTGTCCCGTCTATACGATTGGAACAGCCATCCTCCCGTTCCCTCCTTAAATAATTCCTCATAAAACTTTCTCAAAAATAAATTACTATCTTCACAGTTACTTGCGCAAACATCAAACTTTATGTCTGCAGCTTCCCATTCTCTCATAATTCCCCATCCCTTTACGTAACATTCTCATCTTCTTAGCACATATCGCTACTTTTTCTCTATTAATCCATTCAATGATATTTCCAATAATTAACGAACTTGTATTAACCTAATATAATCAATTTAGAGAAACATGATTATTTTCATTACATTTACTATTCAATAAATGTTCTTATTCTCGGATAATGTAACAGCAAACATTCTTATTTTAATATGTTCTTCTTCCTCATATGCCACAAAGTACCCATCTTCAATAATAAGTGTAAAATCCAACGTCTTTTTCTTCAATTCTTGACCACATTGTTCCTTATAATTGCATCGTATCTCATCCTCTCTACTGGCAAGTTCCTTTTCCCATGCATCTAACGCATCACAATAGTCATCTGCCTGTTGCACTGCCAATATACTATCACCTGAGGATGCAACCCCACAATTTGTCGGAAATAGCACTCCATCTCTAAAATTCACAAATGATACTGAATCCTTTAATAACTCGTGTATATTCTCGTCTGAAATTTCAATTGTTACTCTGGTATCGGGTATATATCTTAGCAACCAAGGCCAATTATCATATACAACATCTAATAATTCGCGATCAAACCAGCCGTTTCCTCTCGGATGTCTTTTTACATCTATCATGTAAATATTATTACTATCCGCTTGAAAGAAAAGCAGATTTTCATTTGTAAACTTAGTACCTAATTCACCCTTTTCTAAATGTAAATGATAAATATTCCAATTTTTCAACAGAAAATCGGATCTTTTTACATCCGTTTTGTATCTGTCCTTACTCATATATGGCGTAATAGGAATGTTGTTTTTCAAACAGTGCTCAATGTCTTTTATCGCATCCTGCTCTTTTGGAGATAATTCTCTCATTTTTTTCAATAGTTGTTTTGAATAGAAAATATTATAAGAAACACTGCTATCAAACCATCGCTGCTGCAATTCAAAATATTTCATACAAATTTTGTAATCATTCCAATCACTTGGAACAATTATTCCTGCTTCTTCCATTTCTTGTTTTGACATCATTGCTAAATCATGCTTGAAATTCACAAGTAATCGCCCTACCTCCTAGTTCTTTTTCAAACTGTTTACAATAAGTTATTTTCATTCTCTAAATCAGAATGCAGTTTCCAAGCGCAATCCTATTATTAATATATCTTTGCAAGTTCTTCATCAATTCCATATCTCTGCTTAAAAGCCGCTAAATCACCTGCATTTCGGATTAGCATCACTTCTTCTACTTCTCCCGTACGGATATCCTTGAATCCTGCAACCTGTTCTCCATTACAGATGCTTGCTTTTATTACAGGCCTCTTATTCTCTTTATCATATGACAATAATTCTGCCTTCTTTTTAAATAGACGCAAGTGTTTCTCCTTGAAGCAACATCAATAACAATTTCTCAAATGACTGAGCAAATCTATCATCGTCTTCACTCGTTCGTTTCCTTTGGCCTTTCAGATGATTTTTACCGGATGACCGTCTTGCCTTCTTATTTAAATGCCGTTCCATTAACATCTGATCAATATTACCATCTGTGTACCATTTACCCGATTGATGAATTGCATATGCACCTTTACCTAATGCCATTGCTGCAACACCGTAATCTTGAGATACAACAATATCACCCCTGTGACATAAACTTATTAGTTTATAATCAACGGCATCTGCACCCGCGCCAACAATAACCACCTCACTGTACCCAGAATTTAACACATGATTTGTATCACACAACAGTATTACTTGTATGCCATACTTTTTAGCAATCTCTTCAACAATCCGAACTACCGGACATGCATCTGCATCTACGAATATCTGCATTGTCCCACCTCGACTTCACTGAGATCTAATCTAATTTATCTAATAATTCCTCTGTCAATTCATCCGGAAATACTCCTGTTGTCAGCAGCATACGCAACTGCTCGATCAGCGATTCTGGCATCATCTTTAACTCTGCCGGACTCATTGCAAGCAAGGCCTCTATCGTTTCTTCCATCTCATCAAGTATTTCTTCTTCAGGATCTGACCATTCAGAAAACAAATGACACTCCACATCATCCAGTGCCGGCATTTCGTCCTCATAAATGCTGATCTTCACATTTGTCTTTTCACAGAAATCTTTGAGAAGTGCATACGTTCTCTCGTCTCGACACCGGATTTCCTTCGGATACGTGTTCTGGTTTTTCCAGCTATCAGCAAAGACCTGTAACATGTCCTGCGGATTCTTTTCTGCATGCATTACCATTGGAATCGGAAGCAAATAGTAACTCTTGCTTTCAACTACTAATAACAGCAACGGGTAATACGGCGTCTCATCCGGATGGTTCTGTACCGGCTCAGTCATACGAACTAACTCAGATTCCCAAATTCCTTTTCGCGGCAATTTCTTCACACTAGCCATTGCCACTTCATTGATTGCCGGAACATACTCGTAAATATTTGGCTTATCTCCAGGTAAAGGAGCCATTCCCACTCGCTGCAGCTGTTCTCCTTTTACCTCAAACAAAGGAACTTCTTTTGTATCAGGCGTGATGCTGATAATTCCTAATTCCTTTGGTTTTGCAGTACGCAGTAAGTCTGCTAATAGGATTGCAGCCTCTAATACCTCTAACAATGCCTGCTGATCCTCTTTTGACTGTACTTTCCACGGATGATAATTGGGCTCATACTTTATGAACTGGGGAAATGCATTCTTACCAGACAGTCTGATATCATTTCGCTTTGCATATGACCGTACCTCATCCAACTCTTCCGGCAGAAGAAACTCTTTATTCTCTAATACCATCTGAAGACTATTTTGCTGAAGCAACAGCTCATGATCTAAAAAAGTGTCTCCCGTAAATCCATTTATATTTGCTATGGCACGATATCCTTGAAAACCATCTTCGCCAATATACAGACCAAGCGCACAATAAGAACCATCTCTTCCCATAATGCTAATATAGCCGGTCTCACCACTTGTCAGCTTGATTGCAAAAACCTCATTATCCCATAGTTTCTTCCAAATACCAGCCTTCTTGTAGCGAAACGCTGCATCATATAATTTATCCTTTGAAAACACGGATGTACCCCTCCTGCCCATAATTGGATTTTGATATCTTTATCGTAACATAAGCCACAGTGAAATCCAAATACTTTTATATCTATGAAACTCACCCCAACACCCAAACCACCGTCACTCTGTCCGTGACATCGATGTCATCGGGATTGATGTCAATATCATAAGTATCCTCACAGCTTCTCATGCAGCATTCTTCCAACATCATAGAATTCATGGGGCGAGATACGAATTCAAGCTCCGCCCAGGAATAATCGATGTTCACGATGTCCCCCAAGGGCATAAAGTATCTTTCCCAAGCGTTTATTATCTGCCGGAAATTCCACCTTCATCCGATGAATATACTTATATCCTTCAAATCGTTTTTTCCAGCTCTTATCCCGGTCCTGATAGCTTTCATATTCCGCGTTCACATGAAAAGCCAGCGTTTTCAAGTCATCTTTTTGAAAACCAAGTCCGACAAACAGATTTTTCAGTTCTTCTGTCATAGTGGCAGACTGCTCCAGTACGGTGTCATAGGTGGCCTGTATGCCCTCCATGAATAGTATCAGTCTTGTTGTATCCGGTCTGACCGACAGTCTTCCTTTACCCGTTACTCTGATCGTTCGTTCCATTCTGTCTCTCCTCCATCTGTTTTCCAGTTTTCTTCATATTCTTTCAATATCAAGCCCAGCAATTTTTTATCCAGTCGCACAAATTCTCCAAAAGGATTCACGACCAGTCCGTGCACCTGTTCGCTCCGGTACGCAATATCCATCATATCGTACAGCGGAATTGTCATGATCACATTTCCACACTGCTTATTTCGCAGCTCTGCTTCACTGGTAAAGATGTAAAACCACTCTTCCTCCTTACCCTCAGTTACCGTGTCCATCCGTATTCTGACATCCTGATCAGGAGAAACAACATCTCCTTCCTTTAACCGGTACACATCCA
>JAQXXN010000024.1 GCA_029226085.1 Thermoflexaceae bacterium
TGTTTTAAGCAAGTCCATTAAAATTGGTGGTAACAAGCTGGATGACAGTATCATAAGCGGTGTGAGAAAGTGTTATAATCTGGTAATCGGAAGCAAGACAGCAGAGTCCATTAAGAAACAGATTGGCAGTGCAATGCAGGAAGAGGAAATGTTTGCAAGGGCATATGGCCGTAATATCATGTCCGGTCTGCCGGTTGCAGTGGATGTATCCTCGGATGTTATTTATGAATCCATTATCGACCATCTGCGTTCCATCATGGATGCCATGAAGATGATTCTGGAAAGAACACCGCCGGAACTGGCAGCGGACATTATTGAACTGGGAATTAATGTTACAGGCGGAACATCTACCATTCGGAACTTAAAAACATTTATTGAGACTGAGACCAACCTTAAGGCAAATATTATTGAAAGCGGTTCGGAAAGTGTGGTAAAGGGAATAAAGGATATTATCAGCACGCCATCCTACCGAAAGCTTGCTTACCTTCCAAAAGAAAAGAATTATATTTAATCTGAAGGAATGATATCATGAAAAAGTTACCAAGTGTATCAATCTCATCCAAACAGTGGCTTACCGGAATTACCATTGTCTGTGTTCTTTTAATGGGAATTTCGCTGTTTACGGACCAGATTGCGGTTCCAATGAAAAGAATTGCTTCTGTCATAGTCATCCCGATGCAAAAAGGGATTAATGATATTGGTACGTATGTTTATTCAAAGTATACTCTTTTAAAGGATTTTTCCCGAATCAGTGAAGAAAATCTGAAGCTGAAAGAGGAAATTGCAAAGCTTACGGAAGAGAACAGCCAGTTAAGCCAGAATAAGTATGAACTGGAAAGGCTGCGCGAATTATATGAACTGGATGATAAATATGCAAACTACAATAAAACGGCAGCAAGAGTCATTGCCAAAGAAGCCGGTAACTGGTACAGTGTCTTTACCATTGATAAAGGCAGTAAGGATGGCATTGAGGTAGACATGAATGTCATCGCTGACGGAGGATTGGTTGGAATCGTTACGGATGTCGGGGAGAATTACGCCATTGTAAGAACAATCATTGATGATGCCAACAATGTCAGCGGAATGCTGATTAACTCTGGGGCTACCTGTACCGTGGAAGGCAGTTTAAGCCTCATGGATTCAGGCTATATTTATGTAAAGTATTTCAAAAATGACACTGATGTCCGTGATGGAGATAAGGTGGTTACCTCTAACATCAGCAGCAAATATGTGGAAGGAATTTTAATCGGATATGTGAAGGAGGTTACGACCGATCCTAACAGTCTGACAAAATCCGGTTATCTGATTCCTGTGGTTGATTTTGAACATCTTCAGGAAGTTCTTATTATTCTGGATAAGAAGTGAGCGTTTTATGAAAAGAAAATTATGTATTACTGCTTTAGTGATTGTTTTTTATTGTTTACAGACAACTTTTTGCAAGACCATCGCAATCGCATCGGTATCACCGAATATCATGATTCTGATTCCCATCTGTTTTGGTTACTTTAAGGGAAAAGATGAAGGAATTTTTGCCGGATGCGTGACCGGTCTCATGTATGATATATTTTACACATCCGTATTCGGATTTTCTATTCTTGCATTTACCTATGTCGGGTATATAGCAGGTCTGTTTCAGAAAGAGTTTGACCAGAAGCGAATGATTATTCCAATGATAATTACTGCCATGGCGTCCTTTTGCTATGATTTCTTAATCTACATAGGAGGTTTCCTGCTTTTTAATAAGTTAGACGTGATTTTTTATGTCGTAAGAATTATTATTCCGGGAATGATGTATACATTGGCTGCAATGGCAGTTTTATTCCGGCCGATGTATTTTTTAAGTGGAATTTTTGAAAAGAAAGATAGAAGGAAAGTGACTGAATATGTATCAGGAAATTAAGGATTATATCGTAAGTATCTTAAAGTCAAGACTGCTTCCTTTAGTGGCATTGTTTGCGATAATGTTTATCATACTGATTCACCGTCTTTTTGACCTTCAGATTGTGCAGGGGGAAGCATATCTTGCTTCCATATCGGATTCCATTGAAGCAACGAAGAGCATTGCAAGTACCAGAGGAAACATATATGACTGCAATGGTGTCCTGCTGGCATACAATGATCTTGCTTTTTCCGTGAAAATCAGTGACAGCGGTTCGTATGAGAAACTTTCAGAAAAGAATGAAATTCTAAATGAAGTTATTGCACAGGCTGTTTCTATTATTAAAAAGCATGGAGAAAAAGTCAGCTGTGATTATTCTATTATTGTAAATGAAGACGGAGAATATGAATTTAATGTTACCGGCAATGCAAGATTACGGTTTTTAAGAGACAGTTTTGGAGTAAAGACGACCAGTGATTTGTCGGAAGAACAGAAGAATGCCACTGCGGATGACGTGGTAAAATTTCTCTCAGCCGCAGATAAATACGGGATTTCCGAAGAATATTCCAAGGAAATGGTCATCTATATCTTAAATTTCCGTTCTTATATGAGTGCCAACACATATCAGCGTTCCATGGAATTTACGATGGCCTATGATGTCAATGACGAAACGGTTGCAGAAATTCTGGAAAATTCGGGAAGCCTTATTGGAGTTACGGTGTCCGAAGAATATATCCGAAAATACGTTGATGGATTTTATGCCGCACATATTCTCGGATACACCGGTAAGGTGTCTACGGATGAACTGGCAGATCTTCAGGCACAGAACAGTCAGTATGCAGCCAATGATGTGGTTGGTAAAGCCGGAATTGAACAGTCCATGGAATTGTACCTTCAGGGAACAAAAGGTGAGCGGAAAGTTTATGTGGATAATGTGGGACGTGTTACGGAGGTTATAGAAGAAACGGATCCGATTACGGGATGTGATGTGTATCTTACCATTGACATTGAACTGCAGAAAAAGGTATATAAGGCATTGGAGCAGCAGATTGCAGATATTCTGGTAAGCAAGATTACAAGCTCGGATGAGGCATATGTCTATGCAACGGATGGGACAACCATTCAGGACATTCTGATTCCAATTAAAGATGTCTATTTTGCATTAATTAATAACAATGTCATTTCCATAAAGGAAATTGAATCCCAGAAAACGCCTACGGAAACAACAGTTTATACCAGGTTTCTTCAAAAACAGGATGAGGTTCTTACAAAGATAAGGGCAGAGCTTACAGATTCGGATACGGATTATGGACGTCTGAACGAGGAAATGCAGGTATATATTTATAAAATTTATGAACTGCTCCTTCAGGATGGTATTATTATCCGTAATAACGTGGATACGACGGATACCATGTATGAAGAGTGGAGAGCAGAAACCGTAAGTCTTAAGGAATATTTGTCCTATGCACTGGCTAAAAACTGGATTGATGTGGCAAAATTTACAGACTCTGAATATTCCAGCCTGTCCGAGGCTTATGACAGTCTGGTAGATTATATCATAAACGATATTAAGAGCGATACAGAATTTAATAAAAAAATATACAAATACATGATTAAATATCGTCAGCTTTCCGGCAGTGAACTATGTGTGCTGCTGTATGACCAGGGAATCCTTCCATATGATGAGGAAACCTGTGGTAAATTAATCATGGGAACAATCAATGCACAGGACTTTCTGATTGAAAAGATTCAGAAATGTGAGATTACACCGGCACAGCTGGCATTAAAACCATGTTCCGGTTCCTGTACCATACTGGATACAAAAACAGGCAGAGTGCTTGCAATGGTTTCTTATCCAAGCTATGATATTAATAATTTGTCCGGAACGGTTGATGCAACATATTATAATAAACTTTTAAATGATGCTTCCCTGCCGCTTGTAAACAATGCAACAACTACAAAAAATGCGCCAGGTTCTGCTTATAAGATTGTTTCTGCCATTGCAGGACTGGAAACAGGAGTCATTACCTCCAGTGAAATAATCGAATGTAACGGTATTTATGAAACGGTTACCCCGAATCCGAAATGCTGGGTTTATCCGAACCGCCATGGCGATGAAACAGTTTCCACGGCACTGAAGGATTCCTGTAACATTTATTTTTATGAGGTAGGATACCGTCTTGCCACAACATCCATGGGCAAGTATGATAGTAAAAAAGGAACCGATATTCTGGCAGATTATGCAAGACGTCTGGGTCTTGCTACAACAACCGGAATTGAAATCTACGAGTCAACGCCGACTGCTTCTGATGAAAATGCCATTGCAACTGCCATTGGGCAGGGACGAAACAGTTTTACCGGTTTAAATCTTGCAAGGTATGCGTCAACAATTGCAAATTCAGGTGTATGTTATGATTTGACCCTGATTGACAAAATTGTTGACAGTAATGGAAATAATGTGTTTGTTTCCATCCCGATTGTGGCCAGTACCATGAATGATGTTTCTGGTTCCACATGGAATGCCGTGCATAACGGTATGCGGCTTGTAAGTGAAAATTCATCTGCGTTATCGGAGTTAAATATTAAGACAGGCTCTAAATCCGGTACGGCACAGGAAAATGTAAAATATCCTGACCACTGTACCTTTATTGCCTATGCTCCATATGATTCACCGGAAATAGCAGTTTCCGCTGTTATCCAGAACGGATATACCTCTTCCAATGTTGCAAAACTGATGGCACAGGTATTAAAGATATATTATAATATTGAGGATGAATCTGCGGATGATATTAAAGACAGTGATTCAAGTCAAACGAATCCTGTCAATAATACCAATGATACCGGAAACAACACTGGAACCGGTACGAATTAAAATAATATCGAGGTGCTTTCAATGAATAATTCGGTCATAATCAAGGGAAGTAAGGATGGTCTTACGATTCTTGTAAATGAGGACATGCGTTATGATGAATTAATTGGGGTACTGAAAGAAAAATTTGCAGAAAGCAGAAGCTTTTTTAAAAAAGCTTCCATGGCACTTGCAATTAAGGGAATTGAGCTTACAGAATGTCAGGAACGGGAGATTATTGATGTCATTGAAACATATTCAGAAATGAAAATTATCTGCCTTGTAGATGACAGTGAGGTCAATAATGCAAGATTTTATCGTGCCATGAAAGAAAAGGAATATCTGGAGCGTACACGGACCGGACAATTTGTCCGGGGAACGTTGCACAAAGGCCAGATATTTGAATCACCTGTCAGCGTAATTGTACTCGGGGATGTCAATCCTGGTGCAAAGGTAATTTCAGGCGGAAACATCATTGTAATGGGAGAACTTGGCGGATATGCATTTGCCGGGGCAGACAATGATAACAAATGTTTTATTGCTGCCCTTAACATGAACTCATGCCAGATAAAAATTAATAATGTATCAGCAAGGTGTACGGAAAAATTTCGTTTTCTCCGTAGAAAAGGACCAAAGATAGCGTATTTATGTAACGACGGTATGTGTATTGATACACTTGACCGGACAGAATTAAATACTATTTTATAGTTTATCTTGGAGGTCTAATAATGAGTGAGGTTATTGTTATTACTTCAGGAAAAGGCGGCGTGGGGAAGACAACAACCTCAGCCAATTTAGGTACGGGGCTTGCAATGCTGAATAAAAAGGTCGTAATCATTGACACGGATATCGGTCTTCGTAATCTGGATGTGGTAATGTGACTGGAGAACAGGATTGTGTATAATCTTGTGGATGTCATTGAAGGTAACTGCCGCATGAAACAGGCACTAATTAAAGATAAAAAATATCCCAGTCTTTTTCTTCTTCCGTCTGCTCAGACAAGGGATAAGACTGCAGTTACACCGGAGCAGATGAAAAAGCTGGTGGATATGCTGAGGGATGACTTTGACTATATTCTGCTGGATTGCCCTGCAGGAATTGAGCAGGGCTTTAAGAATGCCATTGCCGGAGCAGACCGGGCGATTATTGTAACGACTCCTGAGGTTTCTGCAATCCGTGA
>JAQXXN010000025.1 GCA_029226085.1 Thermoflexaceae bacterium
TGTGCAGAAGTTCTTCTTGCGGGAGAAGAAGGAGGAGCGTCAGCCAAGACAGTGTTCTCAGGACTTGGAATCGCAGCTCTTTATAAATTTATTGCAGATGGATTAAAGATTTTCCCAAGTGAGGTTGACTGGTCAATTAAATCATATAAGGGATCCGGTATCGGAATGGATGTACTTCCTGCCCTTGCCGGTATCGGCTATATTTGTGGACTTAAAGTATCCTCTTATCTGCTTGCAGGCGGCGTGCTTGGATGGTTTTGCTTAATGCCGCTTATTTCCCTGCTTGGTGGGGATGCAGTTCTTTATCCGGGAACAGTTCCAATCAGTCAGATGGGTACATGGGATATCTGGGGGAATTACATTCGTTATATCGGTGCCGGTGCTGTGGCGGCAGGCGGTATCATCAGCCTGATTAAGTCCCTTCCGCTGATTGTGGATACATTTAAGAAAGCAATGAAGGGAATGGGAGCCAAAGCAGAGAATGATAATCGTCTGAACAGGGATCTTCCGATGACAGTTGTATTCATCGGCATTGGTATCATTGCGGTGGCAATGTGGCTGATTCCAAGTATTCCGGTAAATCTTTTTGGAGCAGTTATTATCATTATTTTTGGTTTCTTCTTTGCAACGGTATCTTCCCGAATGGTAGGGATTGTAGGAAGCAGTAATAACCCTGTGTCCGGCATGGCAATTGCAACACTTCTGATTGCCTCCATGCTTCTTAAGGCATCGGGTCTTGTGGGTACTTCCGGAATGGTCGGTGCAATTACCATCGGCTCCGTTATCTGTATCATTGCGGCAATGGCGGGGGATACGTCACAGGATTTAAAGACCGGTTACATTGTTGGCGCAACTCCGGTAAAACAGCAGATCGGTGAATTAATCGGTGCGGTTGTTTCTGCCATTGCAATCGGTGCAATCTTGTATTTGTTTAATGAAGCATGGAAGTTCGGTTCGACGGAAATCTCCGCTCCGCAGGCAACACTCATGAAGATGGTGGTGGAAGGTGTATTTGGAGGAAATCTTCCATGGAATCTGGTATTTGCAGGTGCAGGTATTGCAGTTGTTGTGGAAATTCTTCAGATTCCGGTACTTCCGTTTGCTGTTGGTCTCTATCTTCCGATTCATTTAAGTACCCCTATGGTTGTAGGTGGACTGATTCGGTATTATTTTGAGAAGAAGAAAATGGCTTCCGAGGATGATAGAAAGAAGACTATTGATAAGGGTATTCTGTATTCTTCCGGCCTGATTGCAGGAGAAGGCGTTGTAGGTATTCTTCTTGCGGTATTTGCAGTGATTCCGTTTGGCGCAGGAAAGCTTGGTGATGTGATAAATCTTTCCAAGAAGATAGATCTTGGCAATGTGGGAGGTCTTGTTGCCTTTGCTCTGCTGTGTGCAACACTGATATATGCAATGACAAGAAAAGATAAGAAGGCAGGCAATTAAAAAGTTATGGCAAAGAAAAGGGAAAATTATCTGGATTATGTCCCAAAGCATAATTCCCGATATGAATGGAGCAAAAATGAAAAGGGCAATGTTGTAGTGCGTGTTCATAATACGGGGCTTTTTAATCGTATTGCACAGCTTCTTTTCCGGAAACCAAAGTATTCCAACATTGAACTGGATGAGTTCGGTTCCTTTGTGTGGGAACAGATTGACGGAGTAAGAAATGTCCATGAAATCGGCGTACTGGTGAAGGGACGTTTTGGGGAAAAGGCAGAGCCTTTGTACGAAAGACTTGCAAAGTTCATTACCATTCTGCGCAATAACGGATATGTTGTTTATGTGAATAAAATGTAATGTCAGGATGTTTACCGGATTGGCGGTAGAACAGGCTGGTAAAAGATAAAAGGCGGCTGAACCATATATGGTCAGTCGCCTTTTTCGTTGCTTTTTCATGTTTAAGCCGATTGCATGCACCGGAGAAAAGTGGTAGAATAACAGTAATTGGCACAGACGAAAGGAACATTTTTATGCGAATCAAAACACTTCGAATCTGCAACTTCAAATCTATCCGCGAGCTGACCATGAATGATGTGGAAAGTGCCTTAATTCTTGTGGGGAAGAACAGTGTGGGAAAGACGGTAGTACTGGATGCCCTGCGCGCTGTTGCGGGATTGTATCCGATTAAGGATTCGGATTATAATCCAAGTGGCGGTAATATTACGGTTGAGATTGAACTTGCCATCAGTGAGGAAGATTTCAGACTGATGAATACCGGAAGAATGTTCAGCCGGTATAAGAAGCAGGATTTGTGGATGAAGGATTTTGTCAGTAAGTTTCCGTCTTACAAGGATGGCACATTGAAATTTACATATATTGTCAACCGGGACGGTAAGGTACGGTATGACGATGGATATAAGAAAAATAATCCGTGGATTCGTGAGATATTTCCAAAGATTCATTATATTTCCACAACCCGGGATGCCAGTGAAATACAGGAGGAGATTTTTACCAATAATGTACAGCTAAAGAACGTCCGCTCCGGCCACTGCATTTTTGACAGCAGCAGGGAGTGTATCAATTGTTTTCAATGCATGGGCGTGATTGAAAAGAAATCGCCGGCAGAGCTTACGGTGCATGAAACGGCAAAGCTAATGCAGTATAAGGTCATGTCACTTGGATTTGACCGGTTCATGGAACGGTTTAATTATTATTTTCACAAAAACGGTTCACAGATGGAAAATATTGAATTTGCCATGGATATTGATATTAAGGATGCCTTTAATCCCAATATTTACCTGAAAAATAATGAACGGGGTGTGGAGAGCAGACTGGAGGACATGAGTGCCGGAATGAAGAGCATCTATATTCTGTCTCTTCTTGAAACGTACATAGAGACGGAAACCAGTATTCCGAGTATTATTCTGATTGAGGACCCGGAAATGTATCTTCATCCGCAGCTGCAGAAATCGGCAAGTGAGATTTTGTACCGTCTGACCAAGAAGAATCAGGTGATTTTTACCACGCATTCACCGAATCTTATTTTTAATTTCAATTCCAGGCAGATTAAACAGGTGCTGCTGGATGAGGACGGTTATACCATCGCACGGGAAGATGCGGATATTGATGAGATATTAAATGATCTGGGCTATTCGGCGAACGATTTGATGAATGTAAGCTTTGTGTTCATTGTGGAAGGTAAGCAGGACAAGGCAAGGCTACCGCTGCTTCTGGAAAAATATTACGGGGAGACTTATGATGAGAATGGAAATCTTCAGAGGGTTGCCATTATTTCCACCAACAGCTGTACCAATATTAAGACCTATGCGAATTTAAAATATATTAACAGCCTTTATTTAAAGGATCAGTTTCTCATGATTCGTGACGGAGACGGTAAGGATGCGGGTGAACTGAAAAAACAGCTATGCAGCTACTATAAGAACAGTAAGCGTTTTGATAAGGCAATTCCAAGGGTTACGGAGAAGAATGTGCTGATTTTAAAGTACTATTCCTTTGAAAATTATTTTCTTGTTCCGGAAATCATGGCAAAGATTGGCATAATCAAATCTGAGGAACAGTTTTATGACATCCTTTACCGGAAATACAGGGAATATCTTTATAAATTGTCCAGCATGAGAAAAATGTTGGAAAACGAGCATATTACAATTCGTTCCAAAGAAGATTTAAAGGAACACATGGAGCTGATACGGATTTATGTCAGAGGTCATAATCTGTATGATATCTTTTATGGAAGATATAAGGGAGAAAAAGAAACGGAAATTCTGAAAAAATACATTGAGGCGGCACCGAGAGATACCTTTAAGGATATCCTGGATGCCATTGACAGTTTTGTGTATTTTGATAGTAAGAAAACCAATTAATGAAGGGAAACAGGAAGAATCAAATGAAAAAAAGAAAAATGTCAAAGGTTCAGGTAATTGCACTTGGATTTTTAATCATAATCGTGGCAGGAGTGCTGCTTTTGAAGCTGCCATTTGCAACAAGGAGCGGAGAAAGCACAGACTGGCTGACTGCAATCTTTACGGCAACCAGTGCGACTTGCGTGACGGGACTTGTGGTGGCGGATACCTATCTGTACTGGTCCGCATTTGGACAGATTGTGATTTTGTGTCTGATTCAGATAGGCGGACTTGGATTTATGTCCATCGGAATTTTTCTTCTGGTATTTTTTCGAAGAAAGGTTGGCTTAAGCGAGAGAGGTCTGATGCAGGAGAGCGTCAATGCCCTGCAGCTTGGAGGAATGGTACGGCTGGTCAAAATTATTATCTGCGGAACGTTAATCGTAGAACTTTGTGGCGCGGCGCTGCTTTCCATCCGGTTCATACCGCTTCTGGGAGTGAAGACGGGAATTTATTACAGTATTTTCCATGCTGTTTCGGCTTTCTGTAACGGCGGCTTTGATTTGATGGGACGTTTTGGTGAATATTCTTCGCTGGTAATGTTTTATGGAGACGGTGTGGTAAATTTTGCAATCATGGCTCTGGTTATCATAGGAGGTCTGGGCTTTCTGGTATGGCAGGATGTTCTAAAGAACGGTTTTCATGTGAAGAAATACCGTCTGCATACCAAGATAGTTCTGATGATGACAGTCTCCGTACTGGTTGTGACAACGGTTTTGTTCATGATTTTTGAATGGAATAATACCATGGTAGACATGAGTTTTAAGGAAAAGCTGTATGCATCCATGTTCAGTTCTGTAACGGCAAGAACAGCAGGGTTTAATTCCATTGATACGGCAGCACTGACGGATTCCAGTAAGCTTCTTACCATTCTTCTCATGTTCATGGGAGGAAGTCCCGGTTCCACGGCAGGCGGTATCAAGACAACAACGGTGGTAGTAATTTTTCTCTATCTGTGGTCCAACATGAGAAACGCCACAGGATGTAATATTTTCGGACGCCGTCTGGATGATGAAGTAATTAAGAAGGCCAGTCTTGTTTTTTACATTAATATTATTCTGGCAGTCGGTGCGGCATTAATTATCTGCTCATTGGAAAGCATGAATTTTATTGATATTATTTTTGAAGTATTTTCGGCAATCGGAACGGTGGGAATGACAACCGGAATTACAAGGGATTTGTGTGCAGCGTCAAAACTTGTACTGGTGCTTCTCATGTATTGCGGAAGAATCGGAAGCATGACATTTGCCATGTCTTTCATTGAAAAGAGAAAGAATGTACCGGTAAAATTCCCGGTGGAAAAGATTACGGTAGGTTAAGTTTTAGAATAAGTATAGGAGAGTATGCATCATGAAGACAGTATTAATTATTGGAATGGGAAAATTCGGAAGACGCCTTTGCGAGAATATGCTGAATCTTGGAAATGAGGTCATGATTATTGATGAGAATGAGGAGGCACTGGAGGATCTTGTTCCTCTTGCAACCAGCAGTAAAATAGGAGACTGTACCAATGTTGAGGTATTAAAGAGTCTGGGACTTGGAAATTTTGACATTGTGTTTGTCTGTATCAGTGAGAATTTCCAGAGCAGCCTTGAGGTAACCAGTCTCGTGAAGGAACTTGGTGCAAAATATGTCATCAGCAAGGCTGACCGTGACATTCATGCAAAGTTCCTTTTAAGAAACGGTGCAGATGAAGTGGTTTATCCGGACAGGGATATTGCAGATAAGCTGGCAAGAAGATGCAGTATTGATAATGTCTTTGATTATATTGAACTGACAGAAGGATATGCAATTTATGAAATACCGGTTAAGAAAAACTGGATAGGAAAGTCAATTCTGGATGTGAATTTCCGTAAGAAATATAATGTGAATATTCTTGGAATCAAGAATAAGGAGAAGACGAAACTGATGCCGGGTGCGGATTATGTTTTTGGAGAAGAGGATCATCTCATGGTAATGGGACATCAGGATATCATCAGGGAGCTGGTGTAACTATTGTCATGCAACCGGCAGTATGATAAAATAAATATAATCATCGGGAATTTTATGGTGAGATAAAGTTAAGGTATATGCGGTGGAAGAGGATACATTATGGAAACTGGAAGACCAAGAGTATTGATTGTGGATGATGATGCCCAGGCGTTGGAAATCATGAGTCTGTATTTAAGGGAAATTGCAGATGTTACAACGGTAATCGGTGGAAAACAGGCAATTGAATATGTGCAGCAACAGCCGGTAGATGTCATTCTGCTGGATGTGAATATGCCAATCATGAATGGATTTAAGGTTTTGGAGCAATTTCATAACATGAAGGAATGTATTAATATACCGGTTATGTTCGTGACGGAATTAAGCGGCAAAAGCACGGTCATGAATTCTATTTTTATGGGAAGTGACGGATTCCTTGTAAAACCGGTAGACAAAGTTACATTACAGCAGAAGGTTAAGGAACTGTATCAGAAGAAAAACAGGGCATTAAAGCAGAAGACTATTCTTGCCATTGATGATGATATGGCGTATTTAAAGACGATTGACAGTTATCTCCGTGATACCTACAATGTAATTATTATTAATTCTGCAAAGCTTGCATTGAGTTATCTTATGCAGCACAGACCAGATCTGATTCTTCTGGATTATCAGATGCCGTTATATAATGGCAGCAGTTTTATGAACATGTTAAACAGACAGTCAGATGCAAATCCGATTCCGGTCATTATATTGTCAGGAGTGATTGATAAGGAAGTTTTAAAGGATTGTTCTGCTTATAAACCGGAGGCCTGTCTTGTAAAGCCGGTCAGCAAGGAAATGCTTCTGGAGAATATTGAACGCATTCTAAAGAAATAGAGGGAAAGAACATGAAATATATGATTGCGATGTTACTTTTGGCTTTTTTTATACTGGCGTTATATTTTGCATTTCACGTTCTTGAAAAAAACGGAAAAAAGTATTTTGAAATTCGCCTGCTTTCCATATTGTGTCTGTCAAGTGCGGTCTGGAGTTTCGGATTCGGGGTGTTAGTCCTGGAAACGGATGTTGAAAGAGCGTATATTTGGCGAGCAATTGGAATGGTGGGTGTTTTTTCTTATCTGATTACAGCACAGATTATGCTTTGCTATCTTGCCAATATTAAAAAGATTTACCGGTATCTGGCTGATGGGGTAGCCTTTTTGGGTATCGTAATCTACTTTTTTGTGATTCAGAAAGATGATACGGTATATCATCTGGAAGAAATGGGAATGACATACTACTTTAAGGCAGGGTTCTGGAATAGTGTCTATATACTGTACACAATTATAGTTGCACTTAACATGTTCATTGTGATTATTTATATGATACGATGTTCAAAGGTTAAGAGAATCCGTGCATTCGGCAAGAACTTTTTATTGGTGGAAAGTATCATTATTGCCGGAATGATGTTTGATACGGTATCACCGCTTTTGGGTAATCTGGCGATTCCGGGGAGCTCACTGACACAGTTTTTGGGACTGGTGGTGTTATATCGGGCTACTGATTCTCTCAATCATTCTCGGCTTAATATTGCCAATATGTCGGAGTTTATCTATTATTCCCTGGCAGTTCCGGTTCTGGTGTATGATACGGATTACCGGCTTCAGATTCTTAATGATGCGGCTAAATCCTTTTTGGGACAGCAGGAAGAAGGAGATGCGGAGAGTACCGGAATAGCGAAACTGTTTGATCTTGAGGAACAGGAAGTATTTGAGTTTGAAGGAAAGCGAACAGATATTGAGGCTGTCTGTCAGAGAAATCAGACCTATTGCAGTCTTTCTGTCAGTAAGATTGAAGATTCCTATAAGGATATTGTTGGATATATTATTATTGTGACAGACCTTACGGAACATGTTAAAACCGTGCAGAAGCTGGAAGAGGCAATCAGTGTTGCAGAAGTTGCCAATCAGGCTAAGAGTACATTTCTTGCCAGCATGTCCCATGAAATCCGTACCCCAATGAATGCAATCATGGGATTTTCGGAGCTGCTTTTAAAGATGGAGCTTACCCCGGAGGTTAAGGACTATGTGGAGGACATAAGGGGTGCCGCTCATAATCTTCTGGTGATTATTAATGATATTCTGGATATTTCAAAGATTGAATCCGGTAAGATGGAACTTATGATGGAAAGTTACTATATGGAGAATCTGTTAAATGATGTTTCCCTTGTTATTTCCAATCAGGCAAAGAAAAAAGGACTGGTTTTCAATGTTGACATTGATGATACACTGCCAAAGAAACTGTATGGTGACAAAGTGCGTCTGCGCGGAGTACTGGTTAATATCCTGAATAATGCAGTAAAGTATACACCGAAGGGAAGTATTACCTTTACGGTAAAAGCATTGGAAAAAAATGCAGGTAATGTAAAGCTTGAATTTAAGATTAGTGATACCGGTGTAGGAATAAAAAAAGAAGAACAGGAAAAGATTTTCCAGAGCTTTTCCCAGCTTGACAGAAGAATTCATCATGATATTGAGGGTTCCGGACTGGGGCTTGCCATTGTAAAGGGATATGTGGATTTAATGAATGGTGAGATTCTGGTGGACAGTGAGTATGGAAAGGGATCCACATTTACCGTTATTCTGAAACAAAAAATACTGATTGAATCACCGATTGAAGATTCCAGTGTCAGTAAAGAAGAAGGCTATATTTCCAATGGAATGAGCCAAATGAAGATTTCTGGAATTAGCACACTGGTGGTGGATGACAATCCGGTCAACTTAAAAGTTGCGGGAAGTACAATGCGATATTATGGTCTGGATGTGGATATGGCAGAGAGCGGAATTGAGGCGATTAAGTGCTGTGGCAAAAAGCAGTATGACATAGTATTCATGGACCAGATGATGCCGGGAATGGATGGCATAGAGGCAATGAAACAGATCCGGATGATGGGAGGACATTATGCGCCAGGTGGAAAATGTAAGATTATTGTCCTGACGGCAGATGCCATCCGGGGTGTGAGACATAAGCTGATAGATGAAGGTTTTGATGAGTACCTTGGAAAACCGATGAATTATAAGCAGCTGGAACGATTGTTTGTGCGTTTTCTTCCTAAGGAAGCCATTCATTTTGAAGAAGGAAAAGAAGAGGGAAGGAAGGCATTGCAGGTAGAAGATGAGGACATTCTATACATAAAAGAAGCACTAAGTGATGTCAATCTGGAACGTGGATTGAATAACTGTGGCGGAAGTCTGGACGATTATCTGGAGGTATTAAAAATTACATGGCGCTATGGCTCAATGCAGCTCCGGGAATTAGAACAGTTTCTTTCTGATAAGGATTATGAAAACTATACCATAAAGATTCACTCCATGAAGAGTACCACCAAGAATCTTGGTGCAATTCAGCTTTCAGACATGGCAAGAAATCAGGAAGAAGCAGGATGCAATGATGATTTTGCGTATATTGATTCCCATGCGGAGGAATTTCAGGAAGAATATCAGAAGCTTCTTACAAGAATTCAGGATGTATTAAGACATTATAACATGCTGGAAGAAGAAAACATGCAGCAGGAAGAACTGAATGTGGCGGATATTGTGCCGATTTTACAGAATATCCGTGTGTGCGTGAAGGAGTTTGCATTTACCAAAGTATTTGACATTCTGGAGGAGATAAAGCGCTATCGCATACCAGAACCGTATGGGGAAGTGTTTGCAGTGATTGACAGGAAAATGGAAAACCTTGAGGTGGATGATGTCCTTAAAGCCATTGCGGATGTATTGCAGGATGAATAAGCATAAAGAAAATGGTGTACCCTCAAAACAGAGGTTACACCATTTTTATGTCATGTAAGACTTTGTTTAAACTATTTTATTTTTCCATATGTTCAATGGAAGCCTGGATAAATCCCTTAAACAATGGATGCGGTCTGTTCGGTCTGGACTTAAATTCCGGATGTGCCTGTGTGGCAACAAACCATGGATGGGAAGGGATTTCAATCATTTCTACAATTCTTCCATCCGGGGAAAGACCGGAAAGCTTCATGCCGTTTTCTGAGAGAATATTACGGTAATCGTTGTTGACTTCATAACGATGTCTGTGTCTTTCATGGATGGTCTCTTCGCCGTAAAGCTCATATGCCTTGGAAGTCTTGTCCAGTACACACGGATAAGAACCAAGTCTTAATGTGCCGCCGATATCATCAATGCCTTCCTGATCCGGCATAAGGTGAATTACCGGATGATTGGTGGAAGGATTTAGTTCCACACTGTGTGCATCACTGTAACCAATCACGTCTCTTGCAAATTCCACGATGGAAAGCTGCATTCCGAGACAGAGACCAAGGAACGGGAGATTGTTCTCACGTGCATACTTAATGGCAATGATTTTTCCTTCAATACCACGGTTTCCAAAACCGCCCGGAACAAGAATACCGTCCACATCATTAAAAATTTCGGAAGCGTTTTCTTCGGTAACAAGTTCTGAATCAACCCATTTGATATTAACACTTGCAGAATTGGCAACCCCACCGTGCTTTAATGCTTCAACAACACTTATATAGGCATCGTGAAGCTGGATATATTTTCCTACAAGTGCTACATTTACTGTCTTGGTAGGATTTTTCCATGCCACACACATGTCTCTCCATTCCTTTAAATCCGGTTCCGGACAAGGAAGATGCAGGCATTCACAGGCAACCTGTGCAAGATGTTCTTCTTCCATTGCAAGAGGAGCTTCGTATAATATATCCACGTCAAGGTTCTGTAATACATGGCTTTTTGGAACATTACAGAATAATGCAATCTTATCCTTAAGCTGTGCATCTAACGGATGTTCGGAACGGCACACAATAATATCCGGCTGGATACCCATTCCCTGTAATTCCTTAACACTTGCCTGGGTAGGCTTTGTCTTCATTTCACCGGAAGAACGCAGATAAGGAATCAGCGTTACATGGATGAGAATTGCATTTTCACGGCCGACCTCATGCTGGAACTGACGAATCGATTCAAGGAAAGGCTGGCTTTCAATGTCACCTACGGTTCCGCCGACTTCGATAATTGCAATCTTGGTTTCGTCCGTGGAATAATCACGGAAGAATCTGCCCTTGATTTCGTTAGTAATATGAGGAATTACCTGAACCGTACCTCCTCCGAAATCGCCACGGCGTTCTTTTGTCAGAACGGACCAGTATACTTTACCGGTTGTGACATTGGAATTCTTGGTAAGACTTTCGTCGATGAACCGTTCATAATGACCAAGGTCGAGGTCCGTTTCGGCACCGTCATCAGTTACGAAAACTTCACCGTGCTGAATCGGATTCATGGTTCCCGGGTCAACATTAATATATGGATCAAATTTCTGCATTGTAACAGAAAAACCACGTGATTTTAATAAACGTCCGAGTGATGCAGCTGTAATGCCCTTACCTAAACCAGATACAACACCGCCTGTAACGAATACATATTTTACGGACATAATTCTCCTCCTTATAGTATAATCTAATATAAATAACATCAATTCATATATTATAAACCAAAATGATAAATATTTCAAATGATATATTTTTATGGATTTTTTTTCTTTAAGAAAAAATTAATATTTGTGTTCAAATTTTCACATTCTATATATTGATTTATGATGAAACTTCAAAGTATAATAAGAAAGAAATCTGTGGAAAGGCAGTGTAAATATATATGGATGACAGAAACTTAAATAAGGGAAATAATCCCAACGATGGAAAGGGACCAAAGACAGGGCAGACACTGATAGTAATTGCTATTGCGTTTGTGGTTACAATACTGGGAATGAGTTGCCTGAATAGTGTTCTTTATGGTTCCACAAGTAAAAAGATTACTTATAGTGATTTTTTGGAAATGATTGAAGAGGATAAGATTGCCGAAGTACAATATGACTCGGACAAGATTATCATTTTGCCGAAGGAACAGCCATATGAGGGAATTGAATTTTCATATTATACGGGTTATGCCGAGGAAACAACGAAGATTACGGAACGTCTTGCCGAACATGGAATTCCGGTGGATGCATATATTCCGGATACGAATTCCTCTATTATGGATTTTATTTTCATGTATATTCTTCCGTTTATTTTTATTTATTTCATGTTCTCGTTTGTATTCCGTAGAATTTCAAAAGGCGGCGGAATGATGGGCAGTGTGGGAAAAAGTACTGCCAAGATGTACATGGAAAAAGAAACGGGAGTTACCTTTAAGGATGTGGCAGGACAGGATGAGGCGAAGGAGTCTCTTACGGAAATCGTGGATTTTCTCCATAATCCGGACAAATATTCAAAGATTGGTGCCAAGCTTCCGAAAGGCGCACTTCTTGTAGGCCCTCCGGGAACCGGTAAGACACTTCTTGCAAAGGCTGTTGCAGGCGAAGCAAAGGTTCCGTTTTTCTCACTTTCCGGTTCGGATTTTGTGGAAATGTTTGTAGGTGTAGGTGCCTCCAGGGTAAGAGATTTATTCAAACAGGCGCAGGGCTCTGCACCGTGTATTATATTTATTGATGAGATTGATGCCATCGGTAAGTCCAGGGATTCCCGTTACGGTGGCGGAAATGACGAACGTGAGCAGACTTTAAACCAGCTGCTTGCAGAGATGGATGGATTTGATACGTCCAAGGGTATTTTTATCCTGGCGGCAACCAACCGTCCGGATGTACTGGATAAAGCACTTTTAAGACCGGGACGACTGGATAGAAGAATTATTGTGGATAAGCCGGATCTTAAGGGAAGAATTGAGACATTAAAGGTTCATTCCAAGGATGTATTGATGGATGACACCGTAGATCTGGAAGAGATTGCCAAGGCAACTTCGGGAGCGGTAGGCTCAGACCTTGCCAATATGATTAATGAGGCAGCAATTAATGCGGTTAAGGAAGGCCGTAAGGTTGTAACACAGAAGGATTTATTTGAATCCGTGGAAGTGGTTATTGCCGGTAAGGAGAAGAAAGACCGTATTCTTAGTAAGGAAGAGAAGAAGATTGTTGCCTACCATGAAGTTGGCCACGCATTGATTACCTGTCTTAGAAAGCATGCGGAGCCGGTACAGAAGATTACCATCGTTCCAAGAACGAAGGGTTCTTTGGGATATGTAATGCAGGTTCCGGAGGAAGAAAAGTTCCTGATGTCCAAGGAAGAAATGCTGACGGAGATTATTACTTTCTGTGGTGGACGTGCGGCAGAGGAACTGGTATTTGATGATATTACCACAGGCGCATCCAACGATATTGAACGTGCAACCAATGTGGCGAAGTCCATGATTAAAAGATACGGTATGTCCGAGACCTTTGGATTCATGGGACTGGCAACGGTTGAAAACCAGTATCTGGATGCAACGGCAAGACTGGACTGCTCTTCCGAAACGGAAAAGCTTGTGGATGAGGAAGTTAAGAAGCTTTTAAATACCTGCTATGAAGAGGCAAAGAAGCTTTTGTCTGAGAATATGGACGTACTGGAAAAGATTGCGGATTATCTTTTTGAAAAGGAAACCATTACCGGTAAGCAGTTCATGGAAATTTATAATAAAGTCCGGGGAATTGTGCCGGATAAAGCAGACGGTATTGTAAAGGAAGAAGCAGATATAGAAAACAATGAGTCATACTTTTAATATTGAAGAAGAA
>JAQXXN010000026.1 GCA_029226085.1 Thermoflexaceae bacterium
GATACCTGCAAAAAAGGCAGAAATGGTAAATGTAAGTACTTTATAGAAAGTTACGTTAATACCACTTGCAGCAGCTGCTATATAATCCTCACGGATTGCTTTTACCGTCCGCCCGAATCTGGAACGTACAAACATATACATAATCGTTACACAGATAACCATTACCCAGAAGCACCAGTAAAAGTTCGAAAGCTTTGTAATACCGCTTATGGTACGTCCTCCACCGGTAATGGAAAAATTACAGAATGCAACACGTATGATTTCTGCAAATGCCACGGTTACAATGGCAAGATAATCTCCCCTGAGCCTTAATGCCGGAATACCAACAAGCAGTCCGGCAATGCCTGCTGCAATGCCGCCAATGATTAAAGCAAGGATGAATAATGCAATATCCGATAATCCTTTCCCTGCCAGTGCATTGGTAAAAATTGCGGAAGCGTATGCTCCAACCGACATAAAACCTGCATGACCAAGAGAAAATTCTCCTAAGATACCAACCAGCAGATTTAATGATGCAACGAGTACAATTGTATAACACGCTGTCGTAAATATACCTTTTACATAATTAGTTCTGGAGCCCAGAACGCCTGACTGAAACAGCAGTACAAATAACAGAAATATTACCACAATCCCTGCCAGATTGATTAAATATGAAATGATTTTTTCCTTCGGCATCTTCATGTTCATCACCTACACTTTCTCGCCAACATTTTTACCAAGAATTCCGGATGGTTTAACCAAAAGGACGATAATCAGAAGGCTGTATGTAATTGCCTCATACCAGCTGGCAGATACATAAACCTTAACAAAGATTTCTACAAGTCCTACAATGATTCCACCAAGCATTGCTCCCGGAATGATACCGATTCCTCCAAGCACGGCTGCAATAAATGCCTTAATGCCCATCATGGAACCCATGTCGGTGGTACATCTCGGATATGTGGAGCAGTACATGAGAGCTGCTACTGCTGCCAGACCGGAGCCTATGGCAAATGTAATGGTGATGATTCTGTTCACATTGATACCCATGAGAGTCGCCGCCTGCTTATCCTGCGGTACAGCCCTCATTGCCTTTCCAAGCTTCGTTTTCTTAACAAAAAGAGTAAGTGCAACCATCATTAACAGTCCGATTGCGATTGTCAGAAGATACTTCACCTGAAGCTTTGCTCCAAAGAATTCCACGGAACCCAGCTCAAAAATCTTGGTTACGGATTTTGGATTGGAACCAAAAAGAACCATTGCGGAATTCTCAAGAAATAAACTCATTGCAAGCGCCGTAATTAATGCAGATAAGGAACCTGCACCTCGTACCGGCCGGTATGCAATTACCTCTACTGCAACACCGACAATCACACAGACAATTATGGCAAAAATAACTGCCAGCCACGCCGGCATTCCATGGTCTACCATTAACGGCACCGTATAAAACAGAGTATATGCACCTACCATGATAAAATCGCCATGCGCAAAGTTAATCATTCGGATAATGCCATATACCATTGTATAACCCAGTGCAATTAATGCATATATGGCTCCCTGGTTCAGTCCGTTAATTAAACTCTGAATAAATAATGAAAATGCCACAGTAAACACCTGCCTTTCCTGTTTCATATATTTTCTCTCTTAATATTAGTTTTCGGAGAATCTAAAAAAATCTTTTCACACTCTCCCAGAATTAATATTTTAACCAAACGTGACCATGATGAGTTGACTCGCCATGGCCACATTTGATTGTTTTTTTACCTTTATTACTTTTCCGGAGCAAGTGACTTTAAGAACTTAATCTTTCCGTCTTCATATGTATTAATTACGATAGGCTTAATTGCATCGCCGTTTTCATCCAGGTAAATGTCACCACCAACACCGGAGAAGGACATGCCTGTCATGCCGGCTACAAGTGATGCTGTATCGGTTCCGCCGCCATTTTCAGCTGCCTGAACCATCATGTAAATTGCATCATAGTAAAGTGCTGCACTACCATTTAAGCTTTCTGCACCATAAGTTTCTGTATACTTCTTAACAAATGTCTGTACTGCCTCTGATGTATCCTCAGATGAATAGTGGTTTGTGAAATAACAGTTATTAAAGTAATCTTCCAGACCTGTTGTATCAGAACCGTCCCATCCATCGCCGCCGACGATTACACCTTCATAGCCGGCATCGCGAATCTGCTGTACGAAAAGAGGTACGGTATCCAGGAAACATGGATAGAATACGAAGTCTGCACCGGATGCAACTGCCTGTGATGCCTGTGCTGTAAAGTCTGTATCTGTTGTCGTACATTCACCGGTATATACAATCTCGATTCCATTACCTGCCGCATTCTCAACGAAAGCATCCTTCAGACCATTGGAATAATCATCATCCTTTGCATAAATGATTGCCGCCTTTGTTGCACCAAGATCCTTTGCAAATAAAGCTGCCATCTTGCCCTGATACGGGTCGATGAAACAGTTACGGAAAACTGTCGGCTTATCAATGGTAACTGTTGCATTCGTAGCACCTGTTGCAAGAAGAAGCATTCCGGAATCATTTGCAAGTTCTGTCATTGGAAGAGTAACCGATGAGAAGAATGCACCAACGATTGCTTCCGGATTCTTTGGTTCAAGACTGTTATATGCATTAACTGCCTGCTTGGAATCTGCTGCATCATCAACGATGTCAACGATTTCAACCTTATACTTACTGTCACTGGAATTAATTTCTTCTGCTGCCATTGTTACAGCATTCTTGGCACCTTCACCATACAGTGCCTTACCGCCTGTCAGCGTACAGACAACACCAATACGAATAATATTATCCTCATCGCCGGATGCTGCCGCTGTCGTTTCTGTTGTGCCTGCTGCCGTAGTGGTGTCTGATGCTGCCGCTGTTGTTGCTGCCGAATTCTGTGCCGATGAGCCACATCCTGAAACCATTGCCATAACCATTACTGCACTTAAGGCAACGCTCAATAATTTTCTTTTCATCATAATGATTCCTCCATTCATTTTGATTTTCAGGCCATCTTGCAATGACCTGCCAGTTAAGAAATAAACCGACTGTTCTTTTAAGACAATAAAAAAGGAGTTCCGCACTTTGAATACGAAACTCCATTGTCTCTTCTGAACAAATTTATTAACTTGTAAGCAATTATATCACTATTTTTTGAAAAAGCAATAGGGAAAATAAAAATTTTATTAAAACCACATTGCAAACGGTTCAATCCCAAGCATGCACAGCATGAAAATTAAAATATAAACAATCTGGTTTCCACCAAACATTTTCCTTAAAAAGAATGCCGCACTCCCCGAAATCAGGTTTCCCAAAACGGTAATCACAAGATACTCAAGTAACACATAGGCATCATCACGGTTCATATAAATACAATAATATGTGATCCAGACCGGAAGTATCATTCCCGCTCTGCTTCCGGTAATCGTTTCATCTTTCTTCATCCCTTCGTGTATTATTTAAGCCTATGATTTGTAACTTTTACACAGTCCTGTCTTTCCAATACATTTTCACAATTCCCACCAAAAATCATATGATATTATTGATAAACAAAAAAGGAGCCTATCCGTGGAAAATAATAACTGCCAATCCAATAACCGCATGACAAACATGTCCAGAAATTATGCATACCGCGGCATTAATACCCGCCCGGCATCTTCCGGATACGATACCATGCCATACCGTACGAAAGATAATTTTGTCGTTGGCATGGCATATGTACCATGGCAGACATGGGGAACCGTATACGATCCATGTAAGGGACTTTCCCGTGGAACCATATTCCCAGAACTTGATAAACCTTTCGAAGGAGGTTGCTGCCGATGAACCAGGGAAACGGAAATTTAACACGCCAGCAGATTCCTGACCGCTGTGATCTGATGAAATCCATTTATGAAATCGGCTTTTCACTGGATGACATGATTCTATATCTGGACACCCATCCAAAGGACAGGGAGGCACTGGATTATTATCATAAACTGCACAAGCAATATCATGAGCTTGTCCGACTATACTCAAGAAATTATGGTCCGCTTTTTGCAAAAGACGTGCATAACGAAAATTATTTCAGCTGGGTAAACAGACCGATGCCATGGGAAGGAGATGTATAGATTATGTGGCAATATGAAAAGCGATTACAATATCCTGTAAACATTACAAGGTGCGACCCCGACATGGCACGTCTCATCATAAGCCAGTTTGGCGGTCCTGATGGGGAACTCTCTGCTTCCATGCGATATCTTTCCCAGCGGTATGCGATGCCTTATAAGGAAGTTGCCGGACTCTTGACGGATATAGGAACGGAAGAACTCGGTCACATGGAGATGATATGTTCCATCATCTATCAGCTTACCAAAGACCTCTCACCGGAAGAAATCAAAAAGTCAGGTTTTGATGCCTACTATATCGACCATACCACCGGTCTGTGGCCTCAGGCTGCCGGTGGAATTCCTAATAATGCCTGCGAATACCAGTCCAAGGGAGACCCGATTACAGACCTGTTTGAGGACATGGCCGCAGAACAGAAAGCCCGCTCAACCTATGAGAACCTTCTCCGCCTGGTAAAAGACCAGGAGGTTGCCGATCCTCTCCGTTTCCTTAGAGAACGTGAAATCATCCACTTCCAGAGATTCGGCGAAGGGCTTCGGATTGTTCAGGATAATCTTAACAGTAAGAACTTCTATGCCTTCAATCCTGCCTTTGATAAAAACTGTTCCAAAAAAGACTGACCACCATATGCGCATAAGGCGCGCAAACTGAAAAATGCTGATGCTGGCATAGGAAAACGCATTTTTTCTAATTCCTATGCCAGTATCATTCTTTGAAATGCTGATGTTGGCATAGGAAAATGCATTTTTTCTAATTCCTATGCCAATATCATTCTTTGAAATGATGGTACTGGCATAGGAAAATGCTTTTTTTCTAATTCCTATGCCAGTATCATTCTTTGAAATGATGGTGTTGGCATAGGAAAACGCATTTTTTCTAATTCCTATGCCAATATCATTCTTTGAAATGATGGTACTGGCATAGGAAAACGCATTTTTTCTAATTCCTATGCCAGTATCATTCTTTGAAATGCTGGTGCGGGCATAGGAAAATGCATCTTTTCTAGTTCCTATGCCGGATTTGCTCTGAACAGCATTTTTCGTCACTTTTGCATTATTCCAATTATCCTCAGCTTCTCTGTCCTGAATATTCTTTGTCTAGCTATGTCAAGGAATATAAACAAACTCCATAACAAGATTCAAAAAGGTAAGACAAGATAAATCGTAGCATTTCTTAAGATAAATAAGACATCAAAACAGCAAAAATGGAGCTGTCGCCTCACGAAATTTCTTCGTTAAAGCGCCAGCCCCATTAAATTATGTCTTATCAGTTATATGAAATTGTAATGTCATAAACAGAGAATTCTGTTTTTTTCAGGATGTTATAAGAGACATTCATGCCTACACCCGGTTTCTGAAGCGCCTGATTCACATCTGCATCACAATAAAGGACAAACTCCAGCTTCTCAGCCTGATTATTGACCTTTTCAAGAATGTATGCGTCCAGTTCCTCCTGGCTGTGTATCTGCGCCATTCCACTCATTACATAGTAAGCATACTGTGTTCCTGTCGCTTCCGGATACTTTCCGGCTTCCCAGATATGGTCCAGGGCCATGTCGGCATCCGTCACGTTAAAATACTTATGAGAAATCGTTCCGTCACCGTCAATCGGGTCATCCCATGTCACATCCACATGATACCATTCTCCATCCAGCTTAACCATGTTCCAGCTATGTGCTTCCCCATTAACACTTCCCGTAACCGCACGGCTTTCTATTCCAAGCATGTCAAGAAGTGTCTTAAAGCTCTCTGCATAGCCGCTGCATACTGCCCTTCCCTTAATCAGGGCATCATATGCACTGTATGCTTCCTCATCACCTCCGCCATACTCTATGTTTGAAACCAGATAATCATGGATTGCCAGTTCATTTTCATAATCCGAATAAGAATTCGACGTACAGGCACCCAGAATATCACAATATTTATCAAATAATTCCAGCTGAGTTGCACTTAGAATCGTGGTATCATTGCTTTCAAAAGCTGCCACAATCGGGTAATTATCCCAATATGACAATGTTACGAATACGTTAAAACCGCTCTGTGCGATTGTATATTCAACTTGAATTTCTTCAATTCCATCAAAACCCTTTACCCAGTCATCCGGCTTAATCATGGCTTCATCTGACACATTAAAATAACATGTTGTTTTGTTACTCTTCATGGTTTCCAGAATCATGTCGTAAATTTCGTCTTCCGTCCTGACCACTGTGTACTGGTTCTCATTTGTCGTCTTTATGGGTTCTGTCGGTGCTTCATAGCTATCTACAATTTCTCTTATCTTGCTGCACCCGCTAAGCATAAATGTCAGAGAGATTAACAGACAAATTGCAGCTTTGCGATTCATACTTTTCATACTTCCTCCTAATGGCGATATCTTAGTCAATTATACCATAACCAGCCATAAAGTAAAGTTTTTCATTAAAATTACACATATTTCCTCCCTGTCAGCCGCCGGACAGTTTCTCAAATGTATTGGCGATATCAAGCCGCCCATATCCCCATTCCGGATTTGGATACACCCTGTTTCTGTCCCTTTGCGCTCCCAGAATCAAAAGGGATTTGATATCTGAAGTATTACTGATGGAATATGCTCTTCCTCGCCCTTTCCATTCCAGCAAAAGTGCCGATACGCCTGCAACATGCGCTGCCGCAATGCTGGTACCGCTTTTTACCGTAAATTCCTTATGATTTCCGCCTGCACGTGGTCCATATACAGAAACCCCCGGTGCAGCAATCTCCGGCTTCACAATCCCATCTGCCGAATATCCTCTTCCGGAATCAATCCAGATACTATTGTCACGGTGATTATATGCCGAAACCGTTATCGGATAATACGCAGAAGACGGCATCGTCAGCGTCACATAAGGCGAGGAATTCACAAAATATGTGTCCCCGCTTAAAAATTCACTAATTGGAAGCCACATGTTAAAATATCCTGCCAGCATGTTATCATTGTATACCCGGATTCGCCATATACCGGAGGATGGGGCATCAAAACGCATGGTAATAACCTGGCTTCCGTTAATTGTTTCAACCAGATTATAATCTACCTGAAGAATGGTTCTTTCATAAATAAATTCTATTTCACGGCTTACCCTGTTTCTTGCCTGAATGCGTGTTACCATTTCCCCGGATGGAGAAATAATTTCAACAGAATAGATATCCGGCTGCTGTCCCCAGAGTTCCAGGATAAAACCTCTTTCATTCTCGCCTACGCGGACTTCCACCGTTTCATAATCCTGATTATTTTGAAGCATTCCAAGATAATGATGTCTTGAATTTCCCTCATTTCCCGTTGGAAGAACCACGGCAGTTGCCACCATGTCCGAAATCTCGGATAACATCTGGGTAAGCGGTGTTCCTGCCGTATGCGGGCCATAGGAAGTTCCCAGTCCAAAACAGATTACAAGTGGTTTTCCTGCCTGCAGGGCTTTTTCATATAAATACCGTATTCCAAGCATGATATCGCTCTCACTGTATGCCACCGCCTGTTCATTTATTAGAAAGTAATCCCTTAATATCTTTCTTGCAGGTCTTAATTTGACCATGATAATGGACGCTTCCGGTGCAGCACCGGTAAATTCATTTCCGATTTGGCTTCCTGCTGCTATCCCGGCTAAAAACGTTCCGTGTCCACCTGCTCCATCACGTTCCGGAACGATTTCATACGGATTATCACTGTGAATTGCTTCATTAATCTGTACGGCATCATATTCGCTTCCAAAAAAAATTCCATCCGGAGTCATTCCACTATTATCGGTCTGATCCCAGATGGAATATATCCTGGTCTGTCCCGTGGAATCAAGGAATGCCTCATGGAGGTAATCAATTCCCGTATCAACAAATCCAATTATCACGTCTTTTCCCAAAAGATTCAGAGAGGTCTGATTTCTGATTTTAATGATACCGGACTCAATCATGCTTGACTGATCCATCAGACCGTATAATTTGGGAATGGAATAATATCCGTATTCCCTGACGTTTGGAAAAGGTATCGTATTCCGGTTTGCATAAACCGCTACCCAGCTGTTACTTATGACCTGATAACAGATGTCCGGTCGTTCTCCTATGATGCTTCCCAGTTCACGATACCTTACAAGAATATCCATGTAATCTTCGGATTCAATTTTTTTCCGGCATTCTTCCTCATTCTGACCTTCGAACTCAAATTCCATCTCATGCACCGCATTTTAGTCATTTTACTTCATAGTATGAATGTGCCGGACATTTTGCTAACATCCTCTCATTTCAATAAGAGGACCGCCTTTCTTTTCTATATAATCACGGGTAATGGTAACCCTGCCGATGTTGGAATCCTTTGGAATCTCATACATGATATCCAGCATGAATTCTTCAAGAATTGCCCTTAATGCTCTTGCACCGGTCTTTTTCTCCAGTGCCTTTTTCGCAATGGCCTCCAGCGCACCGTCATCAAAAATCAACTCTACCTCATCCATGGCAAGAAGTTTTCTGTACTGCTTGATAATGGCATTCTTTGGCTCCTTTAACACTTCAACCAGCATTTCTTCCGTCATGCCGCTTAATGTAAATACAATCGGCAGACGTCCGATAAATTCCGGAATCAGTCCAAATTCACGCAAATCTTCCGAAGATACCTGTGACAGAATATCTTCCCCGTCAAACTTATCCTTCAAATCTGCATTAAAGCCCATGGAAGTTTTCCTGCTAAGCCTTGTCTTAATCACATCCTCCAGATCCGGAAAGGCTCCGCCGCAGATAAAAAGAATATTCTGTGTATTCACTGGAACCAGCGGAACCATTGCATTCTTACTATTAGAACCAACCGGTACTTCCACCACACTGCCCTCCAGCAGTTTTAATAGTCCCTGCTGTACGGATTCCCCGTTCACATCCCTGGTCGTCGTATTTCTTTTTCTTGCAAGCTTGTCTATCTCATCAATAAAAATAATTCCATGCTCTGCTTTTTCCACATCATTATCTGCTTCTGCCAGAAGTTTTGAGACAACCGATTCAATATCATCACCAATATATCCTGCTTCTGTTAATGATGTTGCATCTGCGATTGCAAGCGGAACATTAAGAA
>JAQXXN010000027.1 GCA_029226085.1 Thermoflexaceae bacterium
CACCAGCCATACTCATTACATGCCATTCCTGTATATGTCCAGTCAATCGTACCATTCCTGTAATACCACCAGCCATATTCATTGCAGGCCATTCCCGTAAACGTCCAGTCGATTGTACCATTTCTGAAATACCACCAGCCATATTCATTGTATGCCATGCCCGTATAGCTAAAGTCCAACTGACCATTTCTGAAATACCACCAGCCATACTCATTTTGTGCCATTCCAGTATATGTAAAATCTATTTTTCCGTTTCTTACATACCACCAGCCTTCTTCATTCATTGCCATCCCGACATAAGTCGTATCAATCATGCCATTTCTGTAATAATGCCAGATTCCATTTTCATCCTTGCATAAGCCATTAACTGCTTCTGAAATTACAAAACTATCAATATATTTTATCTCTCCCACATTCCAAGAATCTACACCTGTCTGATAAGCCGGTCTCCCATCATGTTCACCAAAAGCAAAAATATATTCATTTGATAATTCCGGAGCAAACACCGTTCCATGCTCACCAGTATCCAGATTATATGCCTCAATTGTAGTCGGTTTTGAATAATAAAACATATTCTTATAACCTGTACCATAACCATATTGGGAAGAATAAGTCGAAGAATTTGTTCCATTATGCCATATGCATTTCTCTGAAAAAATCTGTGTGCTCTGCATTGAATTCAGATTAATTCTGGAAATAGTATAATAAAACATATCTCCGTTTCCAAGATGATACCAGTCTCCATTATAAAAATGAAGAAAACCGTTGATTTTTCCCAAAAACATTTTTTCAAAAGAATCATCCGTAGCTTTCGTATATGGGATATCACCATACTGAGTAACCGTAAACTTCTTATGAGTGCTATCTTTTGCTAACTTGTCCTCACTGACCAAAAAATAGGAATATCTCATGCGTGAAAAAGAATCCACATCATCCCATGTTGCATCCAGATGATACCATTGTCCATTAAGATACACAGCATTCCATACATGATTGTTTCCGTACACAATTTCGCAAGGTATTCCCTGCATCCACATCAGCAGGTAAAAAGTATTTGCATATCCATGACATACACATTTGTGATTAACCAATGCTCCATATGCGGATCCATTATTATCCTCATAATAATTAGTACCATCATAACAATGAGGATCATTATCATAATCATTATCATAATCAGCCAATTTGCATAAATATTGATAATATGCCAACACAATATCCACCTGAGACATTCCTTCTGTATCAATGGCATCCAATGCTTCTTGCATTGCAGCTTCAATCTGTGTTTTTCGTTCCAATGCATCTTCGTGATAATTTACAATTACACACACTGTAACTCCATTTACCTCTTTTAATCCAATTCCATGAACATATGCCCATATTTCCGGATGTCTATGATATATCCATCCTGTATCATCCAAATCCAGGTTCCCATCAGTTACCGGTATGTAGGTCTGCAAATTTTTTATTCCTTCTACTATCAGCTGTTCATCCGAAGGACTGACTGCCTCTCTTCTCTGTGATTCCGAAAAATTTTCTTTATCATCTATTGCTAACCAGACAATTTCACTTTCTTCGGTCTTCTCAGGTTCCTCTGCATAAGTTTCTGTCATACTAAAAAATAATAAAGAAAACAATATTCCGTAAAAAACAAACCATTTTTTCATAATACCCTCCATTCACTCTTTTCGTAAAAATATTTAATTCAATTCCCTGATTCCAGTACTGTTACCCATGCCGATTTGCCGCCTTCATCAGAAGGACAATCCATAAAAGTCTTATAGAGAATTTCCACAAAATCAAGAAGTACCTGTGCCCATGAGTCAAGTTCGGATTCTTCAGCTTCACGACCCAAAACAAGGGCGTAGAGTCTGCTGGCAAAATTTCGAACCGTTTCTGAAGAAACCTGGTCCGGTGCTACTGGCTCCTGTCCAGCGGTGCCCGGAATAGCAGATGTTGTATATACCGTATCGCTTCCGTCAATATTGGTCACCATTACAAAATAATATGTAGTGCCATTCGTAAGACCGGTGTATGTATAGCTGGTACACTGAGGACCTCTGCCTGCAATCATAACAGGTAAGTAATAATCTTCACCCACCGGAAGCTTATCAGGTATCCCCAGCTGTACATCCGTCTGCTCCATAAGCGTAACATCTTCCGTGGTAGCATACAACTCAACACACCCCTCACTCAACTGCACTCCTGTAAATTCCCAGTTCAAGGTGACGCTACCATCTCCGGGTGCAGCGGTAAAATTCTTGACAAGATGCTCCAAATAGGGACTACTGGTATAAGCTTTTCCGCTCGAATCATATACCACAGCCACCCCGTTCTCATCATAGCCCAAGGTATACCCATCCATTGCCTGTACCGGCTGCGCCGCAATCCCGAACAATATCGACACGCTTGTCAATACTCCGGTTAAAGCTTTCATTAATCCCTTTCTCATACAATTACCTCCGTTAATTTAATTAGCCTTAACTCTATAGACAATTATATAATAAATACATATATTTTATATTACTCTTTGAGTACATGTCTTTCTCCCCTCAGTAGAATTCTAACAACATTTTAATTAGAACTTATGTTCTTTGTCAAGTAAATTCTTACAGATACTCTTTCTTCCCTTCTGCCTTCAGCTTCTCCACAATCATCTTAACATCCTGCACACGGTCCTTACTGCACACCATGATTCCATCCTCCGTCTCAACAACCACCACATTGTCAAGTCCCAGGGTCGTAACCAGTCTGCCGCTTGAATATACCACGCTGTTCTTCGTATCAATATTTACGCAGTTTCCAACAACCACGTTACCATCGGCATCCTCATCATGCATTACCTTAAGCATATCAAAGCTTCCCACATCATTCCAGCCAAATTCACCCGGAACAACCATGACATCCGAAGACTTCTCCATGATGCCATAATCAATGGAAATACTCTGAATCTGCGGATATACTTCATTGATGACAGCCTGTTCATCCGGTGTCTGCATTGCATTGCCAATCTTATGAATGTCTGCATAGATTTCCGGAAGAAAAACTTCAAAATTCTTCAGAATCGTAGAGGCTTTCCAGATAAACATGCCGCTGTTCCATGCGTAGTTTCCGGAGGCAACATATGCTTTAGCCGTTTCAAGGTCCGGTTTTTCCTTAAATTCCTCTACCTTCATCGCCTTAATTTCCGTACTGTCTGATGCGGCATCTATTCCCGCATTACTTTCTTTCGCAAACTTTATATATCCATAACCGGTTGACGGAAATGTCGGTGTAATTCCCACTGTTACCAGCTTATCGTGTTCCTCCGCTTCTTTTACCGCAACTGAAAGCACTCTCGTAAATTCATCCGAATTCTTAATAAATGCATCAGACGGAGTAATTACCATGATGCCGTCACCGTACTTTTTAAGAATTTCCATTGCCGCATAACCAATACATGCCGCCGTGTTCCTTGCAGACGGCTCTGCAAGAATGTGATCCGGCTTAATCCTGCCCGTGGTAACGCTTTTCATTGCATCTGCCTGTGTCTTATTGGTCACGATAAAAATGTCATCCTTGTCCGCAGTTTTTGCCAGACGATCAACTGCCTCATTTACCATTACTTCCTTACCGCTTAAATTTAATAACTGCTTTGGTTTTGCCTGCCTTGATAATGGCCAGAAACGTGTACCGCCTCCGCCTGCCATGATTACTCCATATACTTTCATGTCGCTTCTCCTTCTATATTTCTACAAACACTTCTCGCCACAATGCACATACATACTTTCTTTTCTTTCTCTTATGCATACTTTTATATACACTTTCTATATATGCGTCACTATTATTTCACACTGCCCGGTAATCGTAATAATATTCTTAAACGCAGGAATAAAGAAGCTGTCCCCACGCCTAAATTCCATACTCTGCTCTCCATCACTGATAATTCCTTTTCCATCCATAATCATAACAGACTGAAAAGAAGTTTCATCAATTGAAATCTGAAGTTTCTTCTGAACATTATACTTATTACATTCAAAATACTTACACTGAACCAGCATGGTCTTCTCATTTCCGGCAGCATCCGCCTTGATTTCCCTGTGGTTTAATTCTTCCATGCTTTCCGTCTTAATCACATCAATTGCCTTATCAATATGAAGCGGTCTTGGATTACCAAACTTGTCCCGCCTGTCATAATCATACATACGATACGTACAGTTGGAGCTTTGCTGAATTTCACAAATCAGGATTCCTCCGCCAATTGCATGAATTGTTCCTGCCTTCACATAAAATACATCGCCTTTCTTTACCGGCACTTTATTCAGCACTTCCAATATGGTGTTATCCTGAATTCTTCTGCGGATTTCTTCTTTTGAAACATTTCCTTTTGTTCCATAATAAATGTATGCACCTTCATCGCAGTCCATTACATACCACATCTCATTTTTGCCGTATTCGCCCTCATTCTTTAAGGCATACTCATCATCAGGGTGAATCTGAATGGATAACGGATTGGCTGCATCAATAAACTTAATTAAAATCGGAAAACGATCATAATGCTGGCACTTCCATCCCAGGGCACCATGTCCGATTGCTTCCAGATAGTCATTAAAATACATTCCGTTATATTTACCGCTGGCTACCTTACTTACACCATCCGCGTGAGCGGACAGTTCCCAGCTTTCGGCTATAATGTCATAATCACACTGTTTTCCCAATTCATCCCGGATTCTTGTCCCACCCCAAAGGTAATCCTTGAATGCAGGTGTCAGTTTAATAAAGGATTCCTGTTCATTATCGACGATTCTCTTTCCCATGCGGATTACATCCGAGTCCAGAACCCTGTGTCCAACTGCCACTTCAACGATTTCCACATCCTTTAAGGTATTATTTCTAACCTTATGCGGAGTTCCAATTGGCACAGAAATACAGTCTCCCATCTGATAATCACGAGTTACCAATTCACCTTTTTCCGTGCCGAGAGTAATGGTTGGATTACCGCTTACCACAGTCCATTGTTCCGAACGATATTCATGCTTATGAAGCGGGAATTCCATTCCCGGGGCAACAGTAACCTTTTTGACTTTGTAATCCTCACCCTTTTTTAACAGCTCATGCTTTCCCCAGCTTCGGAAGGAAACCGTGTTATAATCAAAATAATCGATATAACGTTCATGGTTATCACGCACAATATTTTTAATGTCATCGGCAGCCTCCCTGCCCGTTACATAAACCGCATCATCTGTATTTACCACAATGGCATCATCAATTCCGTTTACAACCACAAGCCGGCTATCCGCACGGTTAATAACGGTTGCATCACTATTGTTCAATAAGACATTCTTATTATCACCTGGTTGAATATATTTTTCAAAGGCACGCAGACTTCCGATGTCAGTCCACGAATAACTGCATGGCAGCAGATATACCTTCTGACTCTTACACAAATATGCCTCAACAATACTCATTGCCGGAATATCCTCTACCATTGTCTTTCTTATAACATATTCTTCCCCTTCATCCACACTTTGGAAATTGGTTGTAAGACTTACTTTTGTCATATTAACGCATATCTGGTTACATTTCTGATAGAACTCAGGATTAACCTTCATAATATCTTCCAGAATATCACTCACATTACCCATGATAATGCCCGAATTCAGGTAACAATCCGGATGTTTCATTAAAGCATTTATTGTCCCAATATCCGGCTGATATAGAATTTCACTGATATTATTACCACTTCCAAGAATATATGCAAAGCGTGTTCTTGCTTCCTCTGCCTTGATTCCGTGAATGACAACATGTCCTTCTTCAATGAGCTTCTTTGACTCAATCATTGCACTCTGATATGCTGTTCCTTCCACTATAGTATCCGAACCAATAACCAGAATATCATCCTCTTTTTTACAAAAAAGCATTGCAACAATAATAATGGGAAGTGCTGTCTTTTTACTGCACTCTTCTGTCACAATCCTATAGTGCACTCCCTGCAGGGCACGCATCTGACTTTCCACAATAAACTTGAATTCCCTGTTCGTTACAACTATAAATTCATCGCAAAAGGTCATGTTACGAACTATATTTTCCTGAAATAATGAGCGATTCTCCCGAAAAGGCATAAATTGTTTCGGATATTTATGCCGCGCCAATGGCCATAAGGCATCATCCGTACCACCGGCCAATATGATGCATTTCATAGTATAATCCCCTATCTACCATACAAATAATATTTTATAAAATAAAATGAGCCGTATTTATCATACAGCTCATATTATAAATGGATTTTAATTAATTGTAAACAGTCACCACTCCGTTATCATATACAATGTAAGCATTTAATGATAATCTATAAATCCGTTAGTAAAATGCCATACACCATACTCATTGGATGCATATCCTGTATAATTCCAGTCCAGCATTCCATTCTGAATATACCACCAGCCGTACTCATTCTGTGCCATTCCCGTATAGGTCCAGTCCAGCATTCCGTTTCGGTAATACCACCAGCCATACTCATTGCATGCCATCCCTGTATAATCCCAGTCCAGCATTCCGTTTTGGTAATACCACCAGCCATACTCATTGCATGCCATTCCTGTATAATCCCAGTCCAGCATTCCGTTTTGGTAATACCACCAGCCATACTCATTGCATGCCATTCCTGTGTAGTTCCAGTCTATCATTCCGTTTTGATAATACCACCAGCCATACTCATTACATGCCATTCCCGTATAATTCCAATCCAGAACACCGTTTCTTATATACCACCAGCCATATTCATTCTGTGCCATCCCGGTATAATTATAATCAACAGCTCCTTCCTTATAGTATCTCCATATACCATCAGCTCCCATCAAAAGTCCTGAAAGATTACCGACTTTATTTAATTTAAATTGCTGTGTTCTTGTACCATCTTTTTGATATATCTGGAGATTTGTCCCATTCTGCACCGAATAAGATTCCACATCCAGATAACGTCCATTACATTTTGAGACAAAGGAATACAGACCATTGCCAAGATCCTCTATTACCCACTGCTGGCTTGTACTTCCGGTATATTCTTTCTGTTCAACATTTACAAAATTCTCAGCACCTGAATTATGAACCGTAAGTGCCATGCCGGATTGATTATTTAAGATTACATAATACCCTGCGGCGTTATATGAAATCTTCCACTGCTGACTTGCTTTCTTCTGATAATCCGAGAGCTGTACATTTGCCCCGCTAACTAATGACGAATCCTTAACCTCAACACTTTTCGATTCATCCAATACCGTGATGATATTATAGACTCCATCTTCGATAACCCGTTTGCCCTGAATATCATCCATCGGAATCGGGCAGGTTTCCGCCGGCATGTTATTATAAACCGGAATTTTAAAGGAAAACATATTATCAATACTTTCCGATTTCGTATACGCCTTCTTCATTGTATATGCTTCACTCATTGGTGCTGCCAGATTCTGCATATATTGATGTGAAAATAATCCATTATAACTGTCATCCACATCAAACTTTTGTAAATAAGGGGTATCCTGTCCCTTTAAGATATAACTGTTCGCAATAATCCGGGAACCACCTTCCAAAGCAAGTAGCCTTGTTACCCATCCTGCATTTCTCGCATAAGTAAGTCCACCCACATATATTTCCATGTCAGTTTCGCCACTTGCATCAATATTAAAATAATTATACAAGCCTTCAAATCCAGGATATGTTCCGGAAATCAATGGAGATGTACCCGAAGAACCCTGTTCCTGCTTAACACGGCTTGCCAGATGGTATGGGCTTACACCGATACTGCTGCCGATGTTAAAAAACGCCTGTGCATACGTTATCCCTTCATTTGGAATCTCCCCTGACATAAACGTTCCATTAACTATGTTCTGCACTCCGTTCAAATTGTGATAAGAAGGATTATATGTCAGCTGTTCCATTGCAAATATATATGACTCATTAAGATAATTTCTTGGATCAAGATAATATTCTACTGCTTTTTTCGAAGCAATACTCCAATTGTTATCATATCTTCCAATCTTCCATGCATCACTACTTCCTGACGGTACAAGACTTCTGGCACCTTCCATTTCGTTTACAACTACTGTATTCCAGTCCAAATTCGTATTAAACATTACGAAATTCCAGTTTGGATGCGCTGCTTTTAACTCATACAGATATTTCTTATAGCTCTCAGGAAACTGTTCAATATCCGCATATGTTCCATCGGAATACTTATCAAAATATACCCAGCTGATATACTTTTTTTCCCACTCAATCAGTTCTTCATTAGAAAAAGACAGATAATCTCTTTCAATGTATCCTTCATACTCTATGTCATTTACTGCAGTTTTCACTTTGTACCATACAGACTCATCAGTAATTGCAACATCCATAATATTAACGGTCTTACCAGAATAGACTGTTACAACAGACTCACTTTCCAAATCCGGTTCTGTCTTAATGTCATAACTGTCACAAAGATATACCATTGCCTGGACAATACTGTCATTCAACACCTGATATAACTCATTATATGCATCCTGATTAAGTTCATCCTGTGTTTCTGCATACACAGTCTGATACTTCCATCCCGTAAGTAAAAGACTCAGTACCAACATCAAAATAATTATTTTGTTTATTCTCTTATTCATCTTATCCTCACCCATCTTAAAAAATTTTCCCCTAAGTCCATACGGAAGAAAATCTTTCTATAATCCATAATAAATTATAGAAAGACTCTCCTCTTCAG
>JAQXXN010000028.1 GCA_029226085.1 Thermoflexaceae bacterium
ACTATTAATTACTTCAAAATAAGAGCTCTTCTTTCCATTTAGCTTTACCTGTGATGTAGGAAACTTGTAAATTCTCTTATCTGTTTCCTCTTCTGACTCGATAATCTCTTTCATCTCTGCTTCATCCACTAAATTAGGAAACAGACAAGAACCATTATCAAATACCGGAGCCAAAGAATAACTGTTGTTTTCTTTTATAAATCCCCAGTTTGCTCCATGGCGATCGAAATTGCCAAGTAACGCATCCATGATATAAATTCGCCAGAACATTGAAATTGTCTCCAAGACATTCGTTAGCTTCGAGTTATCACGTAACATTTGCATGATGTCTTCATAATCATACTGATATGTCTCTTTATCCTGATCTAACGTACTCTCTCCAACATCATTAAAAGGAACAAACTGCTTACCTTGAACATTAAAATCCTTACAAGCAACTACTTCTTCTCCTGCTCTGTACCCGAGGTACGTTTTATGCGCCTTTATCCCACATATCTCAAAAATGTGAGAACCAATAAACTCCGATATATGATTATTTCTCTTTCCAAATGCAGTCTGTTTTTGGAATTTAATCATATAGTCCTCTCCATCAATAGAAATGCCTTCTTTTCTTTCGGATCCACCATAATATTTTCCATTGAGTTCATATTCAGAAAAATCTATCGCTGTAATCATTCTATTCTCCCCATAATTATTTGTTTTTATTATAGCCTTGCTCTCTTTATGCGTCAATAGAATTCCATTTTATTTTTGATTTAATTGGTATTTGTTATATAATTATTTTATCTTATCATTGAGTGACGCATTGGTTATTTCTCCCCAGCTATACTGCGCCATATACTGACCCCGATAGGCATTGATGCCACCGGCGGTTCCCTCTAACCAATCGTAATAATCGCAGGAGAAAGCATCTCTATCAACGCCTATGCTTCCCCTCTGACTGATTAATACTTCCTTACAGCCAGCCTTTGTCAAGGAAGATACAAGTGCTTTCTTACATTTTTTCAGGTAAGAATAATGGTCGGCATCATCTTCCCAAAGGGCCGCTATAATCGCTGCATTGCTGCACATGGCTCCTTTGCGGTCAATTAAATATGCTAAAAGCTCCTTCGCCTTAGCCGGTTCAATCGGAAAAACCTTTCCATCCACAAATACCTCAAAGTTACCAAAGCATTGCATATGTACCTTTGATTTCGGCTTGTCTTCTATCGGGTGTCGCAAGTTTTCAAGCTCTCTTGCAATCTGCTCGGTAGTGACCGGTTTTAAGATATAACCGCTGCACCTGATCTCTGACACCGCATCATAAATGTAATCACCATAGCCGGTAGTAAAGATGATATTCATATTCGGTTGCAGAAGTTTTATCTGTCTCGCCAGTTCCATTCCATCCATCATTCGCATGCGAATATCTAAAAATGCCACATCCGCCTGATGCTCACTCACATAGGAAAGACTCTCGGTTGATTTTTGAAAAGAAATCAGTTCTGCTTGAGGAGCAACCTCTCTAATACATCTCATTAATCTTTCCAGCATTAATATTTCATCATCTACTGCCAGTATCCTCATCCTTTTTCCTTCCCGGGTATTTCGATTACAACCCTGGTTCCTTTTCCAATCGCACTGCGAATTGTTAATGTACCATCGACCATATATTTTAGTCAGGAAACCATCGAATATTCATAACTATGTTTGTACATATATTCCGGTGCACAGTCTATCTCTCCGTCCAACCATGTAACAACACCATGTTCTATCTTCGCCCCCGAAAAAACATCGGGTTCCTTCAATGGTTCAAATACAGGTCCAGATAAGACAGTTGCATCGAATACGCGCTGTTCACCGGTTGAAAAAGTTAAAATCATTATCATATCCGGTAATACTTTAATATTCTCTATTTTTAAAAAGTCCGTTAATTCTCCGGCACATACATAACCATTAGAAATATACATAATTAATCCGCTCCTTTTACTTCAATGGTTCGATTTTTTCAAAAGGCATCTGCCTAACCGCATTATTCCACGCAGCATACAATTCATCCTCATGAATTGCCATCCATGCAACTACCATCCGATACTGCTTTAATGGAAGTTTTCCTTGTAATAATTCTCCGTCTATTGCAACAGATGCTTCATTTTCACCGTAATACACATGAACATGTGGCTTATGATGTTTATCATTATCATTAAATAACATTTTTATTATAATTCCGTAAAACCTGCTCACTTCCGGCATATGAAAAGCTCCTTTCAAAACTATATTTAAATTAAGCCTCACTTTATAATATATTACCAAACATTTTCCTTCACTTCAACTTTTCAATAAAATGGATATTCACAACTTACTACTCTAATTATGTTCAAAAGAATCTATTTCCATGAGTATTCTCATCCTTTTTCCTTCCCGGGTATTTCAATTACCACCCTGGTTCCTTTTCCAAGCGCACTGCGAATTGTTAATGTACCACCGACCATATATTTTAGTCTGCTTCTTACACTGTCGATACCAACGTGCTTTCTTTTGTCGTTTATAACCTCATCCGGATCAAATCCACACCCATCATCTTCGATGATTACCTGATAACCACCATTTACACATCTCGTGCAAATCGTTATCGTGCATACATTTTCACTTCCCATCATACCATGCTTTACCGCATTTTCCACCAAAGGCTGCACCGTCAGAGCCGGTATGAGAAAATCTTCTGTCTGAATATCATAAACCACTTGAAGGTCATCCTGAAATCGAATCTTCTCTATCCAAAGGTACGTCTGCACATGCTTAAGTTCTTTGGAAAAATCAATAGGACACGAATCCCCCATATGTTCCAGATTGCCACGAAGATATAGAGAAAAATGATTCGTCACTTCTTCTGCCATCGCCGAATCCTTTTGGCATAACTCCGCTATGGTAGACAATGTATTATACAAAAAATGTGGCTGAATCTGACTGATTGTTAAAGACATCTGGCTTTGCATCAAATCTCTTTCATTCTCCACAAGCTTTTTTGCCATTTCCAAATAAAACAGCATAAACAGCAAGAGTAGTGCCAGAGTGCACACAAGAAGCTCCGGTACCGGATACCAGA
>JAQXXN010000029.1 GCA_029226085.1 Thermoflexaceae bacterium
GTTCTACATCACAGCAGATGCCATATCCATGGCTGCACACCGAATAAATCATGTCCTCTCCCACATTTCCCCCTTTAAGAAGCTCCGGTGCTTTTATGCAGTGCTCCATTGGATATAATTCAAAGTCAATGTCATGAAGAAGTCCCGTTATTCCCCAGTATTCCTCCTCATCCGCATATCCAAGTTCTGTGGAAAACCAGCGCATTGCTCCTTCTACCGTCAGTCCATGAAGAATATGGAATGGTTCTTTATTATACTTCATTAATAGTTTAAGTGCATCTTCTCTTGATATTGTGCTTTTCATAACTTAACTCCTCCTAATTTGTGCAGTATTCCATAAACCCTTGCAAAAATCCGTACATACATATTCCGATTCTTTAAAGATATTATACTACCGAAGATACCAATTGTTCAAGAAGATACCAATATTTATACATTTACAAAATTTGCAAAAATTGATATAATGTATACAACAGATTTGTCAGGAGAAGAGATTAATGAAGATACCAGAATACTCATCCCAAAAGAATAGTACCATGACTTTTTGCTCTGCTTCAATTACGCATAATTACCTTGTACTGATAGGTGATGAGTATTTTTATCTCTTTACCGGAAAACAGATTGGAATCTGCTTTACGGATCTGATTCATCCTGATTTTTTGGAAGAATTTACCACTTCCTGTGAGAATCTTTCCATGGGAGAATCCGTAAGACTTCTTACCATGATGAAGGATTTAACGGATTCTTATCATCTGGCAGATATTACCATCAGCAACAACAACCATATACTATCCAACGAAGCGGTATGGGATCTTCAGATTTATAATGTGACTTCCATTGAAAACCGGCATATCAAGTTTTCCAATGATATCAACAAGTACCGATCCTTCCTGTCCATGTATCAGGATTATCTGTTTGATTATGATACCGAAACCGGTGCTTTTTCCATATTTCTTTATCTTGGAAGTAAATCTACGCCATTTATCCAGTGCAGTATTGATGAATTCCATGAAAAAGTCATGCCGCACTATACCCGCGCAGAGGATTCGGAAGAATTCGAGAATTTTTTTCAGTATGTAAAAAAGGCCTCTGAGAATTTTTCCATTACGCTGAATCTGCCATCCTTAAAGGATTTTTCTGTCATGGACCGTTTCCGCATCAACGGAAAAGTCATCTATAAGACGAACAAAAAACCTGTTGTCATTGGAATCATTCATCATACTTCTTCCAAGGATAACGGTCTGATTCCGTATTACACAACCAAAGAGGCCAAAGACCCTGCCACGGGATTACTGAATAAGCGTGCCTGTCATGAATATACCAATGACATTCTGAATCTGAATGACGGCAACAAGCATTATCTTGCAATCATAGATATTGATAATTTTAAAGATATTAACGATACTTACGGACACCTTTTCGGTGATGAAGTCATACAGAAGGTTGCCTCCATCTTAAGCAGTTCACTGAATGCCCGCGGTATCTGCGGACGCTTCGGTGGTGATGAATTTTATATTTTCACCGTCAATATCAAGAGTGAAGACCAACTGCGCAATATGCTTACCGCCATGCGAAAAAAGCTCTACTACGCCTACGAAGGCAGTATCACGGATTTTCACGTGACCCTTTCCATCGGTGTAAGTCTTTATCCGGATGACGGAAGCCAGTATGAAACATTATTTAAAAAGGCGGACAAATGTCTGTATCTTGCCAAAAATAAAGGAAAGAACAGATTTATCATATATGATGAGGAAAAGCACGGCAATCTTACCGAAGATTCCAAGCTTTTAAGACGTGCATTTAATCCACTGGAAAAAGCCGAGTACCTTACCGGAATCGTAGCCGATGTCGCCTTGTTTGCCACAGATAAGAAAACAGAAGGTCTTTTTGAGATTCTTGAAGTCATACGCACCAATTTTGAACTTGACGGAATCCGCATTTTTTCAGGAGAAAGCATGGAGCTTTTATACCAATGCGGTCAATATAAGGAATCTCCTGTATTAGCCGGAAGTTTTACGAATGGAAACTACACAGAGCACTATAATAATAACCATGTTCTGGTGATTGGCAGTCTTCCTTCCTTTGAAGCAAATGACCGGGAATTTTCAAAGTCACAGACTGCTATTAACATCATGGCAACCGTGTCCTTTTACATCGATAAGGCAGATGGCACCCGGATTATTTTCTTCTATGATATTTTCAATCATTCCATCCGCTGGAACGAAACGGATAAAAATTATCTGCTTACCATTAGTAAGATTCTTGGCAGTATTCTTTAAAACAGTAACATAAAATTACATAATCTTAAATATAAAAAACGAAGGGAGTTCAATGGAATCCCTTCGTTTTAACTTTTTAATATTTAGTTTCCTGTCATTGGAACAATCTCATTCACATATACAACCGTGTAACACTCACTGCCGTTTTCCAGCTTATTACAATCCACAAACAGATTAACAATATCTCCCGGATTTGCCTTTGCCAGTTCCTTAGCTGCCTCTTCATCCAATACCTGCAATGTCATGATGCCCTGCTCCTGGGTACTGATTTCTATGGTGTGATTGTCTGCCCATCCGTTCAGATAACCGGTTATTTCCATAATCTCATCAGTTTCTACGGCTTCACTATTTTCTTCCGCTTCCGTATCATATCCGCCAAAGATTCTAATCAGCTTCAGTAGTTCTTCGTCAATTTCATAATATTTGACAATATCATACTGGAAATCATTGTGTATGTCATATCCATGAAATTCAACTTCCAGGATTTTATTCTGATTCATTACGTCCGGTTCCTTACATTCCTTTAACTTTTCCTGAATCTGTCTTAAAATCCGTTGTCCATTTTCCGTAAAATCACATTCCAGACTGATATCCTTGTTATTCTTATCCTTATATGCAAAAAACCATGCACTTGCTGAAATATGATTATCTGACTTTAACAAGAAATGTATCTGTCCGTTTACTTCCAGACTCTCTGCACTGGTTCCATCTGCATCGGAACATTCATCCAGAATCGCCATAAATTTATCCAATGGTTCTTCCACAACATTTTCATTAACTGTTTCAAAATAAAGCTTTAGTGTCTCAGGGAACATGTCGTTTATTACGATGTGCATCTGCTCACCGTTTTTTAAGGTAATCCACAAATGGTCATACCACTCTGCATCATCTGGATAATCACCCCACATGATAATATGGAATGTATCTTCAAATGACAGTTTTGCCAATTCTTCATTATAAGAACAATAAATCTGATACATGGTCTCCAGCGGGATTTCCACGTCTGCATAACTGAAATACATGGCAGATATATCTTTGAAATCCACGTTTTCATATAAGACCTCATTAATCTGCTCATTATTTGCAAGCAGTTTTGTAAGTTCACTATATGCCGGCTGCGACAAATATATCCTGCGGTATTTACTTGTTATTCCGCAGTCAATCTTCACGGATAATATCATCCTGTTGCTCCTGCCATAGTTATAGGTATCGATATTCTGCTCGATTCCATAATTCCACAGACTCGCATCCGCCTTTATTGCCTCCACGTTTCTTGAAAGCTCCGATATTACAAGATTCTTAATTTCCGGCGAGGTTAATGCAATTTTACTTATCTGCTCCTGATAATAATCATTTCTACTGTCATAGGCATACATGTCGCCGTCTATTTCCAGACAGACCGAATCCACACTTTCCACTTTCGGCACATCATTGAGCATCACATGGTAGCTTGCAAAAAGTGCCAGAATAAATCCTGCATTAAACACCACCAGCCACAAAAGACCCGGGATTGCCTTTATAAGATTCTTAAGCCTTTTGGTAGTAACCAGTTCATATAAGAAATATCCGATAATGGCAATAATATATAAAACAACAATTCCAAATATCTCCTCATCATCCAGGCTATAGGATTTTATGATTGTTTCGAAAATCATCGCAATCGGAATCAAACATATCATCATTGCCGGAATCAGCCTTAATACGCACTGAAGCTTGCTGTTTAAGGCTGCACAGGTAGCCGCCTCGGATTTCCTTTTCTTAAAGAAGTAACAGCCAGCTACACAGTAAATAATCGAAACCACCAGTGTATATAACACGCTGCTCCACATACTGATTCCCTGATATTCTCCGCGAATCATATATCCGGTAAAGAGATTTGTTATCACATTCAGCCGGTCATCCAGAATACTTCCGCCAAACTGGAACGGAATGACAGAAATCGAATCCGATATTATCGCCATGAACACCGTTGCCACAAGCCGCGGTACAATCAGAATCATTACCGCCACTGTCAGATTGGTAAAGGAGGTTCCCGTAAGGCTCATGGCAATTAAAAATACGCCATACATGAAAATACATGCCGCTGCGGATGCACAAAAGACCACTGGTATTGTGCCCGCATCCAGCTCCACATAGGAAAATATTCCACTGGAAATTGCAGAAATCAAAATACTTTCCAAAAGAATTCCGATATTCCATGTAAGGATTGCCAGACCAAAGCTTACGAAAATACTTTCCCTGGTATCCGGAATGGAGTGGTAAAAATCACAGGCATTCCGTTTGTTCAGAAAATGAAACAGATATAATGTCATCAGCGGAACGATTACAAGAAATGTAAGTACAATCAGCGGATTTAATTCCAGAATACCGTATGATACAATTCTTCCCACACTTCCCACCGGACGTCCGTTAACATACTTTACATAGTTCGCATTTTGAAGCTGGTCTCCCATCGGAATCAAAAATGCAGCACATGCCATGATAATCGCACTCATGATTCCGATTAATTTTAACTGACGCAGTCCGTCCAGATATAACTTAATATTAAACCACTTATTTTTCTTCTTTTCCATGACTGCCCCTCCTAATTATCCATGAGCACATCGCCAAAGGCGTATCCAAGTGCTTCCATCTCGTAGGTAAATACTTCTTCCAGTGTCAGCGGAAGAACTTCCAGTAACAGCGGATTCATATTGCGTATCCTTGCAACCACTTCGTCCTTCTCCCCACGGACGATAATGTTGGCAACCGAACCATGCTTGGTAAAATGAAGCATGTCAAATCCTTCGAACAGATTCTTGCTGTAATCTTCCTTAAAAGCTACCTGCACCTTAAAAAGCTTGGTCTTTAAGTTGGTGATGTCGCTTTCAAATACCAGTCCTCCCTTGTGAAGAAGTGCCAGCTGGTCACAGGTATCCTCCAGTTCCCTTAAGGAATGGGATGTAAGAATGGCAGTTGCCTTTCTCTCCTCCACATCCTGACAGATAAGACTTTTTACCAGATTTCTCATGACCGGATCCAGTCCGTCAAACGTCTCATCAAAAAACAGGTATTTCGGCTTACAGGAAATGGCAAGTATGGTCGCCGCCTGCCGCTTCATTCCCTTGGAGAACGTAGCAAGGGACTTTTTGGTATTTAACTGAAATGTTCCCGTCAGATACTCATACCTCTTGTTATCAAAAGACGGATAGCATGCCCGGTACAAATCTGCCATACGGTCCATATTGGATGCATTTAAGAAAAACAAATCATCCGGTACAAATGCTATCTGCGATTTCACTGCCGGATTCTCAAATACATCACCGTCATCAATGGTAACCCTTCCTTCATCAGCCCGGTAAATGCCGGTAATCAGTCGTAAAAATGTGGACTTACCCGCACCGTTAGAACCCACCATTCCATAAATACACCCTTCCGGAATCGTGCAGTTAATCCCATCGAGCGCTTTGTAATCCTCGAATTTTTTTGTCAGATTCTCTGCTTTAATCATTTCTTATCCTCCTCACCGAAAACTTTTTCCACACAGGATATGATTTCTTCTTTTGAAATGCCTGCAAGTGCCAGTTCCCTTATCTGGTCACTTAACCCCTCCAGATTTCCCCTTCTCGAAACCTGTAACGCTTTCTTCGCCTTGTCTGACACGAAACACCCTTTTCCCGGAACGGAATTAATTAGACCCCTTCTGTCTAATTCCGAAAATGCTTTCTGAATCGTATTGGGATTCACCGAAAGCTCCATGGATAATGAACGTACCGAAGGAATCTTATCCCCTTCTGATAAGATTCCGGTCAGGATGAATTTCTCCACCTGATCAACCAGCTGTTCATATACGGGAGTCCGCGACATTACATCGATTTGAAACATTCGCAAACCTCCTCATTAATCATGTACTGATGTAACCGCCTTCGTATGTATGCGAGTACATCAGTAATTTATAGGTGTACTATTCGTGCATAGGTGTATTAGTTGATATAGTACACTTGTTATGCATAGGATAGCATATGATAAAGGCAATGTCAACAAAAAAATAGGGATGTCGCTTTAACGAATGAAATTTCGTAAAGCAGCACCCCTTTTAAGTGTAAACAAAGTATCTTTTGGGAAAATCATTTATATAATGGCATAGGATTTTATCTTTTTCGCTTTTCCTATGTCAACATCATTCCCAAATGATTTATTGAAATGCTGATGGTGGCATAGGAAAACGCATTTTTTCTAATTCCTATGCCATTATCATTCTTTGAAATGCTGATAATGGCATAGGATTTTTCATTTGTTAAAGTGACATTCCCTTTCAAAATTTTTAATATTCCACCACAATATCACTTTTATCCTTAATCTCACTATGTTCAAAGTACTTATTTTCCAGCGGAATCCAGACATTTTCAAACATTTCAAGCATCTCGCCGCCGTCTCTCTGGTAAATCAGCTGACGCTGTGTTACATCATCCACATCAAAGAATACCTTCAAATCATACATACTCCGGTATTCAATATGCTGACTGTACGCCCCTTCCACAATCATCAGCGGCTTTGCCTCAACCTCTACCTTGGCACCGTAATCCATGATGGCACAGTCGAACCTCCGGTAAGAGAAATCTTCGCTTTTCTTAATGTAGCGCACCACATCATCCTTAAACCGCTCATAGTGAATATTTCCACCCGGCTCGGCAAGACGCTCCCGCGTCCGCTTTTGGGGCGGAAGAAAGAAATCATCCATATGAATGACCGAGGCATCAAAAATCAGCGACAAAAGATAGGCTGCCGTGCTTTTTCCGGAAGCTGACTTTCCATCCAGTGCAATAACCACCTTATCCTTTTCCTTCATCAGCCCACGAATCCTGGTAATCAGCGGCAGAAGCCTTATATACCTTGCATCCACCACGCGGTACGCCGGGTCATAGAATTCCTTATATCGCCCGGAATGACTTACCATTGGATATCCGTCTTTTTCATACTGCTCAAGATACGCCTCCATGTCTTCCTCGTCAAATTCAAATAGTCCGTAAGATGCCAGTTCCCTCAGGAAATAAAGCCTCGAGAGAAAATATTCCTGGCTTCCGCCGCCAAGCTCTGCTGATGCCACAAATGCATCATTCAGGCTGATAAGCTGTTCCTCGTCCTTCACTGCCAGAAGATTCACCCGTGTATACCAGTTTCCGACATCCTCCGTAAACGGCACTTTAGACCAGTCTTCGCCTGCATGGGCAAATTTTACCGTCTCATATTCTTTTTTCATGAAATCCAGACTCGTCTGTCTGTCCGAAACCATGTGACCATTCCCAAATACATGCTGATAAACCAGTTTTACCACATCCTGCGGCTGCATCTTGGGATAACGCTCTACATTTCTTTCGATAATGTACTTTAAATCATTCAGTAATATCATGCCGGTACTTTTCCCTTACACATATTTATTCATCAAATCTTTCAGCTTATTCATGTCCGAATCCGCCTGTGTCATGGCATTTTCAACACGCATCTTATTTTCAACCTGTCTTAGCTCTATCCGGGCAATTTCATCCAAATTAACATCTTCCTGTCCGTAAAAACGAATGGTTCTGGCAGCATCCATATATCCAAGCTCCATCCTCTCCCGTGCGCCCCGTGCTGTAAAATCCAGTGTGCCTGTCACGGTATCTCCTAAATTCTTGGATGGACGGATAATCAAAAAACGGCTTCCCGGGAATTGGTCCACAGGTACTTTTCCCTTATCCGATAATAAAATTACGATAAACTGACGAATTCCCATATCATACAGCGGTTTTACCGGAAGATTATCCGTCAGACCACCATCCCGGTAAGTAAGCCCATTCATTACAACCGGTTCATATATCCACGGCATGCAGGAAGATGCCAGAAGAATCTGTTTAATCTCTTCATCACTTCTTCCGTTTAACTTCATGTATCTTGCCGTGGCTTTTTCCTCTTCCACGCCGCCATATTCTGTTACCGTGGCATACAATTCCAGCGGATTATTTCGGATTTTTTGAAGATCCAGATAGCCGTCAATAATGGAGAGCAGTCCCTCCCTGCTTACCAGTCCTTCTTTCCCGTCAATCAGTTCAAAATCCGGATCAACAAATTGCTCCGGCGTTATGTGCTTCCAGATATCCTCACCAACCGTTCCGTCATCATAATTGAAAAGACACATATTCAGTGCGCCCACACTGGAACCGGAAACTGCTGTTACCATCGCATCCAGTCCCGCCTCCCGGATAGCCTTAAATGCGCCAATCTGATAAGCACCTTTTCCGCCGCCGCCATTTAATACCAATCCTGTTTTCTTTCCAAACCAATCTTCAAATCCCATGTTAATCACTCCCAATAAAATAAACAGCCTATGTTCCTATTTTCTATCCTTTATGCTTCCTGTCCTCATGGCATTCAGAATGGCAATAAATGCCACGCCAACATCGGCAAATACCGCAGCCCACATGGAAGCTATTCCGAGTGCTCCAAGAATCAGGACAAGAATCTTAACTCCAATGGCAAATATAATATTCTCCCTTGCAATAATCATTGTCTTTTGGGAAATATCCATCACGGTTGCAATTTTTCCCGGTTCATCATTCATAATAACAATGTCTGCCGCTTCAATGGCTGCATCCGAACCGAGTCCGCCCATGGCAATTCCGATATCTGCCATTGCAAGTACCGGCGCATCATTTACACCGTCCCCCACATAGACAACCCTGCCCTCTGCATCCTTCATGATATCTTCCAGTCTGGCGACCTTATCCTGTGGAAGAAGCTGCGAGAATACTTTACTTAATCCAAGTTCCCCGCCAACCTTCTCGCCCGCCTTTTTCCCATCACCGGTGAGCATAATCAGGTTTTTGATTCCTCTCTCCTTTAACCGCTTCACTGCCTCTTTGGCATCCGGCTTTATTTCATCCGAAATGACAATACTGCCGGCATATTTTCCATCCACTGCCACATACACAATGGTTCCATAAGCATCATTTTCCCGAAACGAAATTCCAGCCTTCTTCATTAGTTTATCGTTTCCGACAAGAACCTCTGCTCCGTCTTCTTTCACAGATACACCGTGTCCCGGTTCCTCATGGACATCCGACACAATCCCCGTGTCAATTTCCCTGCCATTTTCCATCCGGTAGGCATCTGCAAGAGACTTTGCAATCGGATGGCTGGAAAAGCCTTCCGCATGTGCGGCAAGACTTAACAGGCGTTCTTTTCCGCCCTCAAAATTCTCCTCAGGGCGGACTTCTGAAACCACAAAATTCCCCTTCGTCAGTGTACCGGTCTTATCAAATACTATTGTATCCGCATCCGAAATAATTTCAAGATAATTACTTCCTTTTATGAGAACACCCTTGCGGGATGCACACCCAAGTCCTCCGAAAAAGCTCAGTGGAACAGAAATAACCAATGCGCACGGACAGGAAATTACAAGAAATGTAAGTGCCCTGTAAAGCCAGTCAGAAAAGACTTCCGGACTAAAGCTAAAGGTCTCTCCCATGAATCCAGTAATAACCGGTGGAATAAATGCAAGCAGTACCGCCAGTATTACCACAACCGGCGTATAATATCTTGCAAACCTGGTAATAAAATTCTCCGTCTTCGCCTTTCTGGAACTTGCATTCTCCACCAGCTCAAGAATCTTATTAACCGTGGATTCCCCAAATTCCTTCGTTACCCGAATCTTTAAATTACCGTTTATATTAATACATCCGGAAATGACACTGTCTCCTGTTTCCACATCTCTCGGAAGGGATTCTCCCGTTAATGCAGAAGTGTCAAGGCTTGACGTTCCTTCCATGATGATACCGTCCAGCGGAACCTTTTCTCCCGGTTTTACCAGAATGATTTCATCTATTTTAACTTCATCCGGTTCTACTTCCATAATTTCGTTATTACGAATGACATTGGCACTGTCCGGGCGAATATTCATCAGGTCCTTAATGGACTTTCTGGAATTGTAAACGGCATATGACTGAAACAACTCTCCTACCTGATAAAAAAGCATTACTGCAACGGCTTCCGGATAATCTCCCACAAAAAATGCACATACGGTTGCCAGCATCATAAGAAACTGCTCATCAAATACCTGTCCCCTTATAATATTGGAAACCGCCTTTTTTACAACATCGCCTCCAATTATAAAATATGCAATGAGATACAGAATCAGTTCCACATTATTTTCCATGGATGGACTGTTAAAAGGAACCAGATGTTCTACCAGAAGCGCTGCCACAAATGCTGCGGCTCCTGCCAGTACACGATATAGTCTTTTCTTTATTTTCTTCATGACGCTCTGCCCTCCGTCTATTTCTCCACAACTTCCACATCCGGCTCATATTTTTTAACAATCTTCTTCACATCCGCCGTAAGGGAATCCTTGATGTCCTCACTACAATTTACGGTAAGCTTCTGTGCCATAAGGCTGATTGCCGCACTCTCCACACCTGCAAGTGCTGCCACATCCGCCTCAATCTTTGCTGCACAGTGTGCACAATCCAAATCCTCTAAAATATAAACTTTTTTCATGATTATTCTCCTTTTCATTCATTATATTGTTTATTATTCATTCAAAAAACAAATACTACTCTAAAATGTGTTCCATTCCCTGTTTTAAAATCGTCTGGATATGGTCATCTGCCAGGCTGTAAAATACAGTCTTGCCATCCCTTCGTGCCTTTACCAGCTGCATCTGTTTTAATGTTCTAAGCTGATGGGATACCGCCGACTGAGTTGCATTCAGCAGCTGTGCAATATCGCACACACACATTTCTGACTGGGAAAGTACATATAATATCTTAATTCTCGTGGAATCAGCAAATACCTTAAAAAAATCTGCAAGGTTATAAAGCAGTTCCTCATCCGGCAAATGCTCTGTCACTTTCTTTACAATGTCCTCATGAACACTGATAAACTCACAGCATTCTACCCTTTCTTCATTATGGTTCATTTACTCACCCTTTCAAATGTTTTTATGAACATATGAATAACTATTCATATGTTCTATATATAAAATACCACCATACACATGATAATGCAAGTGGTATTTTAAAAATCTTTTATTGATACTCCTCCACATTCTCCGAAGTAATAATATTATGCGGAAGCCGGAAATATTTCTCCTCCACTTCTTTCCCCAAAAAAAGAGTACATGCCACATCAATCAACGCCTGTGCCTGTCCCTTCGCATCATTATAAACCGTCCCAATCATTTTACCATTCTTTACTGCATCAATTCCCACATTGGTTCCGTCAATTCCCACGATTACAGGCCACTGTTCCCGCTGTACGCCAAGACTTTCCAATGCATCAATGGCACCCAGTGCCATGTCATCATTATTGGCAATAATCAGTTCTATTGCATCTCCATGTTTTCTGTAAATTTCAAGCATCTTCGTCTGTGCCTGGGAACGATCCCAGTTAGCAATGCCGTAATCCAGTTTTTCCAGTTGAATTCCTGCATTTTCAATGGTTGCAACCGACTGTTCTGTTCGGACAATGGAATCCTGATGACCGGCCTCTCCTTCCAGCATAACATACTGCAAAATTCCGTCGCCGTTTTTATCCATTTGAGAATTCTGCCTGTATGCATCAATCACAATCTGTCCCTGCATAATTGCCGGCTCGACCGTAACTGCTCCTACATAATATAATCCGCTCCAGCGCTCCAAATCCTCATCCACCAGTTCCCTGTTAAAGAACAGCACCGGAATTCCCGCACTTTTTGCCTCTTCTATGATAAAGGACGGATCTGTCCTGTCCACCAGATTAACAAAGATTACGTCATAATCCTCTTCCACAAAATCCTCCACCTGATTATTCTGCTCCCACTGGCTCCCTCCTGCATTAACTACATCAAGAGATATCTTTATTCCCAGTTCCTCTTCCTTCATCTGCGCCTTTAAAAGCACTTCCTCCATCACAGATGAGATGAATGTGTCATACTGATTATAGACAGTAACCCCTATCTTAAGACTATCTTTTTTCTTATCGTTTTTTTCCCCGGAAGCACACCCTGTACACAAGGAAATCACCATAAACAAACACATTATCTTCATCCATGTTTTTCTCATACCGGAATCCTCCTTACCCATACATATATATTCTCTACTGTACTATCGGAAAAATAATGCGCTGCACATCCATATCGTACATGTTATCCTTTGTAACAACCGTATAATTCATCTCAGAATCCATGACATGATTGTAATTTATTATGTTTACAACAGACTCCACCGCTTCATATCCCATGCTGAATTCATTTGGGACAACCATTCCCTTAATTACTCCCTTATCCAGAAAATATACTAACTGATTGCTATTTCCAATAACCCAGATATCAATATCCTTATATTCCGAAATATTATTCTGAATCAGCTCAATAAACTCATCCGCCATACTATTTTCCAGAATAACCAGTGCATTCACCGGAAATTTACTTATATAGTCTGCCAACTGATCCGTATCCTGAAGAACCCATTGGATTTGCATATTATCCGGCATATTTTCCCGAAATCCGTCCAGACGTTCCATATTGGAGTATCGTCTGGTATATCCTGAAATAATTCCTACACTGGCATCTCCCCCCATACATTCTGCAATCTTCTTTCCCATTTCATAATTATTTGCAGAAATATAAGATCCGGAAAATGCATCACAGATATTATTTTCCACAAGCACCATGGGAAGAATTGACGAATTATCCCTGATATATTCGTTAAGCCCCACACTATCCACACAATCTACAATAACCCCGTCCACATGATTGTCTCTTAACAAAAGAATCATTTCTTCCTGCATATATGCATCACTTTCTTCATCCAGTCCGTAAATTTCAAGAATCACATTATATTCTTCCGCTGCCTGTTTCATTCCTTCCTTGAACATATTCCACCGTTCCGAAGAATCATTTTCAAGGATTACCGAAATCTTATAATTTCTGTCATCCGGCATTTCCATTCCAAAAAGGCGATATGCACCAAAAACAATAATAAATAGCAATATTCCAAAAGTCAGAGTTTTTTTCATTTGTCTAGTCATAATTACCGCCTTCCTTCTCATAATATTCATCACAGCTAATCATCGGAAGACAAATTACGACATCTGTTCCTTCATCCGGATAACTTTTAATCGTAAGCCCGTACTGCTCTCCGAATCTGAGACGGATTCTCTGATGCACATTTAAAAGTCCCACTCCTGAACCCTTTTTTTTCGGTGTAAAATGTTTCTTTTCCTCAAGAAGCCCTGCTGCCTGTTCCCTGCTCATTCCCAGTCCGTTATCTATTACATGAATGAATATTTTACCGTTTTCCTCATAGCCTTTTACCGTAATCAGTCCATCCCCGTCCATGGATTCCATTCCATAATAAATGGCATTTTCCAGAATAGGCTGAATTACCAGTTTTACCGTACAACACTTTCGTATGGAATCATCAATCTCATATTTCACCTGAAATTTATTCTTATAACGTACTTTCTGGATATTCATATAATTCTCTGCATGGGTCAGTTCATCCTCAATGGAAATCACATTTTTCCCCTTGCTCAGACTAATCCGAAACAGGCTGGCAAGCTGAGTAATCATGAATATTGCTTCTTCGTAGCGTTCTCCCTCTATCATCCATACAATGGAATCCAGGGTATTATACAAAAAATGCGGGTTAATCTGAGACTGAAGCGCATCCAGTTCACTTTTTCTTTTTTCCTCCTGTTCCCTTACCACATCGTCCATCAATTGTCTGAGCCTTGATACCACGGTATTTAACGTCTGTCCCAGATGCTGGATTTCATGTGTACCTCCAATATAAATATCTACATCCAGATTACCGTTTTCCAGTTCCTTTACGGAATCATCCAGATCTTCAATAGGTTTTGCAACCTTTAAGGAAATAAACTGATTGATAAAAATAAGTAAGAATACCGTAATCAGTACGACAAAAACCGCCAGCCAGCGCATCTGCTTATTTGCCACTTCAAAGCTGGAGCGTTTTACCACGTAAACTATTTTCCATCCGGTATATCCCACCGTCTTAACGGTGACTACACTTTCCA
>JAQXXN010000030.1 GCA_029226085.1 Thermoflexaceae bacterium
GGTACGATGAAGAATATATATATGTGGCCGATTCAACAAAACCATATACAAATATATATGATAAAAAGCAATATAATAGAAAATTAACGTATGAGCAATTTGAAAACATATGGAATACAAGTATTTATCCTGTAAACAACATATATATTACGGTTGATTGATATATTGAAAAAACTATAAAATCTCCTTGCCATTCTTAAAAAGAGAAGCAGGGAGATTTCTTTTATTTATAGCAGTCAGTATGTGTGGCTGGAGGTATAACTTTTCAAAGTGAAAGGCAATTAATTGACGTAATCGTATGATAGCTGTAAAATCTAGATGATAGCAGATTGAAAGTTGCAAGTTTTTGACTCGCAGGCATAGGGAATTTGGGTTTTGGATTTTTCTATGCCAGTTATCATCATTGAAGTAAAATTTTTGGCATAGCAGAATTGACTTTTTAATATAGCTATGCCACGGTCATAAATTCATGGCATGGGGAATGGATTTTGCCTTTACGCAAAGGGCCAGATAACTTCCAGTTTATAAAACTGGAGAAAGCGTTTGGATTTCCAAGCAGAATTGGAAAAGCCACAGTATATTCCAATGATATTGTCAGCCTTGTGTGGTGCTGATTTATCAAAGTACAAGGATAGTATGCGCCTGTTGATTGAAACGGATATCGTTGAAACTCAAATGATTTTGACAAACTATGTATTGGAGAAATAAGAATTTGATGGATGGTTCAAATAGTTACCCCCCAAATTATCTCTGAGAAAGGAAGTAAATTTTGTGAAAGTAACTTATTTCGGTACAACAGTCTTACTGTTTGATGATGGGAAAAATCAGATTTTATTTGATGCACATATTACCAGACCTTCCATGAATAAAGCTTTTTTAGGTAAATTAGAAACCGATGAAAAATTAGCGGATGAGATTATTGAAAATCACCATATGGATCGTTTGAGTGCAATTTTTATATCACATTCCCATTATGACCATGTACTGGATGCACCTTATTTTGCAAATAAATGTGGTGCATTTATATATGGGTCAGAATCATCATTGAATGTAGCGCGTGGAGGTAATGTTAAGGAAGAAAAATTAAAGCAGTTCCATGCACCGGAAACGATTTTCATTGGTGATTATAAAATTACAGTTTTGCCATCGTGCCATTCAAAGGCTCACTGGTATAATGATGACCTTGGGAAGACAATCGATAACCCTGTTTCCCAGCCGGCACGAAAGTGGAAATTTAAAGAAGGAGGGTCTTTTGATTTTCTGGTTGAGAATGATGGAAAGAAGTATTTGATTCGCCCGAGTTTTAATTATATAAAAGGACAGCTTGATGGAATAAAAGCCGATGTTTTATTTTTGGCAATCGGTGGAATGACAGATGCAACAGAGGAGGTAAAACAGGAATTCTTTAAGGAAACGGTAGAAAAAGTCAACCCGGAGATTGTAATTCCAATTCATTGGGATAATTTTTTTGTACCCTTCAATAAAACGGCAAAAGATTTATCATCTAAATTTGTAAAATCAAATGAAGAACTGCAGGAATTGGCTTGGTATTTTGAAAAATGTGATAGATCGTTATGCGTTCAGCTGCCATTAACATCTATGAGGTTTTAATAATAGAAAACTGGAGGAATAATAAATGAAGCGAATTGTAGTTTATACAAGTAAGACCGGATTTACAAAGAAATATGCGGAATGGATAGCCGAAGATTTGCAATGTGAAGTCAGGGAATTATCCAAAGTTTCCGCAGATTTGCTTAAGGAATATGAGCAGGTAATCTATGGCGGATGGATTATGGGAGGAATGATTTGTGGATATGACAAAATCAAACCACTTCATCTGGAAAATTTAGTTGTTTTTGGTTGTGGAATGACGGTTCCAAGTGAGGAAGTAAGAAAGCAGGTCGCAAAGCAGAATGAAATTCCGGTAGAACGTTTTTTTTATCTGGAAGGCGGATATAATCCGAAAAAAGTAGGCTTTGTGGGAAAAATGATGATTAACATGATTTCAGGCAGTATAAAGAAAAAAGAACAAAAAACTCCGGAAGAGTTACATATGCTGGAAACCGTTTCCGGAGCTGACAGAACAACGAAAGAATCGATTATGCCGATTCTTTCATATATAAATGGGGAAGGACGTTAAGACGTCACTTCCCTTTACTATTTCCGATAAATCCCAATCCAGCACCGACCAGACCACCAACAATGTGGGAAAAGTTAGAGACGTTATCAGTTACAAAAAGTGCTGAGTAAACTTCCCCGCCGATATACAGGATGGATACCAGAATGAAAGTCAGTGGAATGGTTCCGTCCTTAAAGCTTGTCAGGGAAGAAAGCAGTATCAGGGCAAAAACAACGCCACTTGCTCCAAGAACGCGGTATTGTGGAAAGAAAACATAATTGGCAATGCCGGTAACGAGTGCCGTGGCAAGAATTACAAAAAGAATATCGGCAGAACCGTACTTTTCTTCCAGAAGCGGTCCTACAATTAAGATAAACATAATATTTCCAATAAAATGACTCCAGTTGGCATGTCCCAGAACATGACCGAAGAAGCGTATATAGGTCAGAGGATTGGATAGAGATGAATGGTATACACTAAAAAACAGATTGTTTGTAATACCCTTTGTCAGCCAGTTAAGAAGCAGTGTGATAAAGCATAGGATGGTAAATCCTAAAATTACTGGTGAGTTAAAAGAAATACGAAATTTTCTCTCATTGTCATTCATGGTGTTCCCTCCGTTTTGCATAACGTGATGCAGTCTTTTTCTTATCATATCATTTTATGGAAGAAATGTGGAGAGGATATTAAAAATTTTCCAAAGGAGTTTGAATTGCAATTACATGCAAAATTTTGTATAATCACAGTATTATAAAGTTAGCGGATTATCACTCCGTATTAAAGAGGCATATACATGAATCACATAAATCTTGGTGCAGGTGTTCTTGCCGGTGGCAAAAGCACCCGCATGGGACAGAACAAGGCGTTATTACAACTTAATGACCGCCGGTTTATCGACCGGATAACCGATGAACTAAGTACCTTTAACGAGGTGCTTATTTCTGCTGCTGTCAAGGGAACCTATGAAGAACTGGGTTTTCCGGTTGTTTATGATGAACATGCCGATATCGGGCCGATAGAAGGTATTTACCAGATTCTTAAGGAAGCAAAGGAAGAGTATGTCTTTATCTGTGCGGCGGACATGCCCTTTATCAAGAAAGAACTGGTTTCCTACATGGCAGAATTCATCTCGTCTGATTATGACTGCTTCTGTCTTATAGATGAAGAACACATACATCCGCTTTGTGCCATTTATTCCAAGAGAATGCTTGGCTTGATTGAAGAACTGATTGCAAAGGGTCAGTACCGTCTGATGAATATTTTAAATGGTGTGAGAACCAAGTATATCAGGCTTGAAATGACCTGTTTTGATAAGAAAACTGTAAAAAACATCAATACGAAGGATGAGTACAAGCGTCTGGTTCTTCCGGTGGTATTCTGCGTGAGTGCAGTGAAAGACAGTGGAAAGACCGGATTAATCATAAAGCTTATTAATGAGTTTATTAAGGAAGGTTATTCGGTTGGCGTGATAAAGCATGACGGACATGATTATGTCATGGATCATGAAGGGACGGATACATATCGTTTTCGCGAGGCAGGAGCGGTTTGCAGTGCCATTTTTTCCGGTACGCAGTTTTCTGTCAATGGGAGTCGGACGGTAAGTATTGAACAGATGATAGAAAGATGTAATGATGTGGATGTCCTTATCATTGAGGGCATGAAAGACTCTGCTTATCCTAAGATAGAGGTGGTTCGGCAGGAAATTTCCACGAAGAGCATTTGTAATCCCGATTCTTTGATTTGTATCGCAACCGATGTAGTATCCCAAAGTGAAGTAAAATGTCCGGTATTCGGACTTGACGACACGGAAGGGATTTTTTTGTGCCTGAAAAAATTCTTTGGATTGGAGTAAACATACATGAAACTGGTTCGGACAGAAGATGCAGTAGGACAGGTGTTATGTCACGATATTACCCAGATTATTCCGGGTGTGGTTAAGGATGCGGTATTTCGTAAAGGTCATATTGTGACAAAAGAGGATATACCGGTACTGTTGTCGGTGGGCAAGGAACATCTGTATGTGTGGGAGAAGAAGGAAGGAATCCTGCATGAAGATGAAGCAGCCGCAATTCTTCGGGATATCTGTATCAATGAAGGAATGAGCGCGAGTGAGCCAAAGGAAGGGAAAATCGAAATCAAGGCAATGGCAGATGGTCTTTTAAAAATTAATACAGAAAAATTAAATGCCGTAAATGCCCTTGGCGAAATGATGATTGCCACGGTTCATGGTAATTTTCCGGTAAAAACGGGAGATAAAATTGCAGCAACAAGAATTATTCCTCTGGTAATTGAAGAAGAAAAAATGCAGGCGGCAAAGAAAGCTGCAGGAAATGAACCGTTGCTTTCTATTCTGCCTTTTCATCATGCAAAGGTTGGAATTGTCACAACGGGAAGTGAAGTATTTAAAGGCAGGATTGAGGATGCATTTGGACCGGCAATCCGTAAAAAGCTTGCGGAATATGACACGGAAGTTACAGGACAGAGAATTTGTGATGACAGCCAGGAGGAAATTGTAAGTGCCATTAAGGCCTTTATTGAAGAAGGTGTGGATATGGTATTGTGTACCGGCGGCATGAGCGTTGACCCGGATGACAGGACACCGGGAGCAATTAAGGCATCCGGGGCAAGGGTGATTTCTTATGGTGCTCCGGTTCTTCCAGGAGCGATGTTTCTGCTGGCGTATTACGATAATCATGGAAAGACAGTTCCGGTTCTTGGACTGCCGGGATGTGTCATGTACGCCAGACGGACGATTTTTGACCTGGTGCTTCCAAGGGTGCTTGCAGGTGAAATATTAAAGGCAGAGGATTTGAGCGGATACGGAGAAGGAGGACTATGTCTTAATTGTGAGGTGTGCCATTTTCCAAATTGCGGATTTGGAAAGTAACAAAATAGTTTTCTTTTGATGGATTTGCACTTAAAAAGATATCGAAGGAGGGTATCAGAATGGCGGGATTTACGCATTTTGATGAATATGGCAATGCAATCATGGTGGATGTGACAGACAAGGAGGTCACAGAGAGAATTGCGGTCGCCAGCGGTAAAATAAAAGTAAATGCAGAAGTTTTTGAGGCGGTTAAGAATGGTACGGCAAAAAAAGGAGATGTACTTGGAACTGCCAGGATTGCAGGAATCATGGCGGCAAAAAAGACTTCGGATTTAATTCCCATGTGCCATCCCCTGATGCTTACTAAGGTAACGATTGATTTTGAATTTGAAGAGAACACGAAGTCCATCCGGTGTATCTGTACGGCAAAGCTTTCCGGAAAAACCGGTGTGGAAATGGAAGCACTGACCGGGGTAAATATTGCCCTGCTTACCATTTATGACATGTGCAAGGCAATGGATCGTGGTATGGAAATGAGTGAGATACACCTTGAAGAAAAAATGGGTGGAAAGAGTGGACATTTTATCCGGGATGATGAAAGATAAAACCGGATATAACAATTTATGTCATTTCACAGGTTAAAAATGACGTAAAAAATGATAAGTAAAAAAGAAATGGAGTAATTTAAGATGAAATTTAATAAATTATTGAAAACAACAGCAGCCGCTTTAACAATGACAGCTATTTTTACGGGATGTGCGGCATCCGGAAAGGATACACCGGCTCCAGGCAACACTGGTGTAAATACAGATGAAAAGACGGCAGAAGATGTGGAACTTACCGTTCTTGCGGCAGCTTCTCTTACGGATGTCTGCAATGAAATAAAGACTCTCTATGAAACAGAAAATCCGAATGTAACGGTAACATTTTCCTATGGTGGTTCCGGTGCACTTCAGACCCAGATTGAAGAGGGTGCTCCGGCAGATGTGTTCATTTCTGCGGCAACCAAGCAGATGACGGCTTTGGATGAAGAGGGACTCATGGATTCAGATTCCATTATAAATCTTCTGGAAAACAAGGTGGTTTTGATTGTACCGGCTGACAGTACATTAGGGATAGCGTCCTTTGATGATGTGGCAGGAGATAAGGTTACAATGATTGGACTTGGAGAGCCGGGCAGTGTTCCGGTAGGACAGTATTCCGAAGAAATCTTTACAACACTTGGAACTTTGGATGCAGTAAAGGCAAAAGCCAATTATGGTTCGGATGTAAGAACAGTTCTTTCCTGGGTGGAGACAGGTTCTGTTGACTGTGGCGTGGTTTATGCAACAGATGCGTATACCAGTGATAAGGTAAAGATAGTAAGTGAGGCTCCAGCCGGCTCCTGCAAGCAGGTTATTTATCCTGCCGGTATTGTAAAGGCAAGTGCCAATGCAGAAGCAACTGCAGAATTCATTGATTATCTTAAGTCAGAAGAAACAATGAAATTATTTGAATCCTATGGATTTTCCAAGGCAGAATAAGGCGGGAGAAAAATGGATTTTTCACCATTATGGATATCGGTAAAAGTGGCAGTGACAGCCACCATATTTACTTTTTTTCTGGGATTACTGGCTGCAAGGCTGGTAATCTCCATGAAAAGGGGAGCATCCCTTGTGGATGGAATTTTTACGCTTCCCATGGTCTTGCCTCCGACAGTGGTAGGTTTTTTTCTGATGATTATTTTCGGTAAAAACAGTATTCTGGGGAACTTCCTTGGAAAACTGGGAATCAGTGTGCTTTTTACCTGGCAGGGGGCAGTCATAGCCGCGGTTGTGGTTTCGTTTCCGATTATGTACCGTACGGCAAGAGGCGCATTTGAACAGGTAGACCGGAATCTGATTCATGCGGCAAGAACACTTGGAATGTCGGAATGGGAGATTTTTTTTAAGGTAATGCTTCCGGTTTCGTGGCCGGGAGTGGCGGCGGCGACCATCCTTGCATTTGCAAGGGCATTGGGTGAATTTGGTGCGACCATTATGCTTGCAGGCAACATTCCGAAAAAGACACAGACCATGTCTGTTGCAATTTATACGGCGGTGCAGAGCGGAAACCGTTCCCTTGCTTATGTGTGGGTAGGGATTATCATGGCAATTTCCTTTCTGACCATCATCCTCATGAATTACTGGACTGCATACCAGACGCGGATGATGAAACAGGGAAGAAAGGAGAAGGAATAATGGGACTTTTAGTGGACATTGAGAAGAAATGTGGAGATTTTACCCTTCAAATCCGCTTTGAAACAGAAAAAGAAGTCTTTGCAATTCTCGGGGCATCCGGCTGTGGAAAGAGTCTTACCTTAAAGTGCATTGCCGGAATAGAAAAGCCGGATAAGGGGCGGATTGTTCTGGACGACAGGGTACTCTTTGATTCGGAGAAAAAGATTGATGTACCGGCAAGAAAGAGAAAGGTGGGCTATCTTTTTCAGGATTATGCCTTGTTTCCTACCATGACAGTATTTCAGAATATCATGTGCGGAGCAAGGGATGAAGCAATTGCCAGGGATTTTGTAAAGCGTTTCTATCTGGAGGGGAAGGAAGAACTTTATCCGTCCCAGCTTTCCGGAGGCCAGAAGCAGCGCGTGGCAATGGCACGAATGCTTGCGGCAAAACCGGATGTCATTATGCTGGATGAACCATTTTCAGCACTGGATAATTACCTCAAAATGCGTTTGGAACGGGAAATCATGGATGTTGTTGATTTATTTGAAGGAGCGGTGCTTTTTGTATCTCACGACCGGAATGAGGTTTATCGGATGACGGATAAGATTGCAGTCATGGAAAATGGAAAGATTGTGGATATCCAGACGAAAAAAGAGCTTTTTGATGAGCCAAAGACCCTTGCAGCAACACTTCTTACGGGATGCAAGAATATTACAAGACTTGAGGAAAATGCAGACGGGACATATCAGGCACTGGACTGGGGAATCCGCCTGAGAACAGAAAGTACTCAAAAAAAGGATCAGTCACGTTATGTTTATGCAGGCTTTCGTGCTCATTATTTTGAAGTAGTATCCGGCATGGAAGATGCTAATGTGCTGGAATGTGAAGTTTTACGGGAAATTGAAGATGCGTTTTCCACAGTTGTGCTGTTTCGGAATAAAGGTGCTAAGGAAACAGGGGACTATTCGGTATTGACACTGGATATTCCGAAGGAAAAGTGGAAACAGATGAAGAATGAGAGAATTTTTCTAAAGATTCCGCCGGAAAAAGTAATCTGGCTGGAAAAGTAATGTGTTTTGGAGAATAAAAATGAAAGACGGTATTGGAAGAACAATTGATTATCTGCGTATTTCGGTTACGGATAAATGTAACTTAAGGTGCCGCTACTGCATGCCTTCCTGTGGAGTAGCACTCATTCCACATGAAGAACTTCTGACTTTGGAAGAAATCTACCGTGTGGTGAGCATCATGGCGGACCTTGGAGTTAAAAAAATCCGTTTTACCGGAGGCGAACCGCTGGTACGGAAAAATTTAATTAAGCTGATGAAAGATATTCATGAACTTTCCGTAATGGAAGAAATAGCTATGACCACGAACGGTGTTTTGTTTGGTGAAATGGCAGAAGAGTTAAAAAAAGCAGGACTTACCAGTGTGAATATCAGCCTGGATACGCTTGATTCCGGACGTTTTTGGAAGATAACAGGTACCGATGCGCATGCAAAAGTACTGGATGCCATAAAAAAGGCACAGAGTCTTAACATTCGTACCAAAATCAATTGTGTTCCATGCCGGGAACTGAATGAAGAGGATATTGAGAACATGGCGGCACTGGCACAGTGGGAAAATGTTGATGTCCGCTATATTGAACTGATGCCGATCGGCTGTGGAAAGGATTTTCACGGAATTCCGTCAGATGAAATTCTTCATAGACTTGAGGCAGTTTACGGAAAAGGCACGCCTTCTCATGAAAAGCGTGGCAACGGTCCGGCAAACTATTATGATTTTGAAGGCTTTGAGGGGAAAATCGGATTTATCAGTCCCATGTCCCATCAATTCTGTGGTGAGTGCAACCGGATTCGTCTTACGGCAGAGGGCAGGTTAAAGCTTTGCCTACACTATGACAGAGGAATCGAGCTTAAACCATTGCTTCGCAGTGGGGCATCGGATGAAGAAATCAGAAACGAAATCAGGAAAGCAATCAGTAATAAGCCAAAGGCGCATGATTTTACACATGCGGCCCAGCTTGAAAGTTCAGATAAACGAAAAATGGTACAAATCGGAGGATAGTAAAATGGGTGAAGTTGTTGCAGTATGCATTAGTGAAAAGAAGGGAACAGCAAAACAAAATATCGGTGAGTGCAGATTTATCGAAAATTACGGTCTGGAAAAGGATGCACACGCCGGAAACTGGCACAGACAGGTAAGTCTTCTGTCTCATGAGGAGGTTGAAAAGTTCCGTGCAAGGGGAGCGAATGTGGCAGATGGCGCATTTGGGGAAAACCTTCTGGTAAAGGGCTTTGACTTTAAGACCTATCCTGTGGGAACGGTTTTTAAGTGTAATGATGTGGTATTGGAAATTACACAGATTGGAAAGAAATGTCATTCGGAATGTGAGATTTTTCACATGGTGGGTGACTGCATCATGCCACGGGAGGGCGTATTTGCAAAGGTCATTCATGGCGGTGTGATTAAGGTAGGGGATGAACTGGAGCTTGTGACGGAGTAGGGAATTTAAAATGAGATTAACATTTGTGATGTACAAGCCGATATGAGGAAATTGATAAGTTCTCTACGCAAAAGAACAAGGCAGATATGAATTTTGTGATATAAGGAGAAATAATTGATGAGCTTAGAAAGAAATGAACTTGTAGCACTTGATCTGGAATTGACGTCGGGCTATGGTGATATCATACCCAAAATACAAATAGGTCATGATTTATTTAACCTTATTGAAAATAATATCAGTATAGATAAAGAAACTAAAATCTATTTAAAAGAAAAAGCAGTAATATGTCATCAGAAAACTAAAATGATGTTGTTTGCTGAAAAATGTGCCATTGATAATTTAAATGAATTTGAAATCTCACAAAACATGGAAATGCCTTGTCTTTTTGGAGATAATAAAACAACATTGCTTTATCATACTGAAAGCACAATACTTTTTGCAAGAAATGCATTGGATGTAGTAGCTACTATTTTTCATTATATAGCGTTTCATGAAAGAAATGATAGTTTCAATAAATTTGCAAAGAAAATATTAAAGGATGAAAGTGACAAATTTATTTGTTTGAAATCATACATCTGTGAAATAGATGAACTTAATACGCATGCTTTTCGTTTACTCTGTGGTAGCGAAAAGGGAAGATCATTAAGGGATCAAATCATACATCAAACTAATATTAGACTTGATTATTATGAGTATAAGGAAAGTAGCGATAAAGAGATGTTATTTTTTGTGTTAGATAAAGGAGAAGTTGTGATTCCGTATAGAGAATTTATGAGACGCTTTGTTATAGAAGTTGTAGAAATGATTTCATCTATTTCACAAAAATTTACTCTCGATGAATTAAGAAATCGAATATAATTGTAGCAAAAATGTGATAAGATAACTCACATTTGAGGATGTCAAAAAACTGGAAGTTATCGTGTCCTTTGCGTAGAGGCAAAATCCATTCCCTATGCCATGAATTTATGACCGTGGCATAGCTATATTAAAAAGTCAATTCTGCTATGCCGAAAATTTTGCTTCAACGATGATAACTAGCATAGCTATGTCAAGAATTCAATTTCTCTATGCCAAAATAGACATTTTCTAAAATACCGTACTTCGATTTTTACTTGAAATTAGCATAGAAAACAAGAGAACTTCATATTTCTATGCCATGAACCAGTTTTCGAAGCAAAAAACTGGCATAGAAAAATCCGAAAACTCAATTCCCTATGCCTGCGAGTCAAAAACTTGCAACATCCAGTTTGTAGAAATCGTTAAATCCCAATTCGGGAGGAGGAAAAATGAGAGAAAAAATTCATGAGCATTTACATACAGTTCAATAACCCTAAGTCATAGCAGTTTTGAAGACAAGAACATATTATGTTAATTAAATATAACTTGAGAAAATGGAGGTACATAAAATGCTGGAAGTAGGAACAAAGGCACCGGATTTTGAATTGCCGGACCAGAATGGGGGAATGCATAAATTGTCTGATTACAGAGGTAAGAAGGTAATTTTATATTTCTATCCAAAAGATAATACACCGGGATGCACGAAGCAGGCGTGCGGATTTTCAGACAGATATCTGCTTTTCTTGGAAAAAGGAGCGGTTGTGCTTGGAATTAGTAAGGATTCGGTTGCATCCCACAAGCGTTTTGAAGAAAAGCAGAATCTGGCATTTACAATACTTGCGGACACGGAGCGTAAGGTGATAGAGGCTTATGATGTGTGGAAGGAAAAGAAGAATTATGGTAAGATATCCATGGGAGTAGTTCGTACAACGTATCTGATTGACGAAGAGGGAACGATTATCATGGCAAATGATAAGGTGAAGGCAGACAAGGATCCTGAAAATATGTTGAGGGAGTTATCATAATGCGTATTATTTTGTCCCCTGCGAAGAAGATGAATGAGAATCTGGATACTATAGATCCACTTGGTATTCCGGAATATGTAAATCAGACGGAAGAAATTTTATTATGGCTTCGTAAGCAGACGCATGAAGATTTGCAGAAGCTGTGGAAATGCAATGATAAGATTGCACAACAGAACTTAGCAAGGTTAGAACAAATGGACCTGTATTCCCGGTTGACGCCGGCAATTCTGTCTTATGAAGGCATTGCATATCAATATATGGCGCCTGCAGTATTTGAAGATGGGCAGTTTGATTATGTGCAGGAGCATTTGAGAATTTTGTCCGCATTTTATGGTGTATTAAAGCCAATGGACGGGGTGACGCCATATCGGTTGGAAATGCAGGCTAAGGCAACGATAGGAAGTCATAAAGATTTGTATGATTTATGGGGAAGAAAGCTATATGAGGCTGTGCGGGATGATAGTGGAATCATTGTAAATCTGGCATCAAAGGAATATTCAAGGTGTATTGAAAAGTATCTCATTAAAGAAGACAGATACATAACGGTAACATTTTGTGAAAAGTGTGAAGGAAAGCTTGTCACAAAGGGTACTTATGCAAAGATGGCAAGAGGGGAAATGGTTCGTTATATGGCTGAGATGAAGATAGAGGATCCCGTGGAAATTAGGGGCTTTGACCGTCTGGGATATGTTTACAGGAAAGATATCTCCAACGATAGGGAATATATTTTTGAAAGATTATGTGAAATAAGAGGACTTTAGGTGAAATTCTATGGAAAAAATATTTAAGGACAGCAGATATCAATCGATACTGGCAATATTTTGTGCTTTGGGATGGTCATTGGCGTATCCGCTCATAAAAATAGGGTATCAGGAATTCCAGATTGATTCCGTTGATTTGGGAGGAAAAATTCTTTTTGCCGGAATTCGCTTCTTCTTTGCCGGTGTTTTGGTTTTGGTGTTTTGTTGTTTCCAAAAGACAGGGATAGAAATGAAAAAGAAGAATGATGTATTGTGGCTGATACTTCTTGCAGTTGTCAACACAACACTTCATTATATGTTTGCATATATAGGCCTGGGTTATAATCCGAGTGCAAGGTCAACGATATTGGATTCCATGGGAGGCTTTTTCCTGATTATACTCTCAACAATTATATTTTCAGATGACAAACTATCAGCTTCCAAAGTGGCAGGCTGTGTGCTGGGAATTGCAGGAATTATGACAATCAATATACAGCCGGGAGTTGATTTTTTTGAAAACATTACCTTCAGAGGGGATGGAATGATTCTTTTGAATGCGTGTTGTGCGGCATTTGGAGGTGTCATAACGCGAGTGGTTTCAAAGAAAATGAACATAATGCAGGCAACAGGGCAGAGCATGATGATTGGCGGAGCATTGCTTCTTGTAATTGGTTTTGTGGCAGGAACAAAGAGTCAGTGGAGTTTTGGCATAAAAGGAATGCTTGTCCTCGTTGCATTGATTATGATATCAGCAGTATGCTTTGCTGTTTATAATGAACTGCTTGCCTATCACCCAATCAGCAAGATAGCGATTTATAATGCATTGATTCCGGTTCTGGGAGTGATATTTGCAGCATTGCTGCTGAAAGAAGAACTGAAATGGCAGTATTTTATTGCAGTTGTGATGGTAGCCTGTGGAATCTATCTTGTGAATGTGAAAAAGCAGGAATAAGGATATAAAAGGAGAGACAAAAAAGCATGAGTGAGAGCAGCATAAAAAAACATTTCCGGGCGGGAATCATTACGGCAAGTGATAAGGGGAGCGCAGGCGAGCGTGAGGATTTAAGCGGTCCTGCCATCCGTGACATGATAGAAGCAAACGGATATGAGGTTATCAGCCTGAAGGTGCTTCCGGATGAGGAAGAACGGCTTTATGAGGAAATGGTACGTCTTGCGGATGAAGAGAATGTAGATGTGATTTTTACAACGGGCGGAACCGGTCTGTCACCCAGAGACCATACGCCGGAGGCAACTCTTCGTGCGGCAACAAAAAATGTGCCGGGAATCGCAGAAGCAATCCGTGCATACAGTCTTAGCATTACGCCACGTGCCATGTTAAGCCGTGCGGTCAGCGTGATGCGAAACCAGACTCTTATTATTAATCTGCCGGGAAGTCCAAAAGCTGTAAAGGAGAGTCTTGAATACATCCTTCCTACCCTGGCGCATGGAATTGAAATTATGAAGGGCGAAGCAGGGGAGTGCGCGAGAAAATAATGGTATCGGACAAGGCTGGATCATAGAATGATATTCACTTTGAAGAAACTTGAACATTTGTGAGAAAAATGGTACGATAAAACCAATAGAGATTCAAAAAAGTTGATTGGAAGAATGAAATAAAATACATAGGATCGGGAGATGCCAAGGAGGTTTAGATGAATTTTGCAAATCAGTTAATCCGGGATTTTGATGATGATGCCGATCGCCGGATGTCTGCAATATGTCGTATCATGATACTGTTAATGCTGCTTGTAATGGTCTTAAATGCGTTACATGTCTTTAAGATTTCATCCATGATATATCCGACAGTTCTGATGGCAATCTTTGTTTTATTTGTACCAACGGTATTGTATGATTTTTTACATGTACGATGTAAAGCCACACGGTATTTTGTGTTAACACTTGTTGTATTGATGTCAGGCTTGTTGTATTCCATTTTATCTTATCATGTAGTTATCATGCTGGTGTTTCCGGTTGTGGTATCGTGTCTTTATTGTGACCGGCGAAGTGTTCTATACACTACGATACTTAGTATTCCGGTAATGGCAGTCAGTCACCTGATTGCATTCCGGCTTAAAATTGTTCCGGATGAGCCATTGATTACCTTACGTGGTGTGTTACTGTATGGGTTTTTGCCGCGTTCGATAGAATTTCTTTCCATATCCATCATATCTCTTAGTGTTACCGGAAAATTACAAAGGCTGATTAAGGTTCTTGTGGAGAAAAATAATGAATTGTATGAGGAACAGCAGACTCTTGTCAGCTCACTGGCTGAATTGGTGGAGGCGCAAAGTTATGAAACGGGACAGCATGTGAAACGAGTTGCTGCGTATACGGAGATTTTATGCCATGCAATAGGATTGTCGGATGAGGAGACATGGAAAATCAGTCTTGCAAGCATGATGCATGATGTGGGCAAAATCGGTGTTTCGCAGGATATACTGCATAAGCCGGCACGCTTAACCGAAGAAGAATATCAGGAGATAAAAAAGCATGTGGATTATGGATATAAACTGCTAAAAAATTCCCCGGGTGAGATTATGCAGATTGCAGCATGTATTGCACAGCAGCATCATGAACGTTTTGATGGTACTGGGTATCAGCAAAAACGAAAGGGAGAAGAAATCAGTCTTTTTGCCCGCTGCGTGGCAATTGCAGATGTATTTGATGCACTTGTCAGCAAACGGTGTTATAAAGATGCATGGACTCCCCAGCAGGCACGTGCAGAAATCGTTGCACAGGCAGGAAGCCAGTTTGATCCGGAGCTGACAAAGCTGTTTGACTGTCATTTTGACGAGTTTCTGGCTGTCATGGAACAATATCCGGATTGAAAAGGAAAAGATGAAAGAGTAACCAGAAAGTTCTTTTATTGTTATGAGTTTGTGATATAATATTATTTTGGAATGTATAATACAATACATATAAAAATGTTATTTAAACAAAGGAGAGTACGATTATGGCATTTTGTGAAAATTGTGGAAGAGAACTGAAAGATGGAGAAGTGTGTGGATGTACTGATACAAATAAGTCAGAAAAGGCTGCACAATTTGATGAAGTGAGTGCGAAGGTTAAGGAAGAAACCGGTAAAGCAGTTGGAAGTATGGTTTCCCTGATTAAGGCGGTACTTGCGTCACCTTCGGAAGCAGTGGAAGAGTATGTTACGGGACAGGACAAGAAAACAGCATATCAGTTAATTGCCCTTGAAACAGCAGGTTTTACCCTGGCAAATGTTGTAGCAAAGCTGATTCGAATGCTGCTTAACGGTTACAGTTACAGATTTTCAACATTTCTGACAGGAATTTTGCAGGATATCGGACTGGTTATCGGTTCCATGGCTGTTGCGGCATTTATCATTGTATTCATGGCTGAGAAATACGGTGATGCGAAGATTAGTTTTAATAAGGGCCTTGCAATTGCAAGTTTACAGTCCATTGTTATTACACCAATCTATGTGTGCTATGCACTTATAGGCGCATTTGGAGTTTCCATTTTAACAGGTGTTGCTTCATCTGTTTATTCGGCGGCACGTTGTCTTGCTATTGTACTTACATATTTTGGTTTTTCTGTTGTTGTTGCAGACCGTAAGAAACTGTTTTACGGGCTTGGAGTATATTCCATTGTATTAAGTATTCTTTCTTATGTGATTACAAGTCTTATTTAATATATCAATTCATGAAAGCTGTACCAGTAAAATTCGGCACTCACAGTATATGTGGGTGCCTTTTTGTGGATTGCCATAAGAAATATTTTGGGGTCTGATTTGCATACTTTTTCTATTGTGCCTTGATTGTAAAATGAAAATCCATACCTGATTTTCATTTAGTCCCTAATAATAATAAAAATATGTGAAGAGAAAGCGGTATGGACTTTCTCTTACAAAGAAGATCAGTCATTCCGATTGGTCTTCTTTGTATGTTAGAATAGATAGGCTGGCGACAATGAAAGGAGTTACCATGTCTAAATATTTAACTTACGAAGAGCGCCTTGAAATTCAGCAAGGACTAAAAAATCAACTTTCTTTTGGAAAGATTGCTATCAGCATTGGTAAGGATAGAACCACTGTTGCAAAGGAGATAAAGAAATATTCCTTTGAACAGAAAACAGGATATTCTTCATATCCTTACAATGCATGTATTCACAGAAAAACTTGTAACAAGAAAAATATCTGTCCATTAGGATGTTCAACACCATCCAAGTACAAGTGCAGCATATGCAACAAATGTAATGACTTCTGTGATGATTTTAAGGAAGAAGTGTGTTCACATCACACCAAGCCTCCTTATGTTTGTAATGGCTGTGAGCAGCTAAATCAGTGCACACTTAAGAAGTTATTCTATCAGGCACAGGAAGCACATCTCCGATGTCAGGAGCATATCTCTGACAGTAGGAGTGGCATTTTGTGTAATGAACTTGAATTGGAAAGAATCAATGCTCTTGTTACTCCGCTAGTGAAAAATGGTCAATCCATACACCAAATATACGAAAGCAATCGCGATGAACTGATGTGTAGCGAAAAGACATTATATAACTACATTGATGCCTGCTTATTGGATGTACGCAACATTGACCTGCCACGAAAGGTAAAATATCGTCCCCGTTATAAGAAACCGGAGTTTAAAGTGGATAGAGCATGTCGCAACGGCCGTACATACAAGGATTTTCAAATGTTTATGGAAAATCATCCTGATGCTGCTGTTGTACAAATGGACAGTGTATGTGGCAACCAGGGAGGCAAAGAGCTTTTAACCATTCACTTTGTAGAAACAAGTCTTATGCTTGCTTTTATACGGGACGCCAATACTGCCAGAAGTGTGACGGAAATATTTGATCTGCTTTATCG
>JAQXXN010000031.1 GCA_029226085.1 Thermoflexaceae bacterium
CTCCGGTTGTTGCATCCACAGTACCACCGGTTGGCTTACCGGTATTGGCATCAAACTTTATCTGTCCCAGATTTGTATCATTCAATACCAGATTTGTCTTTTTGTTATTACAATAAATATCTCCCAGTGTCAGATTATAAGTATTAACATCAGCCGCACTCTGTTCGATGTTAATGTTAGCCGTATATTCATAGCCAAGACTGTCATAAAACTTAACACTCATTGGAACAGGCTTTCCATTTTTAAAGTTCGTGTCTTCCTTATTGAGGTTACCCGAAACCGTAAAATTAGTCGTTGCTTCCGGTGTGGTATAAGAAAACTTAGTGCTTTTTGGCTGAAGTGGTGAAACCGTATCTTTTATAATTTCTCCGGTTTCCTCATCCACCTGCCATCCCATTACATATGCACCGGTTGATGTAACCAGATAACCAGCATTATCCAGTGTAAAATTACCGGCTCTTGTAAATAACTGTTCTCCATTACTCTGGACAACAAAGAATGACTGACCGGAAATCTTTAAGTCAAATGCATTATCCGTTCTCTGTGAAGCACCTTCCGAAGTAATGGAAGTGCTGATGGCACCTACATTAGAGCCCAGACCAATCTGTTTGGCATTAGTACCGCCTTTTCCGGTTTCCGTATTGGCACCGGAAGCGCTCTGTGTAGTCTGGTAAAACACTTCACTGAACGTTACCGAACTTGCCTTATAAGCAACCGTGTTAACATTGGCAATGTTATTACCGATAACATCCATCTTTGTCTGATGCACCTTAAGACCGGATACACCAGAATACAATGATCTCATCATAATTCATGTCCTCCATTTTGTCACATAGAGGGAACATACCGTTTTCTGACCCATCAGGCATTCCGGGTCATAAAAGCTTCCATACGGTCCAGCTAAATAATAACGGCTCCATCTATGTTGGTATAAATATTTTCATCCTCATAATCCTGATCCATTGCCGTAATTACAGTATTATTCCCTGTATTTACAATAAAAGCATAGTGATCCAGAATTACCAGCGATTCCCTGATTCCCTTGGCATTGGCCTTTCCCACGCCTTCCTCCAGACGTTTCATCTGTTCCTCAGAAAGCGTAATGTTTCTTTCAGAAAGCCTGTTTCCCGCATGCTTGGAAAATTTCAGTCCGCCTGTTTTTTGTTCATCTAATATTTCGGCAATGGAACGCTGTTTATTTAGTATTTCTTCAAAAGAAATGGAATTTACCGAAGTATTATTTCCTGCGGGAGTGTTCTTTTGTAAATATTGTCCGGCTGCCTGCTCAATGGAAGTATAATTATTGATTCTTTCCATGTCATCACCTTCTATTCCGACTTGTCTTAATTTTCTTCTTCCGTATCCACATTATCTGTGGCATCCTTTTCATCATCTGTCTTATCCGATGTATTCGTACCGTTTTCCTTTGCAAGTACAACATTCTGATAATAATCTTCTTCCAGCACCGTATCCAGATCTTCAATATCATAGAGTGAACCGTTAATGGAAAGATATACCTTGCTGTCTTCCGTAACCATGTAATCTACTCTGCCGCAGATATATCCGGTTTCTCCTGTTGAGGACTCCGTCTTCATGATAACCGGCTTTCCGGCAAGATTTGCTCCTTGCTGCTGCTGTGCTGTAACCTGCATGTTCTGTATGGATTCTACCTGTGAAAATGTAGCAAGCTGTGCAATATACTCGGTGTTCGAGGTCGGCTCCAACGGATCCTGATATTTCATTTCCGCAACCAAAAGATTTAAAAATGCATTTTTATCCAGTGTGTCATTGCTTTTTGACTCGGATTTGGTTGAATTATAATAATTTGTTTTTTCCACCAGATTACCGTCACTGTCAATTGCCTGTGTAACTGCCATGTTCTTTCATCTCCTTTACGCTTTAAAATTAATCTGATTACCTTCTTCCGCCATCATGTCCAGGACAATTTTTTCTTCCTCTGTCAAATCTTCTGTCAAAAGATCCTTTAAACTATCCAGTCTTAATGGTCTTCCGGTTTTTTTAGAATTCTCTTCCTTCTGCTCCTGAAAGGCACTGCTTTGTTCCTGTCCCGTTCCGGCCTCAAAAGCATGGCTCTCTACCGTAACTTCTACTGCTTCCACCTTGATTCCCTGACCAGAAAGATTTTCCTTAAGCAGGACAACCTGGCTTTCAATAGCTTCCCTGACTGCTTCATTCTGTGTCACAATCGACGCAGTAACGACGCCTGCCTTTACCGAAACATTCAAATTAACCTTTCCCAGGTTCTCCGGATTCAGCATAAGCTCCATGGAGGTTGTTTCCTGATTTAAGATAACCTTTGCTGACTCAACAATCTGCTCAATAATTTGTACCGGATTAATCGTTTCCTTTAATCCATTCATCTCAAATGCTTCATTGACCGCATTGGTAAGATTATTCACAAAGTTTCCTGCCGTTTCGCCAAAACTGCTTCCACCTGAAAAATCATTCTGTCTGTCCTGATGAAATTCCTGTGTACTACCCTTTTCCACACGGATTTCCACAGTATTATCTTTTTCTGCAGCAGAAGAATTCTCAGTTTTTCCGGTATCCAGAAGCTTTTTGCCTGATTCTTCCTCTTTCGTTTCTTCTAAAGCCGGATGTTCTGTTTTTACCTCACCGTTTTCTTTTAAAGAATTGAATTCCGGTTCTTCTAAGCCTGCCAGACCATCTGTCTCCTCCAGAAGTTCTCCCAGCTCATCCAGGGAAATTCCCAGTTCTTTCGTAACATCTTCTGCCACGGTACCGATAAAATCAAACAGTTCATTAACCTTTTCTGTCATTTCGGATGAAACCAGCAAATCAACCTGACTTTCCATTCCGGTCAGTTCCACCACAAAATCTGTAAGATTTCCTTCATCCAGCAGATCCGCCATTGTAAATCCAAGAGTTTCCAATGCGTTTTCGATATCTTCATCGGTGACATCAAATTCATCTTTAATTTTTTCCCGGATGCTGTCGGAAGCTTCCTTAACCTCAGGCTTCTCTTTTCGATTATCCTTAGCACCCTTTACCGTAGAATTATCTTCATTTTCTGTGGTTTTTGCATTCTTCCGGATCTTATCCTTCTGTACCTGGCTCTTTCCGGATGATGCTTCCTTCATGTATCTGGACGATTCCATATCAGGCGCTGCATAAGAACTCATGGACTGACTGTTACTGCCAGATGCAGGCTGTGCCAGTGACTCCGTCATGACCTTTCCAAAATCAGCATCCGAAGTCTTTCCTGTATTACCAATTCGCGCCTCCACTCCTCTTATCGGAGAAATGTTTGCACTTATTCCAGAACTTACCATATAATCCTCCTTTCCAAAAATATTTATTATAAGAGGAGGACATCAGGAAATTCTATTCCGGATACATGACATGAGTAAGCTTTGCTGCGAATACCGGATCCATTGCTGCAAGAATCTCCGCTCTCTTTGTTGCACTTAAGTTCAGAAGAATCTGTGTTACCAGATCCAGATCACCCGTCATTTCCGAGAGAATTGCCGCTGCTGCATCCGAATCCATCTTCGCATAGGTAGCTGCCCAGTCCTTGACTTTCTGTGAGTAATCCAGTCGTTCCAGCACCCTTACATAAAGATCCGCTGCATTTTCCGGATTAATTTCCTCATACCAACTCTTATATTCTTCTATATCGGGTGCATTGTCCGTAAAAACAACCTCTTCATCAAACTTTTTTTTCAATTCTTCATAAATCAGCTGATTTTCTTCAAAAACCTTAAGTCTTGTAATCTCACTTTGAAGGTCGGAAATCGTTTCTGCATTCTGTGCAAGCTGTTCATCCTTTAGAGCAGCCTGGGCTTCCAGTTCCTTAATCCGTTCAATGGCATCATATAATGTCTTGTACCGGTATCCCGATTCTGCCGCAACATCATCATCACTGACATTGGGCAGGATATTATTAAGAACCGGAACGTCCTTTAAGAGAGGACGCATGACATTGGTTCCGAATCCTCCCACATCCATTTTGATAAGCAGTGCAAAAACAAGCAGCCATATAATGACAATAATAACCGCAATCACAGCACCAATCAGTCCGCCGCCTTTTTTTTCGCCATCTTCATCCAGTTCCGTTATGGTATCGTTCTTTGCCACTATCTTGCACCTGCCTTTCCGTTATCATTGTATTTAAAGCTTACGAGCTGGTCAATTTCTTTCTTTTCAGCTTCATTTTCTTCCATTAAAAATTCTTCGAAAGCTTTTTCTTTCAGTTTTTCATGAATCTTTCTGTCTTTCATTGCCTCATTCAGATGATATCTGGCAATTTCCAGTTGTTTCTTTGCCTGGTTAATGGCAGTTTTTTGTAACTCAATCCTGCCTTTTTCATATTCCACGCTTTCCCTGGCATGCTTTAATGCCATAATATCCAGCCTGCCGGAAGATTTTTTCCGGTACTCTTCCTCCAGTTCTGCTTTTTTTTGAAGAAGAAGGTTCATTTTTTCTTCTTCCTCATCAAGTCTTTCCGCAGCCACGGAAAACTCTGTTTTTGCCTGACTTTCCATCTTAAGCTTCACATCCAGTACATTCTGGAGCCTGTAAATAAACTTTGCCATGCCGCATAACCCTATTCAAAAATATGTTTTAACAATTCAAGTTCTTCTTCAAAAGTAAACTTTTCATCGGTTCCCTGTTTCAGAAATTCATTTACCGCATCTATTTTTGAGATGGCATAATCGATATTCTTATTAGAACCCGGTTTATAGGCTCCGATGTTAATCAGGTCTTCTGCTTCATTGTAGGTTGCCAGGACATTTTTTAGTTTTCCAGCAAGTGCCTTATGTTCCTTTGTGGCAATCTGACTCATGCACCTCGAAATGCTCTGCAAAATATCGATTGCCGGATAATGATTTTTATGTCCCAGTTTTCTGGAAAGCATAATATGACCATCCAGAATACTTCTTGCCGTATCCGTAATCGGTTCATTAAAGTCATCGCCATCCACAAGAACCGTATAAAGTCCTGTGATGGAGCCTTTATCGGACATTCCCGCACGTTCCAGAAGCTTTGGCATCTCACTGTATACACTCGGCGGATATCCTCTTGTAACCGGAGGTTCCCCAGATGCCAGACCGATTTCCCTTTGTGCCATGGAAAAACGTGTCAGGGAATCCATCATCAAAAGTACATCCTTTCCCTGATCCCTGAAATACTCGGCAATACTGGTTGCTGTTTTTGCTGCTTTATTCCGGATGAGTGCCGGTTTATCAGAGGTTGCCACCACAACAACACTTCTCTTCATGCCTTCTGTTCCAAGGTCTCTTTCAATAAATTCGCGCACCTCACGTCCACGTTCTCCAATCAGGGCAATGACATTGATATCTGCCTGGGTATTTCTTGCAAACATACCCATCAGGGTACTCTTTCCAACACCACTTCCGGCAAATATCCCGATTCTCTGTCCCTTGCCAACGGTAATTAAACCGTCCACTGCCTTAACTCCCAGTGGAAGAATCTCACTGATGATTTCACGGGACATCGGGTCCGGCGGCGCTGCCTCAACCGAATATTTCAAAGGCAGATCCAGTTCACTTCCATCATAAGGCATTCCAAGACCGTCAAGTGTCTTTCCCAGAAGTTCGTCCCCTACACTTACCGAAAGCGGTGCGTCCGTATTTTCCACAATACACCCCGGTCCGATTCCGTCCACACTGGAAAAAGGCATCAAAAGAACATTATTATCCTTAAACCCAACTACTTCTGCAAAAACCGGCTGAAGCTGGTTATTTTTCGGTAATATCATGCACAGGTCGTTAAGACTTGCATCCGGTCCCACGGATTCTATGGTTAATCCTACTATCTTCGTTACCTTGCCTAATTTTTTATAATAAGTATTCTGAATCAGATTCAGATACTTTTCCTCATTAATCAGTGCCACTTAAACTCTCCTGCCCTTTTATCCTGTCATAATTACAATCAAATACAGCTTAGCAGCTTAATATTCTTTATCAGCTGTTCCAGCTGAATATCCAGACTACAATCAAAGACACCACCATCTGTTTCAATGATGCACTGGTTCTTTGCAAGAGAAGGATCTTCCATCACGCTGATATTAATGTCTTTGGGTGATGCGCAATAAATCTTTCCCTGATTTTCCACCAGAAAAGGATAGTCCTCCTTGGATACACGAATCAGAAAATCACCGGTTGCTTCCACATGATTCATTACCTGATTAATCAGATGCAGGACAACCTCCCGGTTATCCTCTGCAATGGTACGGGTAACTTTGGAAAAAACCTCTAAAAGAACATTTACGATTTCACTTTCCATACTGTTATATCGTGTGGTATATTCCTGTTCCAGCCTTTGCAGCTCGCTGTTGGCATCATTAATCAATACCTGATACTCTTCTTCTGCTTTCCTGCTTCCTTCCTCGTATCCTGCCTGTCTGCCTTCTTCCTGTGCTTTTTCATAAGCCTGTTTCTTCATCTCTTCGGCTTCTTTTTTCGCATTAGCAATAATCTCATCCGCTTTTGCATTGGCATCTGAAATGATATTCCCTGCAAGTTCCCTTAATTCCTCATGATTTACAGGATTCTTCGTTTCATCGTTATCGGCAACCAGTACCGAAAGCGCATCTTCACTGGAAAGAATCCCATCTGCCGGATTTACTTCCGACCCTTCCGAAATAAGATCTTCTACCACACTGGCTTTCAATCCGCTAACGAAACCGTCAGCCTCAACTTTGTCGGCTTCCATTTTATGCCGGAAAGATTCAATTTTATCGGAAATAATCTCATTGTAATCAATAACGCGTTCTTCTGTCTGTCTTGTATAAAACCCTTTTAGAAGATTAGACAATGATCTCGTCACCTCCACCTCGTGAAATAACGATTTCCGCCGAATCCTCAAGCTTTCTTATGACGTTAACAATCTTCTGCTGTGCTTCTTCTACATCCTTCATACGAACAGGTCCCATGAATTCCATGTCTTCCTTAATCATGACAGCAAGACGCTTGGACAGATTGTTAAAGATAACATTCTGAACTTCCTCATTGGAACCTTTCAGTGCCATTGCAAGATCGGAGTTGTCCACATCACGAAGTACACGCTGGATTGCACGATCATCCAGAGTAAGAATATCCTCGAATACGAACATCTTCTTACGGATTTCATCTGCAAGCTCCGGATCTTCAATTTCAAGAGTTTCCATGATATGCTTTTCTGTACCACGGTCAACTGAATTCAAAATAGAAACAATTGCATCCACACCGCCCACGATGGTATAATCCTGATTCACAAGAGAAGAAAGCTTCCTTTCCAGAACCTTTTCCACCTGCTTAATAACATCCGGCGACGTTCTGTCCATCTGTGCAATACGCTTTGCAACATCAGCCTGTTTTTCCGGTGCAAGTGCCGATACCACCATGGATGCCATCTGTGGCGGCAGATATGCCAGAATCAGTGCAATGGTCTGCGGATGTTCATCCTGTATGAAGTTTAATAACTGACTTGGATCCGTCTTGCGGATAAATTCAAACGGACGTACCTGAAGACTTGCCGTAAGCTTACCAATAACCTGCTTTGCCTTGTCCTCTCCCAACGCCTTTTCCAGAAGTTCCTTGGCATAATTTATACCGCCTTCTGCTATGTACTGCTGTGCAAGACACACCTCATAAAATTCATTTAAGACATCTTCCTTGGTACTTGGAGATACACTGCTTGTATTGGCAATTTCCAGGGTCAGCTGTTCAATTTCTTCTTCTTTTAAATGTTTAAAAATACTTGCTGATTTTTCAGGTCCCAGCGCAATAAGTAAAATCGCTGCTTTTTCAATACCTGTTAATTCACCGTTTTCCTTCTTTGCTGCCATAGTTTAGTCCCATCCATCGTCAAGCCAGTTACGAAGCAGCAATGCAACTGCCTCCGGATTTTCATCCACAAACTTTTCAATGGCCTTTCTAACTTCTGATTTTTCCTGTAAATCAATATCCTCAACACTCTGCTGTGCTTCTTTGGTTGTCGCAAGCATCTGCTCCACGGAAAGCTCCGGCTCCGTCTCTTCCACGGTAACCGGTCTTGAGCTTCGAAGAACCACAAATGCCAGAAGACCAAGAATTGCCACGGCAAGGAGAATCTGCAAATAGAATGAAAATGGTCTTGACGACGTATCGGCATCATAGAAAAAATGCTTTTCATATGCAACAATTGATACATTTTCTGCCGGGATACCCGTACCCCTTGCAATAATGTCAATCCATTCCTGATCAAAATCAACCTGGACTGTTTCCGCATTCTGGGCTTTAAACTCTTCCCATGTGATGCCATCCAGATATCCTAATTTTTCTACATCATCTTCATTATAAACAACATATTTGTTAAATACGGCAGATACCGTGGAAGTATCCAGAATAACTTCACCCGGTGTTGTGGTTTCCGTGGTAACAAGTTCATTTACCAGATAAGAATATTCTTCCTTCAGATAGGACGAATTGGTATTGGTTCCGTCCTGTATGTTATAATCTGTATCCTCATCATTGCTTTCCGTTCCCGGAGTACCTCCAACCGTAGAACCGCCAGAGGATTTTTCCAGATAGGAATGTTCAAAGAATCCCTGTTCATTTCCTTCCGGAACACTATATTCATGTAATACTTTTTCAAAATTGCTCCAGTTAATGTCAAAATTTACATTTACCTTAACATCACCATAAATGCCCGCCGAAAGTACCTGATTACGAATTTCATTGGCAGTAACATTCTGAAGCTGCTGGGTATATTTTAGCTGCTTATTCAGTGATGCGGAAGAACCTGCCGTATTCACATCACCGGAATACAGACTTTCACCGGTAGTACTCAGAATCGTGATATCCTTGGAGTCTAGATTATCAATGGCATTTTTTAAGTATAATGCAATGTTCTCCGCTTCTTCATCCGACATTTCTCCATTCAGGGAAAGAATAACAGCCACGGAAGAACCACTTTTATTGGCAAAAAGGGAATTATCCGAAGACTGAAGATTCAGCATTACCTGTGCCCCTTTAATCTTATCAAATTCAGTCAGATCTTTTTCCAGAGAACTTTCAATATATGCCTGCCACATCTTAAGTTTATCGCTTTCTGTTGTTGAGAAGCTGGAATTCAATGCATCATCCAGCCCATAACCGTCCACCTTGATTTCATTGGTGGCAAGAAGCATCTTGGCGTCAACCAGATCTTGTTCACGGACGGAGACTGTCATTGTAGTATCATCTGTCACATAGGCAAAACCATTATCCGTAAGTAATGCGGTAACCTGGCTCATCTCACTATAATTGGCACAATTTGTCAGAACCTGATAATTTGGGCGTGACAAAACCGCCACCAGTATCACCATTGTTAATATAACGACTGCCAGCGAGCTAAGAACAATAGCCTTCTGTCTTCTGTTGTATCGGTTCCAGAAATCCAAAAATCTTTCGAAAATCTGACGTAATCTATCCGGCATGATAATTTTTTTCTCCTAATTGCTTTTATTATATCTGCATATTCATGATTTCACGGTAAGCCTCCAGAATTTTATCCCGGATAGCCACCGTATACTGCAGGGAAATATTGGCTTTCTGCTGTATGACACCAAGTTCATGGGTGCTTGTCAGATTGCCGAGGGCAAAATCAATTTCAGCCTGCTGTGCGTCTTCCACATATTTATTGGTACTTTCAATAAGACCAATGGCAGACTGATAGATACTGTCAAAAGAATCCGTAACTTCATTAGACTCCTTTGCATTCTCATTGGGAGTCTTTCCCGTAGTCATGACTTCTCTGATATAATCTGAAGTAACATTATACAATGCTGCTAAATTATCCATTATAATACGCTCTCCTTACCTCTGTCATCTCTTATGCCTTTCCAACCTCAAGACCCTTGCTTAACATGGTCTTTGTTGCATTAAAGGACGTAATGTTCGCTTCATAGGAACGTGAGGCATCAATCAGATCCGTCATTTCCGTAATAACATTTACATTTGGATAAGTAACATATCCATTCTCATCTGCATCCGGATGGGATGGATCATATACCATCTTCATTGCTGTCTTAGTATCTTCCGTAATCTTGGTAACCTTGACACCCTGACCGGCAATATTCCTGGATGCCGCTGTCAGTGCAGAATCAAAAGAAGACGCATAATTGTTGGACTTTTCTGCAAATACCACATTCTTCCTGCGGTAAGGTGTTCCGTCCTCTGTTCTTGTCGTATCGACATTTGCGATATTCTGTGCAATAATATCCGAGCGAAGCTGCTGCGCAGTCATACCGGATGCACTTATGTTTAATGCTGAAAAAATAGCCATCTAATCATCCTTTCCATCAGGTCAAGACAGACTTGATTCTAGAAAATTCATGGGTCATGCTGTCAACCAGACCGTTATATACCAGCTGGTTAGAAGCAAGCTCCACCTGCTCCGTTGCAATATCCACATTATTATCATCAATGCGGTACGATAAATCTGTGTTATCAATATATGTCACCATTTTTGCCTCGGATAAATCCACATTATGTACCTTTTCCGACAATGTTGACTTTGCGTCTCCTGCTCTTTCAATGGCACTGCTTAAATGTTTCTCAAATTCCAGATCTTTTCGCTTATAGCCTGGAGTATCCACATTGGCAATATTATTACTCAGGATTTCATTCCGGTAATAACTTGCATCTGCCGCCTTATTAAGAACATCCACATAATCAAATGCTCCTGAACCAAACATAACATCACTCCTTCTATATGCATCCTTGCAACAATTTTCTACATAAAATCCCTTATATACATTATACGAATTATCACTGAAAACACAAGATTTTTTTTATGATAAATCCATGAGTGAGTCTTCTTTTATTTTCTTCCAAATGCAAAACCGGCGCCATTTTGCGCCGGTTCCGGTAATTATCAAAATATTTTTTGTATAAATTTTAATTATTTATTTTCTGAAATTTTCTTAAGTTCATCAAATACCACATCATTTAAAACCTTAATATAAGTTCCCTTCATACCAGAGGAACGTGACTCAATTACCCCTGCACTTTCAAATTTCCTGAGTGCATTTACAATAACAGAACGGGTAATTCCTACCTTATCCGCAATTTTACTTGCAACAAGAATTCCTTCATTTCCTTCCAGTTCAGAGAAAATATGGGTAATAGCCTCAAGCTCGGAAAACGATAAGGTACTGATGGCAGACTTTACAATGTGAAGCTTTCTGTCTTCTTCTGCATTCTCTTCATTTACGGAACGCATCATTTCCAGTCCCACAACCGTTGTTCCATATTCACACAGTATAATATCATCAATCTCGTATACTGAATTCGACTTATACATGAATAAGGTTCCCAGTCTCTCACCTGCAATATCGATCGGTGTAATGATTGCCTGATATTTGCGGACATCATCATTAGTAAAACCCAGAGTCATGAGATTGACATTCTCCTTGGTGGATAATACCCCAAGAAGTCTCTCATTCAGCATATGATCCACATATCCGCCGACTTCATCATCAATCAGCTCCTTAATCTCATCAACGCCCTCACAGACGCTGACTCCCAGAACCTTGCCTTTTTTACTGATAACCAGAATGTTTGACTTTAAAATTTCACTCAAAACTTCACAGATATCATTAAAAACTACTCTGTGAGAATGGTTATTGTGTAAAAGCTTATTAATTTTTCTTGTTTTATCTAATAACTGTACACTCATATCTGCTCCGTCCTGCGTAAATTCACGCTATTAATGTAATATTATAAATATTATAACAAACTAGCTTTTTTTTGCAATACTTAAAGTAAATTTTTTATTTTTTTATAAATTATCTGATAATTGTTAATTTTATAACCAAGATATGCAAAATCTGTTATTTATTACTTTTCGGCAGTTCTTCCACATATCCGCACTGTTCCTTACTACATACCAGCTTGTTTCCTTTTTCTACCATATAAGATGCGCATCTCGGGCATTTCTTATCCGATGGTTTCTGCCAGGACATGAATTCACACTCCGGATTGTTTTCACAACCGAAATAACGTCTGCCTTTCTTAGTCTTTTTTATTACTACTTCACTGCCGCAGACCGGACACTTTACGCCGGCTTTTTCCAGATACGGCTTGGTATTACGGCATTCCGGAAATCCCGGACAGGCTAAGAATTTACCGTGTGGTCCGTATTTTATGACCATCTGTCTATTGCAAAGCTCACATGTCACATCCGATACTTCATCCTCTATGTTGATTTCCTCCAGCTCTTTTTCTGCATTTTTCACAGCCTCATCTAAATCCGGGTAGAAATTACGCACTACGGTTTTCCAGTTGACAGCGCCTTCTTCCACCTTATCCAGAAGAGATTCCAGATTAGCCGTAAAATTCACATCCACAATACTTGGAAATGCCTTTTTCATTACATTATTAACAGCCTCTCCAAGCTCTGTCACATAGAGATTTTTATTTTCCTTTGACACATAATGTCTTGCAATAATGGTTGTAATAGTTGGAGCGTAAGTGGATGGTCTTCCGATTCCAAGCTCTTCCATGGTTTTAACCAGTGCAGCTTCCGTATAATGAGCCGGCGGCTGAGTAAAATGCTGTCTGCTTTCAAAATCAACAAGCGTCAGCTTACTGTTTTCATCAATTCCCTTTATCAGGGTATTGTTCTCTTCTTTCTCTTCATCCTCACTGACATACACGGACATAAAACCATCAAAAACAAGTTTGGATGCTGCAACCGTGAAATAATATTTTCCTGCATTAATTTTTACAGAAGTCATTTCATATTCCGCATCTGCCATCTGGCTTGCCGTAAACCGTTTCCAGATCAGCTGGTACAGACGGAACTGATCTCTTGAAAGAGATTCTTTAATCTGAACCGGAAGCAGTGAAATATCCGTTGGTCGAATGGCTTCATGGGCATCCTGAATCTTTTTACCGTTATTTCCTGCCGGCTTTCTCTCCACAAAATACTCTCTGCCATAATTGGAACTAATATACTCTCCTGCCAGTCTTTCCGCTTCTTCCGCAACTCTTGTGGAATCCGTACGCAGGTATGTAATAATACCAATTGTTCCCATGCCTTCAATATCCACGCCTTCATACAACTGCTGTGCAAGCCGCATGGTCTTTTGTGTTGAGAAATTCAGTACCTTGGAAGCCTCCTGCTGTAACGTGCTTGTGGTAAACGGCAAAGGCGCCTTTTTATTTCTTCTTGATTTCTTAACAGAATCAACAACAAATTTTTTTCCTTTTAATTCCTTTAAGACTGCCTGCATTTCCTGTTCGGACTTTATTTCAACCTTGCCATGCTCATCTCCGTAGAATTTCGCTGTAATATTCTTCTTTTCTCCTTCAACAGAAATCTGGGCATCCAATGACCAGTATTCTTCCGGAATAAATGCATTAATCTCCTCTTCCCGGTCACAGATAATTCTAAGAGCCACGGACTGTACACGGCCTGCACTCAGTCCTCGTTTTATCTTCTCCCATAAAAGTGGACTGATACTGTAGCCAACCATACGATCCAGAATACGTCTGGACTGTTGTGCATCCACCAGATTCATGTCAATTTTTCTAGGCTCCTTAATGGACGCTTTCACGGCATTTTTTGTAATTTCATTAAAACTGATACGGTTTATCTCCTTATCCTCAAGCTTTAATGCATTGGCAAGATGCCATGAAATTGCTTCTCCCTCGCGGTCAGGGTCCGTTGCCAGATATACCTTGTCTGCTTTCTTTACTTCCTTCCGCAGCTTTGCAAGAATGTCTCCTTTTCCACGGATTGTAATATATTTCGGTTCAAAATCATTTTCAATATCGATTCCCATGGAGCTTTTTGGCAAATCCCTCACATGACCGTTGGAGGCTGCGACCTCATAATTTGAACCAAGAAACTTTTTGATCGTCTTAACCTTAGCAGGTGATTCCACAATTACTAAATACTTTGCCATGATTCTTCTTCCCTTCAGATTTCTGCCCGTGTTCTTACATAATAACCTCGTGATATTTCCCTGATTGCGCCTTTGCATTGGAGACCTACCAGTGCTGCTGTCACAACAGATAGTTCTAATCCTGTTTCTTCTATTATAATGTTAAGATTTTTGGGTGTTAAATCTAGACAACTATACACCATTTCTTCTTCCCTTGCAAGTAAATTCATAATTTTTTTATTTTCCGGCACATCAGAAATACTATTTTGTGGATACATGATGAATGTTTCATAATTCAATTCTTCCAGAATATCCTGCACACTGCATACAATTCCTGCGCCCTGCTTAATCAGTTTATTACAGCCTGCACTAAGTCTGTCTCCCAATCTACCCGGAACAGCCATAACCGTCCTATTCTGTTCTAAAGCCATGTCTGCGGTAATCAGTGAACCGCTTCTTTCTCTCGCTTCCACTACCGTCACCACATCTGACATGCCACTGATAATTCTGTTTCTTAAAGGGAAATGCCTGGAAAGAGGTTCCATGCCCGGTGGATATTCTGATAAAATACCGCCCATGTTTTCCATCTGTCCATATAATGCAATATTTTCCCTTGGATAGCAGACATCAACCCCGCCTGCCAGTACCCCGAGCGTGTATCCGTCTTCTTTTAGCGCTCCGGCATGTCCAGCACTGTCAATTCCTCTTGCAAGACCACTTATGACATTCACTCCGGCCCGTGAAAGCTGTCTTCCGATTTCATATGCCGTCTGTCTTCCATACTCACTACAGGTCCGTGCTCCCACCACGGCTACTGCCGGACAGTGTTCATCCGGCAGTTTCCCTTTCAGATACAGACATACCGGGCGGTCATAAATCTGTTTCAGCCTCTCGGGATATTCTGCATCATCCAATGTAATTAATCTTATCTTTTTCTGATTTAATTTTAAATATTCTGTAAAAATATGGGAATCTTTCCGTGATTCAACGATACATTGTATGTTTTTTTCACTAAGTATATGTACTGCTCTTAAAATTTTTTCCGTCGCATCATAAATACCCTTTACATTTCCAAAAACCTGTATCAATTTTTCAATACGGCTGTTTCCCAAACCCGGAATATTGCACAGCCAGAACCAGTAGAACTTTTCATCCATTTTCATTCCTCCTATATTCCGTCATATTTTGTTCTTCCATGTTAAGACTTCGAAAACAGATTGCCTCACTCAGGTGATGGATGCCAATCTCCTCAGATTGTTCCATGTCTGCAATGGTACGTGCCACCTTAAGAATTTTTCCATACCCACGTGCACTCAAATCATTTTGTTCATATGCCTGCTTCATCAGCCGGTTTCCCTTTTCATCCAGGCGACAGAATTTTTTAATCTGTGCCGTGTTTAATTCACTGTTATACCGGATACTAAGTCCTTTATATCTTTCTTCCTGAACCTTTACTGTATTTTTAACAATTTTTTTCATTTCTTCTGAATTTAATTCCATTTTCAATTCCTTACTTTCAGAAAGCTCTTCATATCTTGGTTTTTCAACATGAACTGCCATGTCAAACCGGTCCATGAATGGTTTTGACAACTTTCCCAGATGGCGTGCGATATCCATTGCAGAGCATGTACACAAATTTCTGTCCGGATAAAAGCCGCATTTGCATGGGTTCATTGCCGCAACAAGCATAAAATCAGCCGGGAACCGACATATTCCACTATTGCGGATAATAGATACCTTCTTTTCTTCAATGGGCTGACGGAGACATTCCAGAACCCCTGCCCTAAACTTCGTCAGTTCATCCAGAAAAAGTACACCATGATGTGCCAGCGTAATCTCGCCCGGTATGGGATATATTCCGCCTCCCATGAGCGCAGATTGTGAAATCGTGTGATGTGGTGCCCGAAACGGGCGTTTTCTGATACAGTCCTTGCGGATATCCAACAATCCGGCAACACTGTAAATTTTTGAGACTTCTATGAGTTCCTCCTGGTTCATTTCAGGAAGAATTGTGGGAATTCTTGATGAAAGCAATGTCTTTCCACTTCCCGGCGGACCGGAGAGCAGAATATTATGTCTTCCGCAGGCAGCTATCAGAATCGCTCGCTTCGCAGCATACTGTCCGTTCACATCGGAAAAATCCATCATATCATTCTCTCTTTTTTCTTCTGCATATATTTCCTCTGCACATGACAGCGTTATGTTACTTCCTGTCTGAAACACCTGTATAACATCTGAAAGTGTACTTACCCCTATTATTTCCACCTCAGGAATTAACATCGCTTCTTTCCTGTTTTGCTCTGGAAGAATACATCGTTTAATCCCTTTTTCCTTCGCTTCACAGACCATTGGAAGAATACCGCTTATGGGATTAATGGAACCATCCAGACTTAACTCTCCAATAATCATTGTGTCTGACAGCTTCGTTTCCTCCATTATCTTAAGGTCACTTAATATTCCTACTGCAATGGGTAAATCAAGCATGGTTCCGCTCTTTCTTATGCTTGCCGGTGATACATTGACAACGATTCTTGAACTTGGTATGGGATAACCGGTATTTTTTACTGCCGTACGGACACGTTCACCTGCTTCTCTTACCCTTGCTCCAAGATACCCTGTCATGGTAAAAGACGGAATTCCATTGCTCAAATCCACCTCCACCTGTACAATACTCGCATCAATTCCTGTTACTGATGCACTTATTACTTTTGATAACATATAACCTCCTGTCTTTTGGCACAGTTTTTAAAGCACATAGAACACGCAATTATACCTTGTGTCAATAGATTATTTGAATAAAATGGTATTAAGCAAAGAAGTTCTGCTACATATTACAGAGAATGTAAGAAATATAGATAATTAGAATAATCTTGCTTATGGAGTATAGAATATCTTTTTTTCCCGGAAATGTCAAGGATGATTAACCAAAAAATGCAGTCAAGCATTAAAACTCAACTGCATTTCTTCTTAATTATATTATTAGTCTAAGTTAAATAGCAACGACAGTCTGGAAACCGTTACATTATGCATGATAATCGAGATTGGCTGACGATCATTAATATAATCATCATATGAACCATATTCCTTTACCACTATAATATAAGTCGGATTAACTGAGGTGACCGGCGCATAAGTCGGCTGTGTAGTTTCTGTACTTTCTTTAGTTTCTGTACTTTCTTTAGTTTCTGTACTTTCTGTAGCTTCTGTACTTTCTGTAGCTTCTGTACTTTCCGTAGAGCCTTCCGTGGTTTCTGTACTCTCCGTAGTACCCGTATCATAGATACCCTTTAACAGATTATCCTTTATATCCGGCTTAATCAGCATATTAACAAAATAGTCCACAGGATTTTCATCTGTGTGTTTTGTTATGACATTTGCCGGAGATACCGGATTTTCCGCCGGTTCATGAACAATGGCACTGGCTGTTGTTCCATCCGGATTCGTGACGGTCGTATCTTTATTCACCCCAAGATAGGTATTAAAATAATTTGCATTATTGGAGCTGCTGTTAGAATCCGGCATCTTATTCCAGCGATCCGCCGGATTTTTTTCCGTCTCCGTATATCTGTTATACCACGTTGCACCCATGTCCCAGTCCTGATTAGTCTGGCCAACTTCAAAGTCCACATTCTTATAACGGTACGTCCAATAATATTCTGCAACCAATACCGACCCCTTGGTTGTATAACCTTCATACCGGTAATTAACATTAACCGTTTCCACACCAATATCATCCGCCATGACACGCGGAACATTTACTGTAATCGGACCTTCACCATAATTATATGTATAACGGTTCTTAACCGGTTCCGCATTCAGAATCGTAATACCCTTAGTCGGCTTATTCTGATTGCCATTCTGGGCATTCTGAACCATGAACTCTACAGCACTCTTTGTTGCTATCATGCCATTCTTGATTTCATAATCCCTGCCAACTGAAATAAAGTATTCAAACGCAAGATAACGGTTACCATTTGGTGCACTGGCTGACTGAACAAGCTCACCATTCTGATCTCCAATCCATCCCTTTACACCGGTCAGGCTTGGACTTGGCTGGCTGTTGGACATATTCTTGATATTTCCCAGATTATGCTGGAAAAATGAACCGTATAACCCCGTATCACCATTATATGTATAAATATACGGATTCGCTATATTCTTACATACCGAATATGCAAGCAGACCCAGGGAGTCATATACCTTCTTTCCAATCGCCTTTGTTGACTTTGTTACTCCATTTACTTTTATCCATGCTGTATCGATGGTATGGTCATACTTTGAAAAATTATCATTCTCACTATTTTCCGTCAAAATTGACCAGTGATTCTCGCCATATAGCTCGAATGGAAGGAATAATGCCGGATTCCATACCGTATAATCATATAACGAACCGGTAAACCATGTATCCTTATATACATCCTCCCGTTCCGTTCCCTTCATCTTGTCAAATTTATAAGTATAAGCACCATCACTGACAGTATATTCCGGATCTACATAAAAATTATAGAGCCTTGTCGGATCAGTATAAGCAAAATACATCAGATACAGCTTTGCAAGATTACTCTTAGTACCGTTTTCCGAACCATTCAGCTTCACAATCTGGGAACCAGGAGGAATCTGTCCTCCAATCTGGTCACCAAATGCCTCATTCATGATGACAGCAACTCGTCGTTTCTGGTCCGTATCACCGGTCCTTCGGTAAATTCCATAAGCAACCTGCCATTCCATGTCAAAGGATGAATTGGAAAATGTCTGTGCGATATCCACTTTGGACTTATTAATCACAAGCTTTCCATCCCTAACGTCACATAACTCCGGAATTCGTGCCAGCACCGGCTCACGTGTGGTACTGTTTTCTGTTCCTCCATCCTTCGCATGAATATCAAAATGTGAAAATGTCTTTGCCGATTCACCATCCGCAGTGAAATAATAATTTCCTCCACCGGAACCTCCAGAAAACAGCACAAAATCCACATTATTAATGAAATTAGTAAACCTCTCCGAATCATGATATACCGGTGTCTTCACGCCGTCTGTTGTGGTGTAATATGCCGAATTATCACTATTTATGGCATAATCATAATATACCATTTTATTCAGTTCTTCTGGAGTAATGGTAATTACCTGCACATTATATGGCTGATATTCAATGTACTTTTTGGAAACAACATTATTTCCGTCCGCATCCTTTACAATATTACCTTCTGCATCCTTTTCATATTCTTCAACCAGTGTTGCATTATATGTCAAAACCCTGTAATCAGTATCTGCCATAAGCTTTGGTACTACCTGCTTTACCTTTGCAACCGTATTGTAAGTATTTTTATCAAAATCAAAATCCCATGCAGAAGTCTCATCCACATAGTTGACCGGATAACCATAATACTGTCCGTTTTTATAAAATGTTACCGTAGTATTAACTGCCGTACAAACAGACAGCTGGTTCTTAACATCATGATACTCTGCCGGAGTTGAATGAATACTTGCAATTTCTCTCGGAACATAGATAGTATATTTAAGACCACTCTGACCTGTTCCGTTAAAATCAACTGCCTCATATTCTTCTTTAGAATAAGTCTTTAATGCAATAACATTACTTTCATATTCACGTACCAGCCAGGTGGTATACAAATCCAGACTCTCCAGCGCACTATTTCCTGTTGCGGTATCATACTTTGCCAGAGTATCAATGGATTCCAGATTTCCGTCTGCATCCGCATCAACCATCCATCCGGCAAAAATATACTCATCATTATACGGAGTCAGAGTGACCTTACCGGAAGTCTCAACCCTGTTATATGCCAGATTCAGACAGGATTTACGGAATGTATAATTATGCTCATAGAGTTTTCCGTCAAACTGTGAACCCATGTATACTGCACTTTCATTTGATGCAAGAGGATTATAAATGTTTGTCGTTAATTCATATCCTCCGGCAACGGAAATGTTTTTCGCATAATCTTCATCTCCATATGCATTCTCATAAGTCCATTTCGAGTTATCCAGATGGGTAATAAACTGTCCGTTACTGTCAAGTGCATACTGTCTCACATAATCATAATCATATTTGTACTGCTGTGACTGATACATTGGAAAGTTAATTGCGGACTGCATATAAGTGCGCTTATATTCCAATGCCGAATCATACTTCTGTGAAAGCAAATCTTCATAAGCAGCTCTGTCGGCAACAACCTTTGCCTTAATAACCTCATTTTCCAGACGTGTAAGTACAGCATCTACCTTATCAGCATAATTACCTGTATCCGGGTCTTCAATCTTATTTAGTTCATTGGCAACAGTTAGTCGCTTCTGGTATTTTTCCAAATAATCGGCCCAGTCTTTAACACCATGAAATTCCTTGGCATAATTGGCAGGATTCGGATCACTGTACTTTCCAAGAAATGCTTCAAACGCTGTAAGCAAATCTTTAATTTCTGCTTCTGCCTGCGTTGCAATAGCTGCCTTTTCCTCTGCCGTAAGCACAACCGAATCCAGATTTTCAAAATTACCATGTTCTCTATAATATGTCGTAATTACATCATCATAACCGGTATAATGATGACTGTCATAATTATAGTAATACTTTGATATTACATCATTATAATTGGAATAGCCAAGCTTTGAATAATAAGTACTGATTACATTGGACGTGGTCGTATTGGTATTCCACTGGTTATAACAACCGGCATATCCATTATCAGAATAATACTTTTCCGTAATTACAGACTCAGCATTTGTACTATTCGTTCCATATTTTTCACTGTAATATGCATTAATAACATCTGATGAACTACTGTAACCGTCAGCAGCTAACAGATTTTTCAATGCATTTTCTGTTAATTTTTCCGAAAGTTCACTATCTGTATATGTTCCGTATACACTAATATCCGTATATCCTGATTTATTATAAAACTGTAGTGCAAAATTTAGTGAAGAATCAAAAGCACTGTCAATCCCATAGTTTTCTTTAAAAAATGTCTGAGATTTACACTGATAATATACCCTGTCAAATTTATCTGAGTTGATATCATCCTTCGAAGAAAGTGCCCATTCCGTATACCCATTCTCTACAAAATATGCCTGCTCTGCATACCATGTTTTATCCGGATGATTTACCTTGTATTCGGCTACCCATTCGTCAAAGCCATCATAAAGTTCTTTCCGTGCTTTCTCCAATGCATTCTTAAATTCCGCTTCTGCCTTGATGGCATTGCGCATTACCTCTGCCGCCTTGGCAGATGCCGCATCTTCATACACCTTAAGCTTATTCTGTGCCTCTTGTGCTGCCTGTGCAACCAAGGTTGCTGCACCTGTTCTTAAATCCACTGCTTTCTGTTCAGCAGCCTTCTGGATTTCATCTGCTTTGGCAGTTGCCTCTTCTTTAATCTTATCTGCCAGCTCATAAGCAGCACTTTCCAGGTTCTTCTTCTTTTCTTCAAGAGCTGATGCTTCCATTCCAGCAATTTTTGATGCCAGCATAATCTCACGATATTTATTCAGCTTGGCATCATTCATTGACAAATCTTTAATTTCCGGATAAATATTCTCCTGATAATTTAAAACATCCGCCACCACATCTAAGTCAATACCTAATTTCTCAAATGTCAGTTTATCCAGAAGTACCTGTATCAGATTCATTCTTACTGTCGTCTTCTCACTAAGATTCCCTTTGGTATCTTCGGAGCTTTCCGTAAGAGCAATGACCGGAGCAACATAATCCCCGTTAATATCTTCCCCACCATAGAGTTCCTCGTAAGAATAATCATAATAACCGGCATTCGCCACATGCGGACGCAATTCACTAATTGTTGAAACCGGTGCTATCTCCAGAATGACATACGGGTCATTCACTTTACCGACTTCTGTCAGCGTCAGCTGTCTGTTAGCTGTATTATTTAACTTTACATCTCCAAGATAAACACCCTCAATTTCCGTAGATGTTGCGCCCGAAGAATCTGCACTATGATAGAAAGTAACACTGTTTTTAAGAACCTGGTATAATTTACTGTCCTTGTTGATTCTGAACTGATAGGAACTTCTCTCTGCCGTAACCGGGCTTTCCTTCGGTTCTTCCTCTTTCTCATCCTCTTTCTGATTTTCCACAGGATCAGTAGAAGTATTGTTGATTACGTTCAACTGCTGTGCAACACTATTCTCCGAAAAATCCGCTGCAAAAACAGATTCCTGTGAGACATTAAAATCTTTTGAATCTACGAAAGGTACGGAAGGCACTAACAAAGCGGTCATCATTACCAGTGCGGTACTTTTTTTGAATATTATTTTAATATTATTTTTCTTAACTGATTTCACGCTTTATCCCTCCTATCTGTCAAATGCTTTATAGGTAGTCGTACCACTGCTGTCTGTTACAACCACTTCATTCAGATGGCTTCTGCAGTCTGCTGTTACCTCAAATTTTGAAGAAGCTGTATTATGCGCCATGGTAAATACAACTGTAACTTTTACCGGATTAATCACTGCATCTATTTTAGGCGGTGTAGATCCGTCCGCAGGTGCCGTTGTTGTATCATCATGTACTTCAGCCTCAGCAAATTTTATTTCAAATTCTGTTATTTCATCTGATATAAGATATCCATCATTTGCCATAACTAAAGGAATTTCCTGTTCAGAATCAAAAGAAACAATATACAGCGATGTTGTTGCATAATCATAATATAAAATGCGCTGAATTCCTTTTCCCATGCTCTTGGTAGCATCTGTCGGATCTACCGTAAACAATTGATAGGTTCCACTGTTATTGGAATCTGTTATATTAAAATCCATTCCGGATGCTTCCATAAACGCCTCTGAAATGTAATTTGTTACAACCTGGGCTTTATTCTGAAGTTCTACCTGTGCCGTCTGCTTTTCAAAAAACCTAGAAGCATTTGACATCATTGCGGTTGCCATAAGTATTACTATAGACATAATTCCCACAGAAACCATTAATTCAACTAGTGAAAAACCTTTATTATTCGTCATCCTTGCCACACCTGCCATTTCTAATTCTGAACCTGTTGTATCTCGCCGGTTAGAAAATACAATATTAGTAATCGTTCATTTCCTAAAATAGACACTTTAATGTGAGCATATCCACTTGTGTTTGGAAGTGGCTGTTCATTAATCTTGTCAACGGCACCTGTATTTTTCTTAAAACGTATTGATGTTAACGGAACCCATTCCGAGGAACCACAAAACTCCACAGATGAACCTTCTGCATCATAAACACGTACTTCTATTGAATTCACACGTTCACTTAATGTTTCTCTGCTAAATTCCACTGCCGGCACAGTAATTGTGGCTCCTGAATTATCTTCATAAGAATATTCTTCCCGTATACTCTGAAGCATTATATTGCCACTGCTACTATCCACCTTAAAAATCCACTTTCCGGGTTTTACCATCGACTGAGTATGATTAGAGGATATTTCCGAATAAACTGTTTTTGTTGCTTTTTTAATATCTCCTTTCAGTATATATGACACTACCGAAAGCGCTACTGTTATCATTACTGCCATAATTGCAATAACAACCGTCATTTCTACAACCGAAACACCTCTATTATCATTTTTCAACTGTTTTTTCATTCAGCTCACTTCCTCTCCGGCAATATATCCATCACACTGCTTATTACTTATCCTCATATTTTCTCCAGTTATCATAATACAAAACATCCGAGTAATCTAATTCATTTATACTTCTGTCATTATCATCATCAACATTCGTCGTCGGATAGAAATAAAAAACATCGCTCCATGGTCTTGAGTCCACTGCTGTTGTTGACACCTGTTCCTTCGTCAAAAGTTCATGCACACCGGCAGGATCACTGGTATATGTACCGCCTCCGGTAATTGTAATTGTTCCTGTTGCAACAACTAAACCTTTAACATTACCTGTAATTGTGACATTTCCATCAACAATTAACACTCCGGTAAATCCTCCAACAGAATAATCACCCACAACACACTTTAATGTATATCCACTCTGCGTATGTCCATCTGGATTTTCTGCTGCATAACGGGCAACTTTCTCCAGATTAACCATATTACCTATAACGGAACGCATCAGCTGAAGATCCTTGATATCTCGAGTGTTGGTGTACTTTGCCTGCTCCTCAGCCGGTCTTGAAGAACTTCTCTTTCCTACTGAAGTTACCGCCAAATCCCTGCACTCAACATCATTATAATCTTCAATGGATTTATACCCTATGGCACTGGAACCATCAACGTCCACCAAGAGACTTTTCATCATACGATAACGTTTACGATAAGATTCTGCTGTTGTTGCTGTATTTACCAGATTAGCAAATTCTGTCTTCATATTGACTGAAGACGGATTGGAATCAGCCTGAATCTGAACCAAAGCTCCGACTGTCCATGCATTAGCACCGGTATATTTAAGAATCCATTCCGATGGATCATTATTTAAATCAACAACATTCTCTCTGATACGTTCAAGCATTGCCTGACGAATATCTTCCTGTGCAGATGTTAAAACATCTCCACAGATACTCTTGGCATCTGCATAACTTCCTGCCAAAACTGTTTTGGCATAATAACTTTGACCAAGTGGCGTATCAAATTTGAGATAATAAAAGTAAAATGTTTTTCCATTTAATGTATAGCTCTTTACTTCTACAGGATTTGTCTGATCAAGCCACTGCCATCCAAAAAACTGGCCAAAGCTTCCCACACCATTCTTAAGATATCCTTCTACTTCTGCCTCAATCTCAGCTGCATTTGTCTTACGATTTGGGTTAGTACCACCCGCTCCCATATATTCCTTTGGAACAAGATAGATTTCCTGACTACTCTTTGCCGACAATGATTCGCCAGTACGATAATTACTGTTACCAAGCATGTCGATATAAGAAAGTCCGTAAACATATAATCCTTTCATTTCCGCCAGACTGACACTGGAGCCTGTTCCGTTAACAATAATAGCACTACTGGTATTCTGTGCCGCACCACCATCCGTAACATTTACACCATATCCATAATAATATGCCCCGTTCATGTCTACTTCGCTTTCCCTTCCGTCAAGCTGCAGGTCATCCTGAACATACAGTTCTGTGTCTGCATGAAGTGACAGAGCCGAATTACTGCTTACTGATAATTTAGCGCCATTTTCGCTATCCGAAACTGTTGCATCTCTATCCAAAAGAATACTGTTACACCATACCTTACCACCATGAAATGATGCCATACTGTTATCTGTAGCGCTTCCATTAATATAAATATTGTCTGTAGTTATAACAACATTTTCTTCATACCAGTTATTGCTATTTCCATTAAAATTCACAGTACAATAATCAATTATAATTCCTTTTCCATCATTTGATGGTGTAGCTGATGCATTTCCCGCAGAAACACATCCATTAACATTCGAATTGCTTTTGTTGAAATGAATCGAATCATTTGCAATAAAAACATAATCAAGAAATGAATCAATATCCGTTTCTGTTGCTACCGGATTGGCATAAGTAAAATCCCAGTTTGGATATTTAACCACAATATCAAATGTATAATTTGATTCATAATTCGTTTCTGTATTAAGATACTGAATATGTACATCATTAATAGTAATGACCGGATATTTGACCGTTCCGGTCTGATTAACATAGGTGCCACCCTCAGGCTCACACACAATACTTCCGCCTATGGTAAGCTTCGGAATCTGGATAAGTGAATTTGCAATATATACACTTCCATCTGCCTTCATAACTTCTTTTTTCAGAATGTCCTTAAGCATATTCTCAACATCCTGTACTTTACCAACCTTGTCCGCATCCGTATCATCTTTTTTGTAGATACGCTGTGTTTCACTCAACTGACTGTTTAACAATACATCGTTTACATCTGTAGGACTCTTTTCAACCAGTCCGAAATACAGCATCATATCTTTATAGTATTCCTTTTTCAGATAATCATTAAGCTCTGTCTTACCTGTAATAGAACCAGATGTAATCTGTGCCATTGTTGCTGTATATGCTTCACCAAGAATACCCAGCGAATTCATTCCCAGATTTTCATAAAGTTTGGACGAGAACTCCTCCCCTTCATAAAAATTCTGTCTGGAATGATAATCTATT
>JAQXXN010000032.1 GCA_029226085.1 Thermoflexaceae bacterium
ATGGACGTAAGCCAGTATTTAGAGATTTTTATTGATGAGTCTAAGGAACATTTACAGTCCCTTAGTGATGAACTGATGGTTCTGGAAAAAGAACCGGAAAACAAGGACACGATTAATGAGATTTTCCGTGCGGCTCATACCTTAAAAGGTATGGCGGGCACCATGGGATATAAGAGAATGCAGAATCTTACCCATAACATGGAAAATGTATTGTCAGAAATCCGTAATGGTAAGATGAAGGTATCCAGTGGTCTTGCAGATATATTGTTTCAATGTCTGGATGCCCTGGAAAACTATGTTGCAAATATTCAGAATACCTCGGATGAAGGAACTGATGATAATGAGGCAATTATCAAGGAACTGAATGCCATATTGACAGGAAAATCTCCGGAAGAGGCAGAGACAGAGGCTTCGCTGGCTGCCACAGAAACAGAGGGTGCAGCAGGAGAACCGGCTAAGTATAAGAGCCTTGTACTTGCCGATTTTGAAAAGAATGCAGTTAATGAAGCAATCAACAAGGGGCTTAATGTATATGCCATTACAGTATCCGTTGATCCTGGATGCATCTTAAAGGCAGCAAGGGCATTTCTGGTGTTTAAGGGACTTGAGGGACATGGAGAAGTTATTAAGTCAGAGCCTTCCGTACAGGATATTGAGGATGAAAAGTTTGATTTGGATTTCAGTATCATATTCCTTTCGGGAGAATCCTTTGAAAATATTACCGGAATCATAAAGAATGTTTCCGAAATCAAGTCGGTTGTGGGTGAACAGATCACAAAGCCATATGCAGAAGAAAAGCAGGAAATTAAGGATGAAGAAAAAGAAACCGGAAGCGAAAAGAAGGCACCGGCTTCTTCTACGACACCTGCACCGTCAAAGCAGCCATCGGCACCGGCCAAACAGGCTGGAAAGGCAGTTGCAAGCCGTTCTGTCAGGGTTGATATTGAAAAACTGGATGTGCTCATGAATCTGGTTTCAGAGCTTATTATTGCAAAGAACGGTCTTGTTTCCGCAAGTGCCAATGATTCTAATGCAGCATCCTCAAGCTTTAATGAACAGATTGAATATCTTGAGCGTGTTACCACCAATTTACATGAGTCTGTCATGAAAGTCCGTATGATGCCGATTGAAAGTGTTGTAAGTAAGTTCCCACGAATGATTCGTGACCTTAGCAAAAAACTGGACAAGAAGATGGAACTTTACATGACCGGTGAAGATACGGAGCTTGACCGTACCGTTATTGATGAAATCGGAGATCCGTTAATGCATCTTTTACGAAATTCTGCTGACCATGGACTGGAAAATGCTCAGGTCAGGGCAGAACGTGGAAAGCCGGAGGTGGGCTCTATTTTCCTTGATGCATATCAGGATGGTAATAATGTTGTCATTGAAGTACGGGATGACGGTAACGGAATTGATGTGGAAAAGGTTAAGAAAAAGGCTATTGAGAAGGGTGTTATTACTCAGGAGCAGAGTGAAACCATGACGGATAAGGATATAATTGATTTGTTGTTCCGTCCAAGCTTTTCCACTGCGGACAAGATTTCGGATGTTTCCGGACGAGGTGTGGGTCTTGATGTTGTAAAATCCAAGATTGAAGCACTGGGTGGTGATATTGAGGTAAGGAGTACATATGGTGAGGGAAGTGCATTTATTATCCGTCTTCCTCTTACGCTTGCAATTATCCAGGCACTCATGGTACGACTTGGAAATGAAAAATATGCCATTGCACTTGGTTCTATTCAGACCATTGAAGATGTTCCGTTTACTGATATTAAATATGTCCATTCTAAGGAAGTTATTCATCTTCGTGGCAATGTCATTCCGCTCATCCGACTTCGTGAACTTCTGGATGTACCGGCAGACGGTGAAACAGAAGAGGCAGAAAGCTTAACGGTTGTAATTGTGAAAAAGGGTGACAAGCTGGCAGGTCTTGTTGTTGACAGTCTTATCGGACAGCAGGAGATTGTAATTAAGTCGCTTGGTAAGCATATTAATATCAATAAGATGATCAGTGGTGCTACAATTTTAGGTGATGGCGAAGTTGCACTTATTATTGATGCAAATACACTTGTATAGGAGGGGATACCATGGAAGAAAACAGAATTGGTATGGCAGAGGAATCCGCTTTTTCTCAGTATATTGTTGTTAAAATTGGGAATGAACAGTATGGAATCAATATAAAATATATTGATAATATTGTCCGGATGCAGAAAATTACAAGAGTTCCGAAGACGCAGGTATACTATCGCGGCGTCATCAATCTGCGTGGTGAAGTAATACCGGTAATGAGCCTTCGCTTAAAGCTGGCACTGGAATCGGATCAGTTTGACAATAAGACCAGAATCATTATTGTTAAAATGGATAATGCAACCATTGGTATTATTGTGGATGAGGTTCGTGAGGTTGTAAGTCTGGATGAGGATAGTATTGAAATGGTAGTGTATAATCCCGCTGATGAAAGAACAAATTATATCAGTGGAATAGGCAAAAATAACGGTGAGTTAATTTCACTGCTGGATATGAATGCCGTACTTAGTGAAAAAGAAAATGCCTGACGGGTAGAAAGAAAATTAAGGGAGGCTTTGTATGGCCAGAATAGATCTTAATTCCATGGATTCTACATACATGGATGTTTTAAGGGAAATTGGTAATATCGGTTCCGGAAATGCCACAACGGCGCTGGCACAGATGCTGAACCGCAAAATCGACATGTCTGTGCCCAATGTGGCATTGCTTGGATTTGATCGTATAACGGAGCTGATTGGTTCGGAAGAAGATCTGATTCTTGGAATATTATTCGGTATTGAGGGTGATATTTCCGGAATGATGATGTTCCTCATGAAACCGGATTCCGCACATAATCTTACGAATGCACTGCTTTGTTGTGATAATCATTCGGAAGAGTTTAATGAAATGGAGTTATCTGCGATTAATGAGATTGGAAACATTATATCAGGAGCATATCTTAATTCCATTGCGACTCTCACAAACTTAAAGATTATTACTACCGTGCCAAGTATGACCATTGACATGGCAGGAGCAATCTTAAGTGTTCCTGCAATTGAGTTTGGCAAGATTGGTGATAAGGTACTGATGATTCAGACACAAATGGGAGAAGGAGAAAGTATTAACGGATATTTTCTTCTGATACCAGAACTGGACTCTTATGACAAGATTCTTGCAGCACTTCATATGTGATTGGAGGCGTTGCAATGTCGGAAATGATAAAGGTCGGAATGGCAGATTTAAAAATCTGTAAATATCCGGATAAATTAACTACATTGGGATTAGGATCATGTGTTGGAATTGCGCTATATGATTCTGCCACTAAAATAAGCGGTCTGGCGCATATCATGCTTCCGGACAGTACACAGATAAGGAATAATTCTAATATTGCAAAGTTTGCAGATACAGGAATTGTGGAACTGATTCGTCAGATGACTGCTGCTGGAGCGTCCAAAAGCCGCCTTACAGCTAAGATAGCAGGTGGAGCTCAGATGTTTGCAATGAAAGATAATTCGGATTTCATGCGCGTGGGTGACCGGAATGTGGAAGCTGTAAAAGCCGTGCTTGCAAAGGAAGGAATACGAATCATTGCACAGGATACGGGGTTAAATTACGGACGTACGGTAGAACTGGATTCGGCAACCGGGGAATATCTTATCAAATCCGTTGGAAAGCCGGTAAAAGTAATATAATACGGGGGCATTGATATAATGAGCATAAAGAACTTACCGGTAATTCTTTCACTGATAGCAGGATTTGTGGTTTGTGTGGCAACATTTATTTATCAATATGACGGAACAGAATGGCTTTGGATTGTACTGGGAGCCATGATACTGTTCTATATATTAGGATTATGTCTGAAACAGCTGTATTCAGTAATTCTTTCAGAAAAGAAAGAGGATGCTCCAAACCCTGACAATGAGAAGGAAGAGACAGAAAACGAAGCAGATAATAATGAAAAATAAAAGTAATGCTTCAGACGGAGGGTAGCCCATGGATGAACCAGCAAGAAATAAATTGTGGGAAGAATATTCCAGGACAAAGAGAGCTGATTTACGTGAAAAACTCATAATTGAATATGCACAGCTTGTTAAATTGGTAGCCGGAAGGCTTAGTATGTATCTGGGGTATAATGTTGAATATGATGATCTTGTGGGATATGGTGTTTTTGGACTGATTGATGCCATTGATAAATATGATTATGGGAAGAATGTTAAGTTTGAAACATATGCAAGTCTTCGAATCCGTGGAGCCATACTGGATCAGATTCGGAAAATGGACTGGATCCCAAGATCGTTAAGACAGAAGCAGAAAAAGATTGACGCAGCAATGTCTAAAATCGAAGCTTCTCAGGGAAGACCGGCAACGGATGAGGAAATAGCCACGGAACTGGAAATATCCATGGATGAACTCAATTCCTGGCAGGGCCAGTCGATGGTTACCAATCTGGTATCCCTGGACGAATTTACTGCAGCCGGAACGGATGTGAAAATGGATACTTCGGCAAATTCTCATTTTGAACAGCCGGAAACTGCCGTAGAAAAAGAAGAATTAAAGAAGAAAATTGCACAGGCTTTGGATTCTCTCACGGAAAAAGAAAGAAGTGTAATTGTATTATATTATTATGAAGAGATGACATTAAAAGAAATAAGCAGGGTGCTGGATGTAACGGAGTCACGTGTTTCACAGCTTCATACAAAAGGACTTCAGAAAATGAAGAACCAGCTTGGAGATTTTGTGGGAATCTTGTTTGCGTGACAGGTTCCATGAGATTGTAAGGTTTGAACGAGAGGATAAAGCTCATGAATGGATATTTTCAATTTGAAACACAGGCAGACGGTCTGTATATTAATATTTATGCACCGGATAATGGTGGACGGGCTGTATTGATGGATGATGTGATTCATTACATTGATAAGGCCAATATCGGTGGCTGTGATCTCCCTTCCATTAAAACTGCACTGGTTTCCTGTAAGGATTCGATTAAGGTAAGGGTCGGAGAACCGGCTCTTTCATCAAATGAATGGGGAGAGTACCGGATTTCAACAGATATGTTACGTGTTGAAGCCGTGTTTTATCCTGGGTTTGTGGGTGCCTCCGTTTTGTCGGCAGATGAAATTATCCGGGATTTAAGTAATCTGGGAGTTCGTCATGGAATCAATGAAGAACGGATAAAGGAGATTGCCCAGAAGAAAAATTATTTTGAAAATTATGTTGTTGCAGAAGGAACGCCTCCGGTTGACGGCGTAGATGCATATATTACATATCAGTTTGAGGTAGAAAAAAAGGCAAAACCAAAGGTAAAAGAAGATGGAAGTGTTGATTTTCACGACCTTGATACCTTAAATCACGTAAAAAAAGGAGATGTTCTGGCAGTCATGACTCCGGAAATTCCGGGAGTTCCGGGAGTGGATGTGCTGGGAAGGGTAATTCAGCCGAAAAAGGCCAAGAGAACGGTATTTAAGTATGGCCGGAACATGATTGTTTCGGAAGATGGATTACAGCTTCTGGCAGATGTGAACGGTCATGTCACACTGGAAGGAGATAAGGTCTTTGTATCCAATGTTCTGGAAGTGGTAAATGTAGATGCTTCAACCGGTGACATTGAATATGATGGAAATGTTCTGATTACAGGAAATGTTCTTGCAGGTTTTTCGGTAAGGGCAAGCGGTAATATTGAAGTAAACGGAATCGTGGAAGGCGCAACAGTGGAAGCTGGTGGTGACCTTACCCTGATTCACGGTGTTCAGGGAATGGGAAAAGCTGTATTAAAATGTAATGGCAATATGGTAACAAAGTTCCTTGAAAGTGCAAGGCAGGTTGTTGTGGGTGGAAATCTGGAAACAGATACCATCCTTCACAGTAAGGTGGAGACCCGTGGAAATATTAATGTAACCGGAAAAAATGGATTAATTGTGGGAGGCGATGTTCGTTCCACGGTTTTAATCAGTGCAAAATATATCGGTAATGAAATGGGAACAGCAACTGTGGTTGGTGTGGGTGTCGATCCATCGGAAAAACATAAGCTGGAGAATCTGAAGAAAGAAATTACGGCACTGAATGATACCAAGACGAAGCTGAACCAGATTGTAACCATGCTGAGGAAGAAACAGGAAGCAGATGGAAAGCTGGATGCAGATAAGCTGGACATGCTTCAGAAATCAACCAGAAATCTTATTCTGACGGAGCATGACATGACCGTTAAGCGGAATGAATTTAACGAGCTTAATAATCTTGTCAGTGAAGACAGTAATGCAAGGATAAAGGTTTCCAGAACCATATATTCAGGAACGAAGCTGATTTTTGGTGATACTTATATGTTTGTAAAGAATAAATATGATTATTGCCAGTTTTTAAAATCCGGAGCAGATATTAAAAGTATTCCGTTATAGGAGGTTATCATGGCAGTTTCACCAGTTGACATCAGTATGATGCAGAGAATGAATGATGTGGCACAGATTAAGCATAATGAAATTACAAAACCGGATGTTATGCAGAATGCGATTACTCATGACATGGAAAAACAGATTTATGCTAACGCAGAACAGATTCGTAAGAAAGATGATGCCAATCCGAGTGATACGCGCCATGATGCCAGGGAAAAAGGGAAAAATTCCTATTTTGGAAATGGTGGAAAAGATAAGAAAAGGCAAGAAGCAGAGGGTAAGGTAACAATAAAAGGAGCCGGTTCTTTTGACATGAAGATATGAAAAAGTATCGGAATCCAGGAAGAAAATGCAGAATGCGGCATGAGGGATAAATTATGACAGCTTTAGAAATTATAATGCTTATAATCGGAATAGTGTGTTTTGTTGGAAGCTTTATCCTTACGCAGGATGATGCAGAACCTGTAACCAGGCGTAAAGGAAGCAGCAGTTATAAGCCGGAATTAACCAAGGAACAGGTAAATATGTTAAAAGAACAGGTGGATGAGATTGTGACCAGCCAGATGTCCATGCTGGAAGAATCCACGGAATCTGCCCTGGATAAGATTTCCAATACGAAAATCATGGAAATGAATGAATACGTGGAAACAGTATTTAATGAAATAAATAAAAATCATAATGAGACGGTTTTTATGTATGACATGTTGAATGAAAAGTCCAAGGAAATAAAAAATGTTGTGAAAGAAATTAATGCAGTAAAAAGCCAGATAGACGCATCACAAAGCTCAATGAAGGAGGATACGGAATACCTGGAAAATCTTATAAAAGAAGCGGAAAAAGCCGTAAAGGAAATGGATATCGCCATTAAGGCCGCGTATAAGACGAAAGCTGCCATTGTGCCTTCAAAACAGGAAGAAACACCAAAGACAGCCCTGGATAATGTCATAACCCCACAGTTTTTTGAACAAAAAGCTGTCAATCAGCCTGTTGAACAGGAAAGGGATGCGGAAGTATCCTATATGGCAAAGGTTGAACCGGAAATTATCATGGCATCTAACTGTAATGAGCAGATTCTTTTAATGCATTCACAGGGGAAAAGTAATTTGGAAATCGCCAAAACACTGAATCTTGGCATGGGAGAAGTAAAGCTTGTCATTGATTTGTTTAACAAGAATAAGTAATTAGAAACAGCAATTAGGAAATAAGTAGTTGAGGAAAAGAAATGAAATTAAAATCGTATCTTAGAGGTCTGGGTCTGGGGATGATTGTGACAACACTCATCCTTGTTCTTGCGTTTCGGGCAAGAAATAAAGAAATGACGGATGCAGAAATTATTGCACGTGCACACGATCTTGGAATGGTTGAAACATCGCTTTATGGTTCAGAGGATAACAACAGTAAGGTAACAGATGCGGATAAGAAGGAAGAGTCCGGAGAGGGGAAAATTGATCCGGAAGGAAGCGGTACTGTAAAACAACAGGAAACCACCACAAAGCAGACGGAGACTACTGCAGAACAGCCGGAAACCACTACAAAGCAGCCGGAGACTACTGCAAAGCCACAGGAGACAACTGCAAAACAGCCGGAGACCACAAAAGCACAGGAAACGACAAAACCTGCTGCAACAGAGAAGGAAACGACTGTGGCAACAGCCGAAAAAATAACTATTTTGTTTGAAGATATTTCTTCTGCGGATAAGGCATCGAAACTTTTGTTTGACGCAGGAATTATCCAGAATGTGGAGGAATTTAATACATATCTGTCTGAACAAGGACTTGCCACGAAAGTCGGGGAAGGTGAGTTTACATTTACCAAAGGCATGACTTTTGAGGAAATAGCTGCAATCATAACAAGAAGAAAATAGTAAAAAAGTTCTTGCATATCCATTTTAGCTATGATATGATATAGGACGGTAAAAAACACGCATACGGATATTTCGAATGGTGCCGGTACGCTTGCGGTTCTCGGAAAGCAGAAGTGTGCGGAAGTTAAAGAAAAAACCTGGAGGTATTAAAAATGAGCGTAATTTCAATGAAGCAGTTACTTGAAGCAGGTGTTCATTTTGGACATCAGACAAGAAGATGGAACCCTAAGATGGCTGAGTACATCTACACAGAAAGAAATGGTATCCATATCATCGACTTACAGAAGTCTGTAGTGAAGGTTGACGAAGCTTATGAAGCAGTGTCAGAAATTGCACAGAATGGCGGTACAATTCTTTTTGTTGGTACAAAGAAGCAGGCACAGGATGCAGTTAAGACAGAAGCAGAACGTTGCGGCATGTACTATGTAAATGAAAGATGGTTAGGCGGTATGCTTACCAATTTCAAGACAATTGAAAGCAGAATTGCAAGATTAAAAGCAATTGAAGCAATGCAGGAAGACGGAACATTTGATGTTCTTCCAAAGAAGGAAGTTATTCAGTTAAAGAAGGAACTGGAAAAGCTTGAGAAGAACCTTGGCGGTATCAAGGAAATGAAGAGAATTCCGGATGCAATCTTTGTTGTAGATCCTAAGAAGGAAAGAATCTGTGTACAGGAAGCACATGCACTTGGAATCAAGCTGATTGGTATTGCAGATACAAACTGTGATCCTGAAGAACTGGATGTTGTTATTCCGGGTAACGATGATGCAATCAGAGCAGTTAAGCTTATTGTTGCAAAGATGGCAGATGCAGTTATCGAGGCAAATCAGGGTGCAGAAGCTTTAGAAGCAGCTGATACAACAGAAGAAGTTGTTGAAGAAAATGTTGAAGCTTAATTAGTTAAGGAATGTAATGCTTCAACCTGATAAAACAGGTTGGAGCATTTTTTGAAATAACACAGTATGATGGAGGTATAATCAAAATGGCAGAAATTACAGCTAGTATGGTAAAAGAATTAAGAGAAGCAACAGGCGCTGGTATGATGGATTGTAAGAAGGCTCTTGCAGAGGCTGATGGTAATTTTGATGCTGCTGTTGAAATTCTTATGAAGAGTGGTGCGGCAAAGGTAGAAAAGAAAGCAAGCAGAATTGCAGCAGAAGGTATTACCAGAGTTGCTGTTTCTGGAAATACAGCAGTTGTTGTTGAAGTTAACTCAGAAACAGACTTCGTTGCTAAGAACGAAGTATTCCAGGAGTTTGTACAGGAAGTAGCTGATAAGGCACTTGCAGTATCTGTAGAAGCTGCCGGAGATGGTGAAGACGTTTGCGCTATTCTTGATATGAAATCCAGCCTTGAAGAAAAGACACTTAAGATTGGCGAAAAGCTTTCTATAAGAAGATTTAAGAAGGTTACTGGTGATACAGTTGCTTCATATATTCATGGTGGTGGACGTATTGGTGTTATTGTAGCTGGTGATGGCGCTAGTGATGATGCAGCTAAGGAAGCATTAACAAATATTGCTATGCAGATTGCAGCTATGAACCCAACATATATCAGCAGCGCTGAAATTTCAGCAGAACAGTTAGCTAAGGATGAAGAAATTACTGTAGATAGTGCATTAAATGATCCGGCATCTCTTCCAAAGCCAATTCTTTCTAAGTTAATTGATAAGGCTGTCAGTGAAAAGTTATGGAGTGATGAAGATATTGCAATTTACGAAGAGAAGAAGAATAATGCTCAGTTCTTATTCAACTTCCTTTCAGCAGAAGCAAAGAACACATTAGTTACACTTGCGTTTGCAGACAAGGATGCAATCGTTTCAGACAAAATCTTTTCTGGATTGGTAAAGGGTCGTGTATCTAAGCAGCACAAGGAAAGCTGTCTTCTTGAACAGGTATATGTTAAGGCGGAAGATGGAAAGCAGTCAGTTGCTCAGTATCTTGCATCTGTAAATAAGAGCCTTGTTCTTACAAAGATGGTACGTTTCGAAGTAGGCGAAGGTATGGAAAAGAAGGAAGAAAACTTTGCAGAAGAAGTTGCAAAGCAGATGGGAATGTAATTTTTTAGGTATTAGAATAAAACCCTTGAAAATGCTGATTTTATCAGCACTTCAAGGGTTTTCTTGTATAAAATCATATTTATTGATGGAGTGTTGGACAAAGATAAGTATACAATTCTTAAGGTATTTAAAAGAGGTCCGGCAGAAAGGATATAAGTTTAAGAAGTGGAAACAGTAAAATGCCAAGAAAACAGAAGCGTTTCGAATGAGTTAAAGGAGCGGATGGAAAGAATCAGCATTGCTTTTGAGAACTTCGATCTGGAAGGTTTTAGGGAACAGATTCTGGCTGTAAGGAACTTAAGCCAACAGATACAAAAAACAGAACTTTTTGTATTCTGCAGTGAATTTCTAAAGGATATGGAGAATGAAGGATTTAGTGGAATATATAGGAAAATACAGTCATTTATTTCACTGGTGACGGATATCATAAATGAAATCGATTCTGCCATGGAAAATTAGTTTACAATATGAAGAAAAAATACTTGCAAAATTTATTTTTTTTACTTAGAATAGAAATATCATATTCTATTAACAAAGGGGAAGAAAAATGAAAAGAAAATTTAATGTAATTGTAGCATCAATGCTTTTTATTGCATTAGCTGTTACAGGATGCGATGGTAAAAGTACCAAGGCAACGGCGGCTCTCTACACCAACTATATTGAAGCAATCATGGATTGCAGCTATCATGGTGAATTAGAGCGTTATACGGAAGTTGTGGATGCAGATTCCAGCGAGGCGGAAGAAGTATATAACAGTACCGTGGAATATTATGCTAACGAATTGTTGTATTACAATGATGTTGACAGTGAGAGTATTTCGGATGAACTTTATGACAAGTATGTTGCACTTGCAGGTGAAATCATGGCTAAGACGAAATATACTGTAAATGAAGCAACGAAAGTAAATGATGAATATCAGGTAAAGATTGAAATCTATCCGGTTGATATAAATGATATTACATATGATGCTGTTGAACAGTGTATTGATGAATTCAATAAGATGATGGATAGCATGGATACAACAAAACTTACGGATGAACAGTGGCTTGAGATTGAAGAAGGCTATGGCGAGAATGTATACAATATCTTAAAGGAAGCTGTTCCACAGATGGGTTATAAGGACGTTGTATCAAAAGTTGTTATCATTGAGGTTGATAAAGACGGATATTATGGTATATCTGATGATGAATGGTATGACATTGATGATTATGTGGTAGACATGAAATAATAAGTTTTTTATGTTCCCTGGAGAATAATTCTCCAGGGATTTTTTTGTGCAAAATTTTCCGGGTGTTTTGGTAATAGATAAAACATGGACAACATATATTGCAATAAAGGATGTGATGAATGTTCATGAGAAAAGATGTTTTACGTCTCGTATCAACCGGAATGAGGCGGGAATTCGAACCGATAGAGGATAAGGAATTAAATGAAATACGGCTTAGAACGGATAAACCGGTTATTCTGGTTGTAAATGATAAGGAGTATTTTCTGGATAATGGGCGATTAGAGGAAAGCCTGGATGAAGGTGCTTTGATTGTAAGGGAAGCAGATATTAAAGAAACCATGGAATATATCACCAATTATTCTCTTTATGCCTTCCAGGACGAGGTAAAAAAAGGATTTATTACGGTAAGAGGTGGACACAGAATCGGAATCTGCGGAAAGGTAGTCTATGAAAATAATGACATAAGAACCATTCGAAATATTCAGTCCCTCAATATCCGTATTTCCAATCAGGTTGTCGGATGCGGTGAGAATGTGGCATTCATGCTTCAGAAAGAAGGAAAATTCCGGAACACGTTAATCATATCACGTCCGGGAATGGGGAAAACCACACTCCTTCGTGATATTGTCCGGCTAATGAGCAACGGTCAGGGTGGGTTTGCCGGACATACAGTTGGTGTTGTGGATGAACGTTCGGAAATTGCAGCCTGCTATCTTGGCAAACCACAGAATGATGTGGGAATCCGGACGGATGTCCTTGATTGCTGTCAGAAAAAGGATGGCATGCTGATGTTAGTACGTTCCATGAATCCGGATGTAATTGCCGTGGATGAACTCGGAAGCGTGGAAGACAGCAGGGCAATCGAATACGCTGCTTTATGTGGGTGCAATATTCTTGCAACCATTCATGGGTCTTCAGTCAGGGAAATCGAAAGGAAAGAGGGAATGAAACAGTTAATGGAAGAAAAGTTTTTTGAAAGATACATTGTGTGTGACATGGACAGTACCGGAAGAAGAGTAAGAAAGGTTTATGATAAAGACTATGACATGGCAGGTGAATTTTTTGGTTAAGCTAATTGGAATTGTAATGATTGGGATGTCTGCCGCCCTCATTGGGTATCAGTTGTCGGCAGTAATGAAGAAGAGAATTGATATGCTATGTACAATACGATTCATCATGGAAGAAATTCTCAATGAGGCAAGTTACGGAAAAGAAATACTGCCCGAGGTAATCCTGGCAGCTTCCTTAAAGGTGGACGGAAGGGAGAAGGAATGGCTTTTATGTCTGCATGAGAAAATTCGGATTTCCGGGGAATATGACTTTATTCATGCCTGGAAAGAAAGTCTGGATGTATTACGGCATACAGCACTAAAAACAGAGGATATCAAGATTCTGGAAAGTTTTGGAAACAGAATCATTAATCTGAATGAGGACAGGCTTTCGGGAATTATTGACAATTATGTCCGGACATTGGATGAGCATGTAAATCACCTGAAATCAGAATATGCGGTAAAATCCAGACTATACCGAAGCATGGGGATTTTAACAGGTCTGTTCATAATCATTATTGTTATATAGCAGGAGAAAATGATGGATGTAAGTTTGATTTTCAGGATTGCGGCGGTAGGAATACTGGTATCCGTAATCAGCCAGATACTAAAACACAGCGGAAGAGAAGAACATGCCTTTTTAACCAGCCTGGCAGGATTAATTCTGGTTCTTTTCTGGATTGTTCCATACATCTATGAATTGTTTGAAACAATTAAAAAGTTATTTTCGCTGTAAGAGGTTTTTATGATTGTTTTAAGAATAGCCTTAATTGGCATTGCAGGGGTTGTTTTTGCAAACTATTTTAAAAGTATTAAAAGTGAATATGGGATGCTTATAGGACTCTTTGTTTCCATACTGATTTTTTATTATATCATGGTAAAGATTGCAGGTCTCATGGATATGATGCAGGAAGCCGGTAAAATGTTTGAAAGCGGATTTGATTTTATGGAAATTCTCATAAAAATGCTGGGAATCAGTTATATTTGTGAGCTGTCAGCGGGAATCTGCAAAGATGCTGGATATCATTCCGTTGCCACACAGATCGTCATTTTTGGGAAAATAACCATAATGACACTGGGGTCTTCCATACTTTTCTCACTGATAAAGATAATCAATACATATCTGGGGTAGGAAATGAAAAAGAAAAATGCTGGATTGGTTCTTTTACTGATTAGTTTTATATTTTTTGGGGGAATGATTACAGAAAAAGTAGATGCCGCCTCATTGGATGAGTATGATTTGGAATCAGTTGACGGCTATATGGAGGATGAATATTTTAATCTAGATTTTACCTCACTTGTAAAGTATATCTATTCTTCCGGATTTCATTTCGAAAATGAAATCATTGGGCGTATTTTGGAACTTTTTTTATCAGAACTTTCGCACTGTGTTAAAACTGTTCTGATAACGGTCGGTATCATTATTGCCGGTGCTGTCTTTAAAAACATGACAGGAATATTAAATGACGGGATGGTAATGAAAACAGGTGCTTTTATTACTTATACTGCGGTCATGACCATGTTGTTTGTTTCCTTTGCGGAAGGATTTTCTATAGTGAACGAAGCAGCCGGTAAGGTAATGGAGTTTTTATATGCATTGATTCCAACGTTTTTCTGTGCGGTAACTTTTACAAAGGGGAGCCTTACAGGAAGCATAATGTATCAGTGGACGGGAGTATGCATCAGTCTGGTGCAGGTAATGGTGGTAAAATTCATTCTTCCCTTAATCAATTATTATGTGATTATCAGTATTATCAATAATGCATCGGATGATAAAAAATTTGGCAGCATGTGCATGCTGATTAAAAAAGTCATTCTGTATGTGAACCGGACGATGATAGGCATTATTGTGGGAATGACATCCATAAAGAGCATGACAGTACCGCTGTCGGATTCCCTTAAGAATACATTTCTAAAAAAAACCATTTCGGTGATTCCGGGTATCGGAAACGGTGTGGAAAGTGTTGCGGAAACAGTTGCCACAACCGGAAACCTGATTAAAAATACAATCGGGGCGGCAGGTCTTGTTGCTGTCATTTTGATAGCAGCCATACCACTATTAAAATTAGCTGCAATGAATCTGGTTTTTCATTTCCTTGGGGCAATTACGGAACCGGTGGCAGAAAAAAAGGTGATAGACGGCATTCATTCCATTTCGGACGGTCTTGGAATCCTTCAGTATGTATTGTGTACAAGCTGTATCATACTAATGATAACAATCGGAATCATCTGCATGGCAACGGGAGTGTAAAATGTTTCAGGAAATTTTATCAATCATTCGGAAAATAGTGATTTTCAGTCTGATTTCTTTTGTGGTATTGGAGCTTGTACCAAAGGAAGAATATAAGAAATATATCAATTTATTTACGGGAATGGTTCTGATTATTATAATTGTTACACCGGTGTATGAACTGTTGAACCAAAGTGGCAGTTTTTCTGACGTAATGGATCAATATCTGTTGAAGAGTGAGGTCCGGGATCAGAACATGTATTTTAATGAATATGACCAGATGAGGACAGAAGCCGTCATAAGCGAATACAAGGATCAGATGATTGCAAATATTACAGAAATCATTGAATCTGAGCAGCTTGTGGCTAATTCAGTGGATGTTACTTTTAACATGGACACAGAAAGCGGAAATTTTCTTGCAATTACAGGAGTCACGGCAGTTGTGGCAAAAAAATATGAAGAAGAATCCATCCGGATTAAGGAGATTGTACTGAATGCAAATGAAAATGCGGAAAGTGTACAGATAATTAATATAAAAAATAAAATTTCACAATTCTATAATATCGAAACAGATAATATAAATATTATTAAATAAGGTGTCATATGGTTAAAGAATATTATAAGAAAATAAAAGAACTTGGAATCGGAAAACTGTTATTAATACTTTTTGCAGGAATCTTACTGGTATTATCCTGTTTTACGGATTCATCAAAAGAAAAGAAAAAAGAGGAAATTCCAGTACAGAATGGGAATACCGCTATCCGTTCCACGGATGACCTTGCTTCCTCCATGGAAGAAATACTGGCAAAAATAGATGGGGTTTCGGCGGTCAGTGTCATGGTAACTTATGAAGATTCCGGAGAAAAGATATTGGTAAGCAGTAAAAATACGGAATCGGAAAAAAGCGAAGAAGAGGATTCGGCAGGCGGAAACAGGACACAGGAAAAGCAAAGTACAACAGAAGACTATCTGTATGCGGGAGATGATCCGTATGTGGTAATGGAAACAAAGCCATCCATTTGTGGTGTGCTGATAGTATACAAGGGAGATGCCAGTGTGACAAAGGATATTACGGAAGCTGCTAAAGTACTTACGGGTGTGGACTATAACCGGATTAAAGTTTTATTCATGAATTAGGAGGAAGTATGAAAAAGATTTTTAAACGAAATCAGATTATTATCACGGTTCTTGCAATAATGATTGCGGTAGCAGGGTATATTAATTACATAAGCTCAATAGACGGAGAGATGAAGGAAGCAAATGCTCCCGTTGAAAATGATAATGAAGAAATTTACGACATATACAGTAATGATGTGGACATTGATGAAACAAGTCTCATGGAACCGGGTACGGCCGTCATGACTTCCACGCAGATTAGCAATGCGGCAATGATTTCTGAGGTAAAGCTAAACCGTGAACAGGTGCGTGCGGCCAATAAGGAAACCTTGTATCAGATTATTGACAATACCAATCTGGATGAATCCTCCAAACAGGCTGCAATCAATGAAATGATTGAAATGACGGAAATTTCGGAAAAAGAAATGGCGGCAGAGCTTTTACTGGAGGCAAAGGGATACGGGGAGTGTGTTGTTACAATTGTAGATGACGGAGTGGATGTGGTTGTGAATGTATCGGAGCTTTCGGATGTGCAGAGAGCGCAGATTGAGGACATTGTCAAGAGAAAAACAGACTGTCCTGCGGATAAAATTGTAATATCGCCAATAAATAATTTGCAATAATTCCACAGTTTGGTATAATACATAGTATAAAGAGCTTTGGGAGGTACCATTTTATGGCAATGGATATTAAAAGTAAGAATAAGGAAAATTATGTGATAAATGATAAATCGGAAATCGGTGATATAAAAGTTTCTGCGGAAGTGGTCATGGCAATCGCTGCCGTTGCAGCACTGGAAGTAAAGGGCGTTTCTTCCATGCAGGGAACAACCACCAACGAAATCGTAACCATGCTTGGTTTTAAGAATTTGTCTAAGGGTGTAAGGATTGAGATTTCAGAGAATTCGGCCAAGGTGACACTGGCAATCATACTGGAATACGGTTACAGTATTCCGAAGGTTTCGGCACAGGTGCAGGATAAGGTGAAATCTGCGATTGAAACAATGACAGGTCTTGAAGTGAATACGGTTAATGTGAGAATTGCGGGAGTAAATATCGACAACGCAAAATAAGTTTGCTATAATAAAAGATGTCTTTTTTACGAAGACATCTTTTTTTACGAGAAAGGTTTGGAGGAATTTATGACTAGGAGAAGACAAAGAGAACATGCTTTTTTAATGTTGTTCCGGACGGAATTTTATGACATGGAAGAACTGAATATTCAGGATGAATTATACATGCAGGAGCTTTGTGATGCCACTGAGGAGGAAAAGAATTACATTAACGGTAAAGTATCCTCTACAAGAGAGAAGCTGGAAGAAATTGACAAGATGATCAGTGAAAAGGCATCCGGATGGAATCTGGACCGGATTGGAAAGGTCGAGCTTACGATTTTAAGACTTGCCGTTTATGAGATGATATTTGATGAGACCATTCCGGAAAGTGTTGCCATCAATGAGGCGGTGGAGCTTGCCAAGAAATTCGGCGGGGACGATTCCTTCTCCTTTATTAACGGTGTATTGTCAAAGTTTACAAAATAAGGAT
>JAQXXN010000033.1 GCA_029226085.1 Thermoflexaceae bacterium
TATATTCACTGTATCATTTTGGAAAGGGATATCGGAGTGGAAAATGTGAGAGTGGTAGTAATGCAATAGATAATGCAATACCTAATGTTGAAAGTGCAACTATTAATTCTAAGAAATTAACTGAATATGCATTAAATCCAAATCACCCAGTAGGAGGGAATAAAGCTAAGGTATTTGACAGTGCATTAGGATATAATCAGTCGAATGCAGATGACCTAATGAGACAAATATATGAAAAATTGCCAAGTAGTGAGGCTGTATTAGGAAAGCTGGATGAGTTTGGTCAGAGATATACAGTTGATATACCAATTACGGGACCGAATGGCAATACAGTGAATGTGAGAACTGGTTGGATAATAAAGACTGGTTCAGATATACCTGAGTTAACAACAATTTTTGTAAAAGATTAGTAAGGAGAGATTATGAAATTTAAGGAATATGATACAGTTAGGATTATAAAAGATTGTGAAGATGGTGTAAAGAAAGGTGAAATTGGTACTATACTTATGGTATTTGAGGAACCACGAGAGGCATATGAAGTTGAAATATTAGATGAAGAGGGAAATCCCAAAATACAGTGTACTCTGTTACCAGACGAATTGGAATTGGTGGAAAATTAGAACTAATATTTATTATGGTTATACTTTCGGACTCCCAACAACTTAACTCCATGTCTATTAATTAACCATCATGGCTGCCCAGAAGCAATTAAGAATCCATGATGTTAATTAGTAGACACTAGCGAAATTTTGCCGAGTGGGGTATACGGACGAACATAGCAAATTTAATATGCTGATGTAACGCACTCTTAGTAACAGAATGTTGCAAAAGGGTGCGTTTTTCTGTGAAAGTTTGCTATAAATGGTAAGGGCTTTTTATAAAACTCAGTCTTACAAGCGGTATTTGCGAAGCAATTAAGAATCCATGATGTTATTTAATAGACACTAGCGAAATTTTGCCGAGTTGGGTATACGAACAAACATTGCAAAATCAAAATAGAATATTTAGTTCTAATACGCTGATATAAACGCACTCTTAGCAACAAGAAAAAATGTTGCGAAAACCTTATAGATAAGCGATATTATAAAGCCATGAAAGATTAATTTCAGTGAGTATCCGTAAATGAATGATGTCAGTAGGAGAGCAAAACTCCAAGATAAGTAAATTTGGAAAAGTTAACTGTTGTGTATTTAATTGGAGAAATTTATTTGAATAAAAATAAGCAAATAGGAACTAAAGGTATAGAAAAATAGACCTTTAGTTTCTTTTCTTTTTATTGATAAAATATTATTATAAAATAGCAAAGATTAATCGGTAAATCATTGATTAAAATAAGAGGAAAGGGGACCATAAATATGGGACAGATAAGAATTACTCCTGAACAGATGAGAATCAGGGCAAATGATTTCAGAAATGCAGAAGAGGAATATAATAATGTTGTTACGACCATGAACAACCTGATTAATATTCTTCAGGACGAGTGGGAAGGTCAGGCAAGTCAGAAGTTTGCAGAACAGTTTGACGGATTAAAGCCATCGTTCGAAAGTATGAGACAGCTGATTGAAGACATTGCAGGACAGCTTGATGCAACAGCCAATGCAGTGGAACAGCTGGATTCGGATATTGCAAGCAAGTTTAATTAATCATGAGGGCCCCGTCAGCTGGCGGGGCTCAATTCCTGATTTAGAGCATAATTAAAGATTTAAATATTGGATTACATGAAAATGAAAAGAATTAAAAAAATAATATATTTATTTATCATATCCCTGATGGCGGGAAGCATTTCTTTTACAGCTTATGCAGCGGAAGATGACAAGGATGGTGAGGATATTGACATTCGAATTCAGGCATTGAAGGACAGGCAATTTGATTCACAGGCATTGACTGATGGCTATGATATAGAAATTTTAACACCTTCCAGTACTTATTATGAATCGGAAGTTTCAAAACACAGGCAGGAAGAAATGGAAAAATTAGCTGCCTCATTATCAATGGATGGTTTCAGGCAAACTGACAAAAATGCAATCATATCTTCAGAAGTAGCGGAATATGGAATTTTTTCCAATAGTTATATTGCAAAGAATAAAGCCGGTTTACAGGAAGATAAAGGGATGAAGAGTACAACCCTTATCTTTGGAACAGTTTTTTGTGCAATTATAGGTTTTTTTATGGCAAGACTCTGGCACGGAATTAGAAAGAAGAAGGAATAGAGATGTATATTACATTAACAATGAAAATAAATAATAAGTCATATGACATAAATATAGATGCAGGTCAGAAGATATCAGCAGCTTTTAAAGTATTATGTGATGCCGGTTACGTTAAGGGAGGACAAATGCCAAACTGGTATCGTTCCGGAATGCGTGGATGCCTTGTCAGTGCATACCGTACTTTTGAAGAAGAGCAAATATTTGGAGGAGACATATTGACAGCAATCGATAAAAAAGAAAGGTAAAAAAGATGGATACAGATAATTTGATTAAAATACGTGTGATGAATAAAGATGCAATACTTCCAAGAGGAAGCAGGAAGATGTTGACATTTGAAGACATACATCTTATTCCATGCGAACTTTCTGAAGATGAAGAAGGCTATACATTAAACTTAAATACAGAGGGTTTTGGGAGAATGGAATTACTAATGAAGGAAAGAGAAACAGTGAAACTTCGTTTCCTTATTAATTGTGCGGAACTATCTGGTCTTTATGAAAAATATGATTTTACACTGGATTTTGAAAATATATATTATGATATCAATCTTATTCCCAAAATTCTTGACAGGAATTATCAGCAAATCCATGAAACCAATTTATTGGAGCAATACAGGGCTCTTGTGGCAGCTGTTCTTGCACCGAAATATTCATTTAAGGATTATTGTGAAGGCGGCTTTGATTTGTATGAAAAAAACAGAAAATTAAAAGGGTATCTTGAAGAGGATAGTATTGAAGGTGTTAAGGGAAAGCTGCTTGAAGCATATAATGAAAAAAACAAGCAGGAACATGATAAAAAAATGCTTGTTCGTAAGTCAGAAATTATTGGTTACCGTATAGAAATGCCAATTTTCGCAATTATTACAATTGCAGCATTAATGTTATGTGCGTATCTGTTCTTTGTGGAAAAAGTATATGATGACAGTGTAATTTCAGCTTATGAGGCGTATTTGGCAGAGGATTATTTTGGAGTACAGAATGCGGTTATATCCATTGATGTAAACCGACTGGATGCATATTCCAAGTTTATTCTTGCAAAATCTTATGTGGTATCGGAAAGTCTTACCAATACACAAAAGGAAAATGTGCTATCCAATCTTACCATAAAGACGGAAGAAACAGTATTAAATTATTGGATTTATATTGGAAGACTTGAATTTGAAACGGCAATTGAACAGGCACAGAGGCTTGGAGATAATGACCTTTTGATGTACGCCTATATAAAGTATAAGGCATATGTTTCGGATAATCTGACCATGAATGGTGAGGAAAAAGCAGAATTAATTAAGACATTAGAAAGTCAGATAGAGACACTGGAAAAGCAAATGAATACAGAAAGAGAGCAGATTACAAAATAAAGATAAGAGGAATGAAATGGAAAAAGATAATCTTAAGACTATGATATTATTCAATGAAAAAGAATATATAGGTGTCAGTACAGAAGAAGATGCAGATGGTTTCGTTTATGCGGGGATAATATCATTTTATGAATCGGTAACCTTTGATATCTCCAATATGTCAAGTCTGTCTCTTGGAGGCGATTCTCATAATGACATTATACTTGAGGGTGATCAGGCATCACTTAGATATTTTAAGAAATGTCTAAGTGTGTTGCAGGGAGATATTTATCATAATGGTATGAGAACAAATAAGAAAGAAATTAAGATTGAAGATGGAGATGCCATCTTTACAGGTATGCATCTTCTTTCTTTCCATGGTAATCAGATTAGTGTTTTTGGAACATATGATGCTGAAAAAATTTGGACTATGGAAGCTGAGAAAGTATCAGAAGATTTTCCTTTTTTTAAGAGACCTCCAAGAATCATAAAACGGATGCCGGAAGAAACGGTGAATGTCATTAAGCCGGAACAAAAGGAAAAGAAAGAAAAAGGCGGTTTGGCAAAACTTGTCATCCCACCTCTGGTAACGGTTGCAAGTACGGTTGCCATGGGAATCATGATGAAACGTGCAATTTATGTATATTTTATGGCGGCAACAACAATTGTTACAACAATCTTTTCCATTACAAATTATATACAAAATAAGAAAGAAGCCAAGATTCGGGAAGAAAAACGTAAGGCAGACTATGAAGATTATCTTCTGGGACTTAGAAAGAAGTTATATGGTCTTTATGAAAGACAGAGGGAAGCAATGTTGTATAATGCCCCATCTGTTAAGGAAACAGTAAGGCTTGCCAGGGAGTATTCAACCAGAATTTATGAAAGAGCAGCTGGGGATGGAGATTTTCTTACGGTATCGCTTGGAACAGTGAATATGGCATCATCTTATAAAATATCTTATGAAGAAAACGAACTTTCTTCGGATGATGATAGTCTACTTGAAGAAATGAAAGAAATATGCAGGAATTTTACAACGGTTCCGGATATGCCATGCGTGATTGATCTTAAAAAAGCACATCTGGCATTGGTAGGAGAAAAAAAATTAGTGCATGCACAGCTAAAAAGAATTATTGCACAAATTTGCTTTTTTCAAAGTTATCATGATGTTGAGATTGTCATGCTTACGGAAGAGGAAGATAAGGAGGATTTTTCATGGATTCGGTGGTTTGGTCATTGCAGAATAAGTTCGATTAACATGTCCGGTTTGATAAGTTCTGAAACAGCAAGAGATCAAGTTCTTGGAAATTTATCCCAAATATTAAAATCAAGAGAAGAAAAAAAGGAAGAAGCTAAAAAAGAAACTGTATTCCTTCCACATTTTATTTTTATAATAGATAATCAAAAATTAACTCAGAATCATAATATTATGGAATATCTTCAGAAAGAGGATATGGCACTTGATTTTTCTATTATCATTACATCGCAGTTCCAGGCAACTGTACCTGAGAATATTAAGACAGTCTTCAGAGTAGATGGACATGATGACGGAACATTGATTCTGAATGAAGGTCTTTATGAAAACAGACATGTAAAACTGGAGGATACAGATGATGTTGACTTTGAGGGAATGGCGAGAAGTCTTTACCCAATACAACATCAAAAGGGTATAACTTCAGCACTTCCTGAACAAGTAACTTTCTTTGAATTATATGGAATTGAACAGCCGCAAGAATTGAATTCACAGGTATTATGGCAGAAAAATGCCTGCCATAAGTCCCTTGCTGTTCCTTTTGGAGTGAGGGGAAGAAATGATATCATGTATCTTAATCTGCATGAAAAAGCACATGGACCACATGGATTGATTGCAGGTACAACAGGTTCAGGAAAATCGGAACTGATACAGACCTATATCCTGTCACTTGCGGTTAATTTTAATCCACATGAGGTAGGATTTTTACTGATAGATTATAAAGGCGGAGGTATGGCAAATTTATTTGACAGTCTGCCTCATTTACTTGGAAAGATAACGAATCTTGATGGAAGTGAAAGCATGAGAGCTTTGCTTTCCATAAGAAGCGAACTCAAAAGAAGGCAGAAGATATTTGGTGAGTATAATGTAAATAGTATTAATCAGTATACAAAACTTTTCAGAAATCATGAGGCAAAAGAACCGCTGCCACATCTGTTTATCATTTCAGATGAATTTGCAGAATTGAAAAAAGAACAGCCTGAATTTATCAGTGAACTGGTAAGTACGGCACGAATTGGACGAAGCCTGGGAGTTCATCTGATACTTGCAACCCAGAAACCAAGCGGTGTTGTAGATGATCAGATATGGAGTAACTCCAGATTTAAGCTTGCATTAAAGGTACAGAATGAATCGGATAGTAATGAAATATTGAAAACACCTGATGCAGCAAAGATCACCCAGCCGGGACGAGCTTATCTTCAGGTCGGAAACAATGAAATATATGAGCTTTTTCAATCGGCATGGAGCGGAGCACCATATAAGGCAGGTAAAAGTAGTCAGGAAGTGGATGACAGGGTATATTTGATTAATGAACTCGGACAGAGGGAGTTGATTAATGAGGACTTAAGTGTACTGACAGAAGAAGACAGCAAGGAAACACAGTTGGATGCTGTGGTACTTTACTTAAAGGATGTTTATGATAAACAGGCTTGTATACCGGTTAGAAGACCATGGCTTAATCCACTGCCGGATAAACTGATAACACCTCATTTAAAGAAAATTGGAGATGTTGCAAAATACACGGAATATTGTGATAATGCAGCAATTGGTATTGTTGATTTGCCGGAACAGCAGAGTCAGAAAGAATATGTACACGATTTTTCAAGGGATGGAAATCTTGCTGTATTCGGTGCTTCCGGATTTGGTAAATCGACAGTTATCATGAATCTGATACTTACACTTGCAGCAGTTAATTCTCCGCAAATGATGAATTTTTATATCCTGGATTTCGGAAATTCTGCACTGATACAGCTTAAGAATCTGGTACACACTGCAGATTACATAAATTTTGATGATATAGAAAAATTAAAAAAACTGATAAAACTTATGGATGCCAGAATAAAGGAACGAAAACAGGCATTTGCACGAACTGCTTCCATAAATTTCAAGATGTATAATCAGCTGGCAGAAGAAAAACTTCCAATGATTATTCTGTTTATTGATAATTATGATGCGGTAAAGGAAACAGAATTTGATATGGAGGAATTTCTTGCAAGGCTTTCAAGAGATGGAGCAAGTGTGGGAATCTTTCTTGTAATTTCAGCCAGCAGGCCAAATGTTGTACGGTATTCCGTACTCAATAACTTTAAAAATAGAATTTCACTGTATATGTTTGATAACAGTGACATTTTGTCCGTTGTGGGAAGGAGTCAGTTTACACTTCCTGAGAAAAAGGGAAGAGCGTTGGTAAAGCAGCAGACAGTCAACATTATGCAGAGCTATCTGCCTGTTGAATATGTAGACGATCTTTCATATACGAAAAAAATACATGAACTTATTGATAATATCAGTCTTCAGTGTAGCGCTCCAAAGGCAGAGGGAATTCCGGTGCTTCCTGACCATGTAACAACATCACAGCTTCCAAAGGCATCAAAAGGATTTGCATATGTAGGACTTGAAAGTGAAGAGGTGATACCGGTTCATCTGGATATTCGGGAAAATAACCTGATTATTGGTAACAGTCGCACTGGCAAGACAAATATATTACAATTAATTCTTAATCAGAAAAAACAGGCTAAAATTTTTCTTGTGGATTCCAAGGCAGAAGAGCTTATTGACTACGCAGGATTAGAAAATACGGAATATCTTTCATCCGGAGGAGATGTAGATGCATTTCGTGCTGCTCTTGCAGAATTTGTTCGTGAGCGTAAGGAGGAATTTATGAAACAGGAAGGTATACAGCGGGCAAAGGAATTCTATGGACAGCTTAAAGAGGCAGTTATCCTGATTGATGATGCGGATAATTTCATTAAAATAAATGAAAAGAAAGAAAAAGAAATGGAACAGGTGCTTAAGGCTGCTTTTGAAACTGGTATTGGAATGACAGTAACAATTATGCCAGGAAAGTTGCGTGGCTTTGATATGCTGACGCCGCTTTTTAAAGAAATACAAAACGGGTTTGTACTTGGAAATCCAACGGAACAGGGATATTTTCAGATACCATTGATAAGAGGGTATCAGCCAGAAGTGGATAAGGGCATTCTTGTGTCAAGAGGCAAGACATGGCAGGTAAAGATTGCAAAAGCGGATGATTAGGAGGACATGATGAAACTATTAAAATCCATGATTGTGGCAACTTTGGTAACGGCACTTTTTTTAGTAGGGATGTATTCGGGTATAAGACTTCAGTACAAAGAAACACTGGAGGATATTGAAAAAAGCTATAACATCCAGCAGACGATAGCTGTGGTAAATCTGGATATCGGAGTCAAGCAGGCGGATAATTCTGTAAAAAATTATTCAAGTGCCATAATAGATGGTCTGGATGATTCCTATGTCCTGGTATCTGCTGCCATGGCTGAGAATGGATATTCTTCAGGAAAATATGGTGCGGTTTTGACATTTCCATCGAATCTGTCAGAAGCAATCGAATCCATTAATACTAAGGAACCATATTCTGCACAGGTGGAATTTAAGGTAAATTCAAATCTTCCGCAGGAAAGATATATTAATATCTATACCAAACTTTTGACTTTACAGACACAGATTAATGAATCATTTAACTATATGTATATGGAATCTGTACTGGAAGAATTCCATAATGCGCAGGATTATGTGGATGAGCTTTTAAAAAATAATATAGAGATGATTGAAGCAATTACAGCAGTAAAACTTGGAGATTATTCTGCCTATATGGAAACAGCAGCAATTCCGAAAGGAGAGTATGAACCTAAAACGCTTCCTATTGATAGTTTCGTTGAACATGCAAGTCAGTATTCAGACAGCATTTCTAAACTATATCTTTCCAGTTATGCAGTAGCGCAAAAAGATTTTGACAAAATTGAAGACGATATGAAGCTAAGAGCCGGTGAATTAAATAATATGGCAGAAATATGGACAGAAGACATGGAAAAGTGGGCTGATGAAACCCAAAAATATACAAGAGAAGTTGCAGAATATGTAAAGGCAGTGGATACTTTTCATGAGGAATTGTCAGTCTGGTCAGATAAACTGTCAGAATGGAATGGACTGAGTAAGCAATATTCAGAGGACATTGAAAAATATAAGACAGATATAAGCCAATGGGCAAAAGAGGTTTTGGATTATGGAAATGCACTTTCGGAATTTTGCGAAAGTACTGAAAAATATTATTCCAGCCAGCTGTTAGAACAAAATGTGGATAAATGGAATGACTGGAAAAATAAAGTCAATGAGATTTATCAGGATGAAATGAATAATTCAGGGCTGTATAAGGCATATGGCGAAGAAGCGAAGAAAGTAATGGAAGAATATGCAGATAGGAAGGAAAAAATTGCTGACTGGTCAGAGTATACAAAAGATTATCAGGAATATCTGGCAACATGGGAAACATCTGTAAATGAATACTATGATACAATAACTTTATCGGATGAAAAATATGAGGAGAGTAAAGAGGTATATGATCAATATCTGTTGTTGCTTGATGAAAGGGAAGCACTGGTAAAAGAGAAGGAATTGCTTGTAGCTGATGAAATAACGGAGATTAACACAGAGATTGCAAATATTAATGCAAGAATTAGTGAATATAATGAGTCAGTCAGGAAGCTTCAGGAAGCTTCAACATTATCCGAACCGGTCATGGAACGATTAGGAACAGAAGTAACAAGTGCAGATGATTTGGAAGAATTAGATATGATGGAAGACTTTACATTACCGGATGAGCTAAAGGATAATATAATGCAAAATAATACAAATCTTCTGGAACTTGCTGAAAGTATGGAGACAAAGCAGGAAGAAGTCACGGAATGGCTGGAAAGTTATAAGATTTTGACAGATAATGTGCCGGTTTATGAATTTGAGGAAATTCAACCGGAAACGATAGATAAAATTGACACAAGGAATTTTTCTAAGGCGGAGAACAATCTGCGAGGATTAATTACACATGAAGATCTTGACCTTAACGTACCGGATGATATCAGTATTATAATATATGATGAAGAAATGCCTCAACCGGAATTTGCCGAATTACCGAAATATGTAGGGATAGTACAGCCGGATGATGTATCTGTGGAAAAACCGGAACTTACAGAGGTTCCACCGGAATATTCCATTGAGGATGAACCGGTGAAACCAAAGGCTATTCTGGAAACGACAGAGCTAATTAATCAGCTGGCTGCTTCTTATAATCCGGAAGATTATCTGAATGAAAAAGTCACAGGTCAGATATCCGGAATAATAGGACAGTACGGAAACTATCTTGAATCGGTAAATCAGAGCATAGAAAGTAACCAGAAGGTTAATATCGGACTGCTTTCAAAAAACTATACGGAATATTCCATTTATCTGTCGGAATTAAAGACGCAGATTTATCAACTGCATAAGGAAGAACAGGATAGACTGACAGCAGGCATTGATGGCTTTGTGAACAGGACTTCTGCAATTGCTTCCGAAAGTGAATCTTATATTGGAAGTTTTGCCAGAAAACTTCCTTATACGAGAAATAATTCTGTTACCAATAAGTTGTTTATAGAGACAGCAGTTGCATCTTTGAAATTCAATAATGGAAATGTTGCAGTTCAGCAGAATAAAGTAACCGAGAGTAATGAAAGTGAGAAATTAATGAAGGCATCTGCTGCGTGCGGGGTATTGTTAGCAGTTCTTGTAATGATTGGAATAAGCGTATGGATTGTACAGAGAAAAAAGAACGTAAATCTTTGTCTAAAGGGGGAAGCTTAATATAGAAAAATCTATATCTGAGTAACAATTAAAAGGGAAGAAAAAGAAAGAAGGCAGATAAAATGGATTTAGGGTTTGTCGAACTTGAGAAAATCTGGGAAGAACAGCAAGAAGAATGGGAAAGGGAACGGCAAGAAAAAATTCGGGAATTACAAGCACAAATAGACGAATTAAATGCCATAAGAGAAGAGGCAGAACATTGTCTGAATGATTCATATGCATATCATAACAGTTATGTAAAAAAATTGGAACGATTAAACGAGCAATATTCACAGAACATTTATGGTATAAAAGGTGCCATTGCAAATGAATATTTACGTGTATATAAGATTTTGGGAGAGGATATATCAGAATTAAACAGTAATTTCTCTGCCATGATTGGAAATGCAGAAAGTGCACTGGAAACATTAATTACGAAGATTAACGATTTAATCTTAGAGAGAGATTCCTTATAAGGGGAGGTGTGATTATGGCAGACAGAGAAAGAGAAAGTCAGATATATCTTTTTGATAAAACCAACATGATTGAAGCATATCAGGCACAACTTAGCATAACGGCACATATGGAAACTTCATTTCGTCTCGCAATGGAAATATATAATGAACTGGAGACAACAGATTTATGGCAGGGAAAGAGTAAGGAAGAATTTCAGGCGTTCTTTCACCTGGTAATGCAGTTTCATGGTGCGTTAATTAATGCCCAGGTTCCAAATGGTTCGGAATTAAAGATTACACATAACTTTTGCAGGGAGGCGCAGGAAGCATTTCGGGAATGTTATAGGAATATGATGGATTTTCCAAGTGTTTCCGAGGTGTTAAATTATCTGGGAGGGATACAATGAGATTTACAAACGATGAAATAATAGGCTTGAATTCGCTGCTTGATGGAAACAATATCATTGGTTTTCGGGAAAAAGTGCCCGTGGATGCCGGAGAAGAATATAAATCACAGATTGCAGAAAAAATAGCGAACAGAGATAAAGAAAAGGTAACCGTAGCATTAAACCTGTTAAGAGAATATAAACAGGCAGAAAAATATATGGTAATCAACGGGAAATGGTATGCGGTTCGGAAAAATTTCTTTGTTGCCTTGTGGAATGTGGATGGTGAGTATGAATTGATAGGTATAGACAGGACAATTCTGGAAGCACAATTAGCAATGATAGCACAGGCATATGCCGAAGATATAAATGCTGAAGAAACAATAATTCGGTACTCTCCGGCTAAATGGGAGGAAGAATTAAAACAAAACATTAAAATGCGGTATGCCATTATGGAATATCAGTATCGTCAGAGTACGGATTTAAGAATATTGTATGAAAAAGAAAAAGACAGGTATTGTTTTAACTTGCTGACCGGTGAGTGCAGACTGGTGGGACGTAAGGCGGTACAGGAGCTGTTTGATAAGTTTGGGAGGTATGAAAGAGGATGAGTTCATTTACCGATGAGGTACGTGGTTATTTTTCGGGGCAGATTGTGGCATCAAAAGAAGCGAAAGGGATTTTGGATAAATTATATGAAGTAGAAATGCACTTGCAAAAAGCCTGTGTGGAATTATCTGATTTACAGACAAAAATTACATCTGCAGGATTCTATTCAGGAGATGCAAGTTATGATTTTGGGGTTTTCTATTCCAAACTTTTGGAATATACTTATCTTGTATACAATCTATATACCCTGGGACATGTTTATGGAAATGAAGCAATAGACCAATTCCTGTTTTTGGATAATCTGTTGACGGGAATGTATAATCTGGGACAGATATGCGAATCAGGGGAAGGAGAGAAAAAATGAGTGAAAAATCAATAAGAAGCGAAGAGGAAAAGGAGAAAGCCATTCAGGAATCCATGCAGCGCATCCGAAAGGAGCGATTCCGAAAAATATGCCTGCTGGTTTCTGTCGGAACTTTTATACTGTTTATCATGGTAAAGCAGGGATATTTTGACCATATCCTGTTTCGAAAGGAAATAGAGGAAGAAGAAAAAAGACAGCAGGCAATGCAGGAAATGATGTCCGAAATGACATTTCATACTGTATTGCAGGATATTGAACAGATTGAAAAAAACATGGAAGAAGATTATGCCTACATTATTATTGAAGAAGTCAGAAAATCAGATGAAAACAAAATAGAACTTTCTGGAGCGGTAATGAATTCTGATATGCCTTCTTATGTGAAACTAGGAGTGGCAACCGCAGATGGAATCAAGGAACTGGAACTGTCAGAACAGACCGGGATGGAAAAAGGACAGGTGATAAGCCTTATGGTGGAAGGAATGCAGGTGGACGGAATTGAGAAAGGTGACATCATCGCCCCGATGACAAGACTGCATCAGGAGGATGAGATGGTTATCCGTGTCTGTATGGATGAGCAGGATCCCGAAAGCGGACAGGCAGCCAAAAAGACTGGTGACACTGTTTGTATCCAGACGGAAAAGGAGATAACAGAAGCACAAATAAAGGACATAGCGGGAAGATATGATCCATATGTGTCAATTCTGGAGCCGGGAAAAACGTGGTATGTGCATCTGCAACTGAAGAAAGCAGTTTCCTTTGCAGACTGTCAGACTGTTCTGGTCACGGATGAGAACGGAAGCCGTCTGGGTACGGCAACCGTGTATTCCTGTATGGAATAAGAGGAGGAAAAGACCAATGATAGAATTTGACCGGGAATACATGAAC